>JBMTXX010000009.1:0-30408 GCA_049453935.1 Rubrivivax sp.
CTGACCCGACACGCCGCCGCAGGTTTGGACGACCTGCGGCGGCGTCGCCCACGCTGTGATCTGAAGGTGGCTCTGTGAGCGACAACAAGGACATCCCCCACGGCACGCTTGCAGGCGCGGCCTTCTGGATCGCCATCGCGTTTTCGGCCTTCCAACTCTGGATGGCCGCCTTCCACCCTTTGTCCAGCCAGGTCATCCGGGCCATCCACGTCGGCTTCGTCCTCCTGCTGATCTTCACGCTGTACCCGCCTTTCGGCGACCGTGAAGGCGCGCTGCGGTTCACCGGGCGCTCGATAGGCTGGGGGCTCGGCATCCTGGGGTTTGCCACCGGTCTTTACCAGTGGGTCTTCGAAGCCGACCTGACCCTGCGTGCCGGTGAACTGGTGCCGATCGACTGGGTCATCGGCTTGGCGGCCATCGTGCTGGTCTTCGAGGCCGCGCGACGCGTGATGGGCCTCGGACTGCCGTTGATCTGTGCCGCCTTCCTGGCCTACGCGATATTCGGCCAGCACCTGCCGGGCGCTCTGGCGCACCGCGGCTATGGCCTCGACCAGATCGTCAGCACCCTCGGCTTCGGCACCGAGGGCATCTACGGCACGCCCACCTACGTGTCGTCGACCTACATCTTCCTGTTCATCCTGTTCGGCGCCTTCCTCGAGCAGGCCGGAATGATCCGGCTGTTCAACGACTTCGCCATGGGCACCGTGGGCCACACGCGCGGCGGTCCGGCCAAGGTGTCTGTGATTTCTTCCGGCCTGATGGGCACGATCAACGGGTCCGGCGTGGCCAACGTCGTCACCACGGGGCAGTTCACCATCCCGCTGATGAAGCGCTTCGGCTACAGCCCGGCGTTTGCAGGTGGGGTGGAGGCCACCTCGAGCATGGGTGGGCAGATCATGCCGCCGGTGATGGGGGCCGTGGCCTTCATCATGGCCGAGACGATCAACGTGCCTTACCTGGAGATCGTCAAGGCTGCAGTGATTCCAGCCATCCTCTACTTCGTCACGGCGTTCTGGATGGTCCATCTGGAAGCGGGCCGCAAGCAACTGCTGGGACTGCCGAAGGAAGAGTGCCCCAACCCGTGGACGGCCGTGCGCGAGCGCTGGTACCTGCTGCTGCCACTGGCCGGCCTGGTGGCGCTGCTGTTCTCCGGCTACACGCCGCTGTTCTCCGGCTCGGTGGGCCTGGGCCTGACCGTCATCCTGATCTTCGGCGCGGCGGTGGCCTCCGGCGTGCAGGGGACGGCGCTGCGCGTGCTGTTCTGGGTGCTGCTGGGTCTGGCCTGCGCCGGCTTTCTCGAGTTCGGGGTGATGACCTTCTTCGTCGTCACAGCGGTGCTCGTGGCCGTCACCTGGCTGCGGCGCACCGGCGGTGACACGCGGGCGCTGGCGGTGCGCGCCCTCGTCGACGGCGCACGCCATGCGCTGCCAGTGGCCGTGGCCTGCGCGCTGGTGGGCGTGATCATCGGGGTGATCAACCTGACAGGCGTGGCGGCAGAACTGGGCGGCTACATCATCGGGATCGGCCGCCACAGCCTGTTCCTGGCGCTGCTGCTGACCATGCTGACCTGCCTGGTGCTGGGCATGGGCATCCCGACGATCCCCAACTACATCATCACGAGCTCGATCGCCGCGCCCGTGCTGCTCGAGTTGGGCGTGCCGCTGATCGTCTCGCACATGTTCGTCTTCTATTTCGGGATCATGGCCGACCTGACGCCACCGGTGGCGCTCGCCTGCTTCGCCGCGGCGCCGATCGCGCGCGAGAAAGGCCTGAAGATCAGCATGCAGGCGATCCGGGTGGCGATCGCAGGCTTCATCGTGCCGTACATGGCGGTGTATGCACCCGCCCTGATGTTGCAGGCGGGCGGCTGGGTGGACACGCTGTGGATCGTCTTCAAGGCCCTGATCGCGATCGGGATGTGGGGCGCAGGCGCCATCGGCTTCCTGTTGTCACCGCTGGCCTGGTGGGAGCGGGTGCTGGCCGTGGTGGCCGCCAGCTTCCTCGTCGTGGCGTTGCCGGTCACCGACGAGATCGGGCTGGCATTGGTGGCCGCCTTCGTGGGCTGGCACGCCTGGCGCACCCGACGTCAGGCACGGCAGATCGCCACTTGACGCAGCGTCGCAGCGCCGTGATGCGCCCATGACAGTCGTCGGGCTGTGCCTGGCACTGCTGCTGGGTGGACAGACGGGCGTCTTCGTCGAAGCGCAGGCGTTCACGCTGGCCTGGACGCACAGCATCGAGAAGGTACGCTGGGAAGAGGATTACCGCATCGCCGCGTCTGCCGCCGGCGGTGCGCCGGCGCTGTCACCCCAGCGTGCACGCGTACGGGGTTCGGGCGCGGGGATGGAGCCGGGCGAGAACGCGCGGTGGCGCGACGGGTGGTTCGAGTACCCGGCGCGCGCCGATCCGCTGCCGGCACTGCACCTGTCGCGCTCGGAGTTCGTGCCGGATTACGAGCTGTGCCTGGCTGACGGCTGCCGGCCGATGTCGCACTGGCTGCCGAGCGACGGCGGCACGACGGTGCTCACGGCCTGCGAGCGGGATCGACGCTGAGGCTTGGTGGCGCTGTGCCTGAACGGCGTAGGGCGGTGCTGTCCGACCCAGAGATGGACGCCATCGCCTACACCAGCACGATGTCGTACTGCTCCGGCCCCATGGCAGGCTCGGCACCGAGCGAGATCGGTCGCCCGATGAACTCGCTCAGGCCTGCCAGATGCACGCTCTCCTCGTCCAGCAGCATCTCCACCACCGCCGCGGGCGCGACGACGCGGAATTCGCGCGGCGAGAACTGCCGGGCCTCGCGCAGGATCTCACGCAGGATCTCGTAGCACACGCTGCGCGTGGTCTTGACCTGGCCGCGCCCTTCGCAGGTGGGGCAGGGCTCGCACAGCATCTGTGCCAGGCTCTCACGCGTGCGCTTGCGGGTCATCTCCACCAGGCCCAGCGCGCTGAAGCCGCTGACGGTGGTGCGCGTGCGGTCGCGCGCCAGTTGCTTGCGCAACTCGGCCAGGACCGCCTGACGGTGTTCCTCGCGCGTCATGTCGATGAAGTCGACGATGATGATGCCGCCCAGGTTGCGCAGGCGCAACTGACGGGCGATCGCACCGGCAGCCTCGAGGTTGGTCTTGAAGATGGTGTCGTCGAAGTTGCGTGCGCCGACGAAGCCCCCGGTGTTGACGTCCACCGTGGTCAGGGCCTCGGTCTGGTCGATGATCAGGTAGCCGCCGCTCTTGAGATCGACCCGGCGGCCCAGCGCCCGCGCCACATCCTCTTCGATGCCGAACAGGTCGAAGATGGGCCGCTCGCCCCGGTAATGCTCCAGCTTGCCGAGCACCTGCGGCATGTAGGTGCGGCCGAAGGCCTGCAGCGCGTCGAACTGCATGCGCGAGTCGATGCGGATGGACTGTGTGGCCTCGGTACACAAGTCGCGCAGCACGCGCTCGGTCAGGTTCAGGTCCTGGTGCAGCAGGGTGCCGGGGGGCTGGGTGATGGCGCGCTGGCGCAGCAGGGCCCAGGTCTTGCGCAGGTAGGCGATGTCCTCGGCGAGTTCGGCGTCGGTCGCCTCTTCGGCATTGGTGCGCAGGATGAAGCCTCCCCCGCCGCCGGACTCTGGCGTGCCCACCAGGGCCTGCATGCGTGCGCGCAACTGCTCGCGCGTCTCCGGCGAGCCGATCTTCTGCGAGATGCCGATGTGCTGGTCCTGCGGCAGATGGACCAGCATGCGCCCGGCGATGCTGATCTGAGTGGACAGCCGCGCGCCCTTGGAGCCGATCGGATCCTTGACCACCTGCACGGTCAGTGTCTGGCCCTCGAACACCTGACGCTCGATCGGCACCGGCGGCGCATCGTCGGCACGGCGCCCGAAAGGCGTGCCGGGCAGCAGATCGGCCACGTGCAGGAAGGCGGCACGGTCCAGGCCGATGTCGATGAAGGCGCTCTGCATGCCGGGCAGCACGCGCGAGACCTTGCCGAGGTAGACGTTGCCGACGATGCCACGCTCGAGCGTGCGCTCGACGTGCAGCTCCTGGACGGCGCCGTTCTCGACGACGGCCACGCGGGTCTCCTGCGGAGCCCAGTTGATGAGGATGTCCTGGTTCGCCATCGGGCAGGAGTCTAGGGCCTGCGGCGGCCCGGCGCGGCCACCTTCATGCGGCCGACAAGGTTCACAAGGCCATGCGAACGCCAGCCGCGCGCAACAGGCAGGCGGCCTCATGCAGCGGCAGCCCCATGATCCCGCTGTGGCTGCCCTCGATGTGCGTGATCCAGCCCGCCAGCGGGCCCTGGATGGCGTAGGCGCCCGCCTTGTCCGCAGGCTCGCCGCTGGACACGTAAGCCTGGATGAGCAACGCGTCCAATGGTGCGAAGCGCACGCGTGAGACTTGCACCCGCTGCTCGATGCCGCCGGCATGCGCCACCGCCACGGCGGTCAGGACCTGGTGTGTGCGGCCGGACAGCGCGCCCAGCATGCGGGCAGCATCGGCCTCGTCGGCCGGCTTGCCGAGGATGCGTCGTCCGAGCGCCACCGTGGTGTCGGCGCACAGAATCGGCGCGGACGGCCCGCCCCGACGCGCCAGGCGCTGACGCGCCGCCTCCAGTTTGGCCAGCGTGACCCGCTGGACATAGTCTCGAGGAGGCTCCCCGTCGCGCGTGGCCTCGAGCGACTCGGCGTCCTCCGCGGCATCCGGGGTCAGAAGCTCGACGCGGACACCCAGTTGTGCAAGCAACTGCCGCCGCCGCGGGCTCTGCGAGGCCAGCCAGACGAAGTCATGCGCGGGTTCGGCAACGGGCATCGGGCTGGGCAGGGTGCAGGACACAGAAGGGGCGTGGACGGCGGCGATCACTCGCGATGATAGGGGTGGCCAGCCGTCAGCGACCAGGCTCGGTACAGGGCTTCGGCCAGCAGCATGCGCACCATCGCGTGCGGCAGGGTCAGGTCGGACAGACGAAGCGTCTCTTCGCCGCTGGCCTTGAGCGCAGGCTCCAGGCCGTCAGGCCCGCCGATCAAAAAGCCGACATCGCGCCCGTCGGCCATCCAGGCGCGCCAGCGTCGGGCCAGCGCGGGCGTCGTCAGCGCGCTGCCGCGCTCGTCCAGGACGACCCGCCTTGCGCCGCGCGGCAGCGCTGCCTCGAGCCGCTGCGCCTCGGCCGCCATGCACTGCGCCACCGTGCGTCCCGCGCGCGGCTCGGCCTTGACCGCCCGCAGTTCGAGCCGCGCTTCGGGGGGAAAACGCCGGGCGAACTCTTCCCAGGCCGCGTCGGCCCAGGCCGGCTGACGCTGACCGACGGCCACGACGAGCAGACGCATCGGCGCGTACGAAGGGCGACCGGTTCAGCCGCTGTCCGGAGTCAGCCCGCCTTGGCGGCGGTCTTGCGCGCCGCCCTGGGCGCCGTCTTGCGCGCCGTCGTCGGCGCAGCGCCGGTCTTGCGCGCAACCGTCTTGCGCGAAGGCGCCCCAGCCGATGGCGACGCACGACGCGCCATGGTGGGCGCATCGGCGGCCGACAACGACTTCTTCGGCGTCGCCTTCCTCGCAGCGGCCGGGGCAGCCGTGGCGGCCTCCGTCGTGCGCGGCGGGCGCTTGCGTGCCGGCGGACGCGGCGCCGGGCTGGCGGCAGCCCCGGTGGGCTTGGATGACGCTGCGCTCGATGTCTTGCGCGCGCGCGCACCGGATTTGGCAGCGCCCTGGGGCAGTGCACTGCCGGGCATCGGCTCATCCGACGCCTTGGGCAGGCCCGTGGCGACCGCCTCGCGCTTCAGGCGCACCGGCTTGCCGCCCCAGATCTCCTCCAGGTGGTAGTAGTCGCGGATCGACGGCTGCATGATGTGGGCCACAGCCGCCCCGCAGTCGACGATGATCCACTCGCCGTTCTCCTCGCCTTCGGTGCGCAGCACCGGCAGGCCGCGCGCCTTGACGGACTCGCGCACACTGGAGGCCAGGGCCTTGGTCTGGCGGTTGCTGGTGCCCGAGGCGATGATCACCCGCTCGAACAGCGGCGAAAGGGCTTCGGTGTTGAAGACGCGGATGTCCTGCGCCTTGACGTCCTCGAGCCCATCGACGATGGCTCGCTGCAGTTTGCGGATGTCCATTCAGTGCGTCACGCCTTCCTTGGGCACATAGAGATGATGGGCGGCAATATAGCCTGCCACGGCCTCGCCCACGTCGGGCAATACCGGCAGACCCTGTGCCGCGGCCTCGCGCAGCGCGGTCGACGCCACCGGCAAGGCAGGCAAGGGAAGTTCCCGGACGGCGTGCGCCACCTCGCGCAGCGCCGGCGGTGCCTCGGGCGGCCGGCCGTCGCGCCCAGCCACGGCCAGTGTCACGCGCTGCAGGATCTCGTGCCAGTCGCGCCAGGTGTCGAAGCGTCCGTACTGGTCCTGACCGAGGACGAGGAACAGTTCGGCCTGCGGATGCTCGGCCGCCAGTTCTCGCACGGTGTCGACGGTGTAGGTCGGGCCGGTGCGACGGAGTTCGCGCGGATCGATCAGAAAGCGCGGCTGCCCGGCGGCGATCAGGCGCACCATCTCGAGGCGATGATGTGCATCGGCCAGTCTGCGCCCGGCCTTCTGCCAGGGCTGGCCGGCCGGCACCCACAACAGGACATCCAGCCCCAGCACCTGCAACGCCAGATCGGCCAGTGCGCGGTGTGCGCGGTGCGGCGGGTCGAAGCTGCCGCCCAGCACACCGATGCGGCGCCAACCCGCAGGCGGCAACGGCACCTGAGCGGCCGCCGGCGTCTGCGCGCCCGAGTCGCTCAAGCCCAGTCCCGCGGACGCAGGAAATCGCTGTACAGACGCGCCTCCGGGGTGCCGGGCTCGGGGTTCCAGGCGTAGCGCCACTTCACCACCGGCGGCATCGACATCAGGATGCTCTCGGTGCGCCCGCCGCTTTGCAGGCCGAACAGCGTGCCGCGGTCGAAGACGAGGTTGAACTCGACGTAACGGCCGCGTCGATAGGCCTGGAAGTCACGCTCACGCTCACCGTAAGGCATGTGCCGGCGGCGCTGGATGAGCGGCAGGTAGGCGTCGATGAAGGCATCCCCCACCGCGCGCGTCATGGCAAAGCTGCCCTCGAAGCCAAGTTCGGCGAAGTCGTCGTAGAACACCCCGCCCACGCCACGAGGCTCGTTGCGGTGCTTGAGGAAGAAGTACTCGTCGCACCAGGTCTTGAAGCGTGGATACAGGGCCGGATCGATGGGGTCCAGCGCGGCCCGGCAGGTGCGGTGGAAGTGCTGCGCATCCTCTTCGAAGCCGTAGTAGGGCGTCAGGTCCATGCCGCCACCGAACCACACCACCGGGTCCCGGCCTTCAGGCAGGGCGGCAAACATGCGCACATTCATGTGTGCCGTGGGCACGTAGGGGTTGCGAGGATGCATCACCAGCGACACCCCCATGGCCTCGAACGGCGCGCCGGCCAGGTCCGGGCGGTGCTGGGTGGCCGAGGGGGGCAAGGTGCGGCCCTTGACGTGGCTGAAGTTGCAGCCGCCACGCTCGAGCACGCCACCCTCCTCCACCAGACGCGACAGCCCATCCCCTTCGAGCCGACCGCCGGGCTCACGCGTCCACCCGTCGCTGACGAAGGCATGGCCGTCCTCGGCCTCCAGGGTCGAGATGATGCGGTCCTGCAGGCCCAGCAGGTACTGGCGTACGGCCTGGGTGTCGATCGGAGCGTGGGCGGTGGCAAGGGACATGGAGCGGACCTTGGAGTTCGACGGGAGCTTCAGACCGGCCGTTTCCAACACCGGTCGCGCAGCGGACGCAGGCCCGCGGGACGCGACTGTGCCACGCGGCATCCGAAACGCACATGACCTGCATCAGGCCGGACCGCATCAGAACGGTCCATCAGGGAATACCCTGGCACAGCGCAGCTCACGGCATCGGCACACGGCAGAACTTGCTCACGCACCTGCGGCCTGCCCACAGCGGAGAGCGCACCTCAACGCCCCGATCCTAGGCGAACCGGCGAGGCAAGGCCGGGGTGAAAACCACGAACATCTGCGTAGCGCCGTGCGATCTCCGCCATGTCGGCCACCTCGTCGCCACCCAACCGAAGGCAGGAGCCCACGCCGATCCGCCGACGCCCCCAATCCAGGTGGGCCAGGGCCAGCGGCACGTCGGCCTGGAGGGCGACGCGATGAAACCCGCTGCGCCATGCGGGCATCCATCGGCGTGTGCCCTCGGGCGCCAACGCCAGCCAGAAGAACGCGCCCTGCCCTCGCGCCGCCTCCAGGCGCGCCGCCATCTCGCTGACCACACCGGCTGGCGCCGACCGGTCCAGCGGCACACCCCCGACCCAGCGCAGCCAGCGACCGAACAGCGGTATCGCGAACAGCGTGTGCTTGCCCCAGAACGCGACCGGAATGCCGATGGACCATTTGGTCAGGATGCCGATCACGAAATCCCAGTTCGAGGTGTGGGGGTAGACGATCAACACGCCCTGCGCCGCAGGCAGGCCGTCGAAATCGACCCGCCAACCGCACAGACCCAGGATCGCGCGGGCCAGACGGCTGCCCTGGAGTTGGACCGGGCGGTGAGGCAGGTCCTCGGGAAGGCGCTCGGCTGGCGGCGGAGCGGCCTCGGGCGTCATGTCCGTCATCGTCAGCGCGCTCGGATGGCACGATGGCCGATGTCGCTGCGCCACTGCGCACCGTCGAACGAGACGTTCGCCACCCGCTCGTAGGCCCGCTGCTGCGCCTGCCGCACCGAGTCTGCGAGGGCCGTCACGCACAGCACGCGGCCACCGGCGGTCAGCACGCGTCCGTCTTCTGACGTCGCGGTGCCGGCATGGAAGACGTGCACAACGTCACCGCCCGACCCCGCGCCCTCGATCACATCGCCACGACGCGGGTCGGCGGGGTAGCCCGCCGCGGCCATCACCACGCCCAGCGCAAACTGCCGGTCCCATTGCACCTCGGCCCGGTCGAGCGTGCCGTCGGTGGCGTGCATCAGCAGGTCGAAAAGATCGCTCTTCAGGCGCATCAGCAGCACCTGCGCTTCGGGGTCGCCGAGCCGGGCGTTGAACTCCACCGTTCGAGGGCGCCCCTGCGCGTCGATCATCAGCCCGGCATAGAGAAAGCCGGTGAACGGCGTGCCGTCCTTGCGCATGCCGGCCACGGTCGGGCCGATGATCTCGCGCATCACGCGCGCGTGCACCTGCGGCGTGACCACCGGCGCGGGGGAATAGGCGCCCATGCCACCGGTGTTGGGGCCGAGATCGCCGTCGAGCAGACGCTTGTGATCCTGGCTGGTGGCCAGGGGCAGCACATGCGTGCCGTCGGACACGACGATGAACGACGCCTCCTCGCCTTCCATGAATTCCTCGATCACCACCCGGGCCTGGCCTGCGGTCGTGTCTGGCGCGGCATCGGCCGACGGCAGCATGGCGTCGATCGCCGCATGCGCCTCGGGCACCGTCAGCGCGACGACCACCCCCTTGCCGGCGGCCAGGCCGTCGGCCTTGACCACGATGGGTGCACCATGCTGCTCGATGTGGGCATGTGCCGCCGTCGCGTCGGTGAAGGTCGCGTAGTGGGCGGTGGGGATGCCATGGCGCTGCATGAAGGCCTTGGCGTGGGCCTTGGAACTCTCCAGCCGGGCCGCCTCACGCGTCGGGCCGAAGATGCGCAGGCCGCGTGCGCGGAACAGATCGACGATCCCCGCGGCCAGCGGAGCCTCGGGGCCGACGACCGTCAACGCGATCTTCTCTGCGGCCGCAAAGTCGGCCAGCGCCTGCGGATCGGTCAGCGCAAGGTTGCGCACGCCCGGCTCGAGCGCCGTGCCGGCGTTTCCAGGGGCCACGAGGACGCTGGACACACGCGGGCTGGCCGCCAATTTCCAGGCCAGTGCGTGCTCTCGCCCGCCACTGCCCACCACCAGTACCTTCATCGCCAGGGCACCCCGTCGGTCTGAGCCGACCCGTCTGGGAAACACTCGAGGACGTGCAGGGCGACTGCCCGCTCGACCTGTTCCCTCTGGAATAGAAACCGACGGCGCAAGGCCGCCGCCGTGAACAGCGCTCGTCGCCTTTCAGGCAAAGGCTGCGTTGTGATAGACGTCCTGCACGTCGTCCAGGTCTTCCAGCACGTCCAGCAGCTTCTGCATCCGCACCGCGTCCTCGCCTGCGATCTCCACCGGGTTCTCGGCGCGCATCGTCACGTCGGCAAGTTCCGGCACGAGCCCAGCCGTCTCCAGTGCCTGCCGGACGGCCTCGAAGTCGCCAGCCGCACAAAGCACCTCCACCGAGCCGTCTTCGCCTGTGACGACGTCCTCGGCGCCGGCCTCCAGCGCCACTTCCATGATCCGGTCCTCATCGGCACCGGGGGCGAAGATGAACTGCCCGCAGTGCTTGAACTGGAAAGCCACGGATCCTTCGGTGCCGAGGTTGCCGCCGTACTTGCTGAAGGCGTGACGCACTTCGGCCACCGTGCGCACACGGTTGTCGGTCATGCAGTCGACGATGACCGCGGCACCGCCGATACCGTAGCCCTCGTAGCGGATTTCCTCGTAGCTGACGCCCTCGAGGTTGCCGGTGGCCTTGTCGATGTTGCGCTTGACGGTGTCGGCCGGCATGTTGGCCGCCTTGGCCTTGTCCACCGCCAACCGCAGCCGCGGGTTGGCGTTGATGTCGCCGCCCCCCTGCCGTGCCGCGACCATGATCTCGCGGATCACGCGGGTCCAGACCTTGCCGCGCTTCTCGTCCTGGCGGCCCTTGCGGTGCTGGATGTTGGCCCACTTGGAATGACCGGCCATCGTGACTTTCCGGCAGCGACGCACCGCGGGTGTGCAACACACCACGGACTGCGGGCCACCATTGGGTTGTTTAGACTGCCGACGATTTTACCGACCCCGCCTGCGGCCCAATGGCGGCCATCCGCAGGCGCGACGTTCCGCCGGCCATGCGTCCCCGCGAAAGTCGCCACACCGGGTGCATCCCCAGGAGTTCTCCCCCATGCCAGAACCACTGCTCGTCGCGCGCCGCGGCCCCGTCCAGGCCCTGCTGCTGCCCTCCCTGGCCAACCGCCATGGTCTGGTCACGGGCGCCACCGGCACCGGCAAGACGATCACGCTGCAAACCCTGGCCGAGGGCTTCAGCCGGATCGGTGTGCCGGTGTTCATGGCCGATGTCAAGGGGGACCTGACCGGCATCAGCCAGCCCGGGCGGCCGTCGGACAAGCTGCTTCGCGTGCTGGCCGACCGTGGACTGACGCCGCCCGAAGCGCAGGCCTGCCCCACGACGCTGTGGGACGTCTTCGGTGAGCAGGGGCACCCGGTGCGCGCGACCGTCAGCGACATGGGCCCACTGCTGTTGGCGCGCATGCTGGACCTCAACGACACGCAGGCCGGCGTGCTCAACCTCGTGTTCAAGATCGCCGACGACCACGCGCTGGAGATCGTCGACCTGAAGGACCTGCGGGCGATGCTGCAATACGTGGGTCAGAACGCACGCGAGTTCACCACCACCTACGGCAACGTCAGCGCGGCCAGCATCGGCGCGATCCAGCGCGCGCTGCTGCAGATCGGGCAGCAAGGGGGCGAGCGCTTCTTCGGCGAGCCCATGCTCGACATCGCCGACCTGATGCAGACCGACCGCGGACGCGGCGTCGTCAACATCCTGGCCGCCGACCGGCTGATGAGCGCGCCACGCCTGTACGCGACCTTTCTGCTGTGGCTGTTGTCCGAGCTCTTCGAGACCCTGCCAGAGGTCGGCGACCTCGACAAGCCCAAGCTGGTCTTCTTCTTCGACGAGGCGCACCTGCTGTTCGACGACGCGCCCAAGGTGCTGGTCGAACGCATCGAGCTCGTCGTGCGCCTGGTGCGATCCAAGGGGGTGGGCGTGTACTTCGTGACCCAGAACCCGCTGGACATCCCGGACACCGTGCTCGGGCAACTGGGCAACCGCGTGCAGCACGCGCTGCGCGCCTTCACCCCGCGCGACCAGAAGGCGGTCAAGTCCGCCGCCAGCACCATGCGCGCCAACCCGGGGCTCGACGTCGAGGCGGCGATCACCGAGCTAGGCGTCGGCGAAGCCCTGGTCAGCCTGCTCGATGACAAAGGCCGCCCGACGATGACCGAGCGCCTGTGGGTCATGCCGCCGGGCAGCCAGATCGGCCCAGCCACTGCGGAGCAGCGGCGCGCGCTGATCGAGGGGTCGCTCGTGGCCGGCGTGTACGAGAAAGCCGTGGACCGCGAAACCGCCTACGAGAAGCTGGCCGCTGGGGCCGCCCCGGGCGCGGCGCCGACGGCGACCGCCGGGCGCGCGGCCAGTGGCAGCGCCGGCACAACCCAGGCCGATGGCAACGACGGCAACGGCGGCGGGTTGCTGGGCGGGCTGGCAGCACTGCTGTTCGGCAGCACCGGCCCGCGCGGTGGCCAGCGCGAGGGGCTGGCCCAGACAGCCGCCCGCAGCGCGATGCGCAGCGTCGGCTCGGCCGTGGGCCGACAGATCGTGCGGGGCGTGCTCGGGTCCTTGTCCGGCGGAGGACGGCGACGTTGAGGGCCTGCCAGCGACGCGGCCGGGTATCGTCGGGCCCGCACGGCCACGGCCCAAGCGCAAACGCACCATGCCATAGCGCCTGCATCCCGCATGGCGCCAACGCTCTCTCGGACCGCACATGACGAAATTGCACTGGACGCTCGTCATCGCTCTGGCGGTCGTGCTGCTGCCCCTGATCGCCGGGCAGCTGGGCGCCTGGTCCGGCCAGGCTCCGTCGGACCTCGGGGTACGCGACGGACGGCTCGCCGCGCCCCGGCCCACATCCAACAACGTCCACAGTCAGGCCGCGCTCCACGGCCCGGCATACCTGCATGCGCAGATCGATCCGCTGCCGCTGAGGGACGGCGACGCGACGGCGACGATGGCGCGCCTTCGGGGGCTGATCGAGGCCACGCCAGGCGCACACGTCGTGCAGGCACGACCCGACTATCTCTACGTCCGCTACACCACGCGGTGGATGCGCTTCGTCGATGACGCGGAGTTCTGGGCCGACCCGGCCGGCGGCGTCGTGCAGGTCCGATCGGCCTCCAGGGTCGGGCGATCCGACCTGGGCGTCAACCGCGCGCGCATCGAGGACCTGAGGCGGCAACTGGCTGCGCGTTGAAGCGCGGGCGGGACCGACCAGCCCGCCACGCTGCGCGGCCGACTGACTGGCCTCACTGCGCGAGCGACCAGAGGACACAAGCCCTGCATGCGCCGTGGCATAGGCGCCGCCTAGAATTCTTCGATGCCTCCTGCTGCTCCCACACACAAGACAGAAGCGCCGAAGCCGGCCAACTTCCTGCGCACCCTCATCGAGCGCGACCTGCAGGGTGACGCGCTGGACGGCCGGCGGTTTGCCGGCTCGCCGGGCGATGCAGCGCACCACGCGGCCGCGCCGCTCGACGCGGCGCGCATCCGTACCCGATTCCCGCCCGAGCCCAACGGCTATCTGCACATCGGTCACGCCAAGAGCATCTGCCTGAACTTCGGGCTGGCACGCGACTATGGCGGCGTGTGCCACCTGCGGTTCGACGACACCAACCCGGAGAAGGAAGAGCAGGAATACGTCGACGCGATCAAGGAAGCCGTGCGCTGGCTGGGCTTCGACTGGGAGGCCGAGGTCGGCGGCGTGCACCGCAGCCACCTCTACCAAGCCAGCGACTACTTCGATTTCATGTACCGCGCCGCCGAAGCGCTGGTGCTGGCCGGGCTGGCCTATGTGGACGAGCAAAGCGCCGAGCAGATGCGCGCCGCGCGCGGCGACTTCACCACCCCCGGCACCGACAGCCCCTACCGCAGCCGCACCCCGCAGGAGAACCTGGCGCGGCTGCGCGAGATGCGCGACGGCTTGCTACCCGATGGCGCGGCCGTGCTGCGGGCAAAGATCGACATGGCCTCGCCCAACATCAACCTGCGAGACCCGGCGCTGTACCGCATCAAGCACGCCACGCACCACCACACCGGTGACCGCTGGTGCATCTACCCGATGTACACCTACGCGCACCCGATCGAGGACGCGCTGGAGCGCATCACCCACAGCATCTGCACGCTCGAGTTCGAGGATCAGCGGCCCTTCTACGACTGGCTGCTCGAGCACCTGGCGGATCTTGGCCTGCTGGCACGGCCGCTGCCACGGCAGTTCGAGTTCGGCCGGCTGAACCTCAACGGCGTGGTGACGAGCAAACGCAAGCTCAAGGCGCTGGTGGACGAAGGGCTGGTCCAGGGCTGGGACGACCCGCGCATGCCGACGATCTACGGACTGCGCCGGCGCGGCTACACCCCGGCAAGCGTGCGCGCGATGGCCGAGGCCACCGGGGCCAGCAAGACCAACATCTGGCTCGACCCTTCGGTACTCGACATCGCCTTGCGCGAGGACCTGGAACCACAGGCGCCGCGCGCCCTGGCGGTGCTCGATGCGCTGAAGCTCGAACTCGTCAACTGGGACGAGGTCTTCGGGGCCGGGCATCTGGAGCCCTGCGAGGCGCCCGCCCACCCGCAGCGCGCGGAACTCGGCAAGCGGCGCTTCACGCTCGGCCCGCAGGTCTGGATCGAGCGCGAGGATTTCGCCGTCGAACCGCCCAAGGGCTATTTCAGGCTGTTCCCGCCGCGCACGCTGTCCGACGGCCAGACGGTGGCCGGCAACCGTGTGCGGCTGAAGTACGGCATGGTCGTCGAGTGCACCGGCCATGTCGTCGACGCCCAGGGCCGTGTCGAGAAGGTGCTGGCGCGCGTCGTGCCGGACACCAAGAGCGGCACCCCGGGCGCCGACGCGGTCAAGGTCAAGGGCACCATCGGCTGGGTCGGCGCGCATGAGGCGGTCGTGGCCGAAGTGCGGCTGTTCGAGCGTCTGTTCGTCGACGACCAGCCGGAGGCCGGCGGACGCGATTTCCGCCAGGCCTTGAACCCTGACAGCCTGCGTATCGTCACGGCGCTGGTCGAACCCGCGCTGGCGCAGGCAGCACCGGAAGACCGCTTCCAATTCGAGCGTCACGGCTACTTCGTGGCCGATCGCGTCGACCACCGGGCAGACCGCCCGGTCTTCAACCGCATCACCCCCCTGAAGGAGGCTTGGCGATGAATCGACACCCTCGACGGCTGATCGCGGCGGCGCTGCTGGCCCTGGCCGGCACGGCCGGCGCGCAGACGGCCCCTGCGACCGGTGACGCGGCGCCGGCCGTTGCCGCACCGGCACCCGCAACGCCGAATGCCGCCTCATCGAACGGTGAAACCGCGCCGGTGATCACGCCCGTGCCGGTCGTCGAGGAAGTGCCCTTCATCACGACCCCCGACCACGTGACGATGGCGATGCTCGAGATTGCACGGGTCGGCCCGAAGGACAGGGTCATCGATCTCGGCAGCGGCGACGGGCG
The DNA here is from genome assembly GCA_049453935.1 of Rubrivivax sp. Classification (GTDB taxonomy): domain Bacteria; phylum Pseudomonadota; class Gammaproteobacteria; order Burkholderiales; family Burkholderiaceae_C; genus Rubrivivax. The sequence goes on from JBMTXX010000009.1 coordinate 15,343, forward strand.
TATCGTCATCACGGCGGCACGTCGTTTCGGCGCCAGCGGTCTGGGCGTGGAAATCGTGCCCGACCTGGTCGAGCAGAGCCGCCGCAACGCGGAGATCGCCGGCGTGACCGACCGCGCCGAGTTCCGCGTCCAGGACCTGTTCCAAACCGACCTGCGGCCCTACAGCGTGATCACGATGTACCTGCTGCAGGAGATCAACCTGCAGTTGCGGCCCGCGCTGCTCGGGCTGGCACCGGGTACCCGCGTGGTCTCGCACGACTGGGACATGGGCGACTGGCTGCCCGACCGGACGCTGACGCTCGACGTGCCGGACAAGGCGGTCGGACGCGAGAAGCTCAGCCGGGTTCACCTCTGGGTGGTCCCGGCCGCGCTGGAAGGCCTGTGGTGTGGCGATGAGGGCGCGCAGTGGCGTCTGAGCCGGCGCCACCAGTTCGTCCAGGGCCATGCCGGCAACGCGCGCGACACCTTGGCGGTGCAGGGGCGCATCGACGGGACGACGCTCTATCTGGGCAGCCCGCAGGGCGAACTCTGGGCACGCTACGACGCCACCACGCCCATCCCGGCTTTGCAGGTGGTGGCGGCCACCGGCGTCTGGCGGGCCTGGCGCGAGATGCGGTTCCTGCAATATTCGGGAGATCGCTGCACAATTTGAGCGTGCTCCGGTCGGGCGCTTGCGGGCGCCCGGACATTGGCAGGAATGAAGGAGTCCGCCTGTGCAAACGTCCTCCACCACGTGGCCCGGCAGTTCTTCGCAGCGCACGACGCGCCGCGGGGCGCCGGAAGCGGCCGCCGCAGCGCCTCAGGCACTGTCGGCACTGCTGGCGCGAGCCGACATCCGGCTCAACGGTGACCGCCCCTGGGACATCCAGGTGCACCGCAGCCGGCTCTACAGGCGCGTGCTGACCGGCTGGTCGCTGGGCCTGGGCGAGTCCTACATGGACGGCGACTGGGACTGCGAGCAGCTCGACGGGATGTTCACCCGCCTGATGCGCCACAACCTGGAGCAGCGTGCGCTCGGCCTGTCCAGGCTGCGCCTGGGGCTGGCACTGCTGGCGGCATCCCTGACCAACCCGCAGCGCGAAGAGCGCGCCTTCGTCGTGGCCGAGCGGCACTACGACCTCGGCAATGACCTGTACGAGCGGATGCTCGACAGCCGGATGATCTACTCCTGCGCCTACTGGGCGCGCGCCGGCACCCTGGAGCAGGCCCAAGCCGACAAGCTGGAGATGATCTGCCGCAAGCTCGAGCTGCGCCCGGGCATGACGCTGCTGGACATCGGCTGCGGCTGGGGCGGTCTGGCCGAGCATGCGGCGCGGCATCACGGCGCGCGGGTGACGGGGATCACCGTCTCGCGCGAGCAGCAGGCCCTGGCACAGCAACGCTGTGCCGGCCTGCCGGTGGAGATCTCGCTCATCGACTACCGTCAGCTCGAGGGCCGCTTCGACCGCATCGTCTCGGTGGGCATGTTCGAGCACGTGGGCCCGAAGAACTATGCGGTCTACTTCGACACCGCACGCCGGCTGCTGGCCGACGACGGCCTGTTCCTGCTGCACACGATCGGCATCGACCAGCCGGCCACCCACACCGACCCGTGGATCGAGAAGTACATCTTTCCTGGTGGCAAGCTGCCGGCGCCGGGCGAACTCGCCTGCGCCGTGCAGCGCGACTTCGTCATCGAGGACTGGCACAACTTCGGCCCCGACTACGACCGCACGCTGATGGCCTGGTACGAGAACTTCGAAGCCACCTGGCCGGCCTTGCGCGAGCGCTACGGCGAGCGCTTCCGGCGCATGTGGCATTACTACCTGCTCAGTTGCGCCGGCTTCTTCCGCTCGCGTCAGGGGCAGCTGTGGCAACTGGTGCTGTCACGCCGCGGGCGGCCGGCAACCTACCGCTCGATCCGCCCCTTCGGCACGGTTTGATCGGCTGCGGCGGCCGGCAGGCGCCTGACCACCGCAACTCAGTTCACCGCCGAGGAACCGGGCGGATGATCGGCCGGTGCGGTGAACACCTCGCCGACGTCCACCGGGTCGAAGCGGTACTGCTGACCGCAGAATTCGCAACCCACCTCGACATCCCCGCGCTCGGCGATGATGTCGTCGACCTCGGGGCGGCCGAGCGAGCGCAGCATGCCCGCCACCCGCGCCCGTGAGCAACGGCAGGCAAACCGAGGCCGCTGGGGCTCGAAGCGCTGCAGGCGCTCCTGCCAGAACAGCCGACGCAACACGGTGTCGGCATCCAGGCTGAGCAGTTCCTGCGGGGTCAGCGTCGCCGCCAGATGGGCGATGTGCTCGAAGCCCTCGTCCATCCCGATCGTGTCCTCGTTGCGCAGCAGCCCGCGTCCGGCCAGGTTGGCCTCTCCCTCCACCGGCAGACGCTGGATCAGCAGGCCGGCGGCGATCTCGTCGTTGGCCGCCAGCACCAGCCGTGTGTCAAGCTGCTCGCTCTGCAGCATGTAGTGCTGCAGCACCTCGCTGAGCTGCTGCAGCGGCTCGCGCCGGTCGCCGTACAGCGGCACGATGCCTTGGTAGGGCTGCTGGCCGGGCAGGCGGTCCTTCGGGTCGAGCGTGATCGCACAGCGGCCCTGCCCGTGGAGATTGAGCATTGCTTCCAGGCCGGCGTCTGCGGCGACCTCGCCCCGCACCTGCGCGGTGACGCGGTAACCGAGGTCGGGCTGGGCCTCGACCACGGCCAGGCGCACTGGCCCGTCGCCCTGCATCTGCAGGATCAGCGCGCCGTTGAACTTGATGTTGGCCTGCATCAGCACGCCGGCGGCCGCCATCTGACCGAGCAGCGCACGCACCGGGGCGGCGAAGGCGCCGCTGCCGCCGCGGGCCGGATCGCGGCGCGCCAGCGATTCGCGCCAGCTGTCGGTCAGCCGCACCAGCATGCCCCGCACCGGCATGCCCTCGAAAAGGAACTTGTGGAGTTCATCCATCGCCATGCTGTCCGTCAATCGATGCGACGCAAGCCGTCACGGTGTCGCCGGGCCTGCTCGACATAGTGCCGCGCCCCCTTGCGGACACGTTCGACCTGCTCCGGCGACAGTTCGCGCACGACCTTGGCCGGCGCGCCCATGATCAGCACGCCGTCCGGGAAGGACTTGCCCTCGGTGACCACGGCGCCGGCCGCGACCAGGCAGCCACGGCCGATGCGCGCGCCGTTGAGCACCACCGCCTGGATGCCGATGAGCGAGCCGTCGCCGATGGTGCAGCCGTGCAGCGTCACCTGGTGGCCGATGGTCACGTCCTCACCCACGGTCAGTGGCTGCCCGATGTCGGTGTGCAGCACGCTGCCATCCTGGACGTTGCTGCCACGGCCGATGACGATGGGTTCGTTGTCTCCCCGCAACACCGCGCCGTACCAGACGCTGCTGTCGGCCTCCAGGCGCACGCGCCCGACGACGGTGGCGCTGTCTGCCACCCAGGCGCTGTCAGCCACTTCGGGAATGACCCCATCGAGCGCGTAAACCGCCATGGAAATTCCCTTCGCAAAAAACCATAATTCTAGGGATGGAGCTTCGCTGCCTGGCCCTGGACGCCCTTGCCGAGCCCGATCCTGCCCGCAAGATCGCTTCGGTGGAGACCGGCTGGGCGCTGGCGACCGCCGGCTGCGAGGCCGACGCCACGCTGAAGCTGACCGCCCGGCTACCTTTGCCCGGGCGGCCGCGCAAGCCCAACCTCGTGCCTGTGCAGGAGGTGCCGCGGCGCAGCCCGTACACGACTGTCGGGCGCGCGGCGCTGCTGCACGCCGTGGCCCACATCGAGTTCAACGCCATCAACCTGGCGCTGGACGCGATATGGCGGTACGCCGACATGCCGCAGGCCTACTACCGCGACTGGTGGCGCGTGGCCAACGAGGAGGCGCACCACTTCCACATGCTCAGCCTGCATCTGCGCAGCCTGGGACATGCCTACGGTGACTTCGATGCGCACGACGGGCTGTGGGCCATGGCCGAGCGCACCCGTGACGACCCGGTCGCGCGCATGGCGCTGGTGCCACGCACGCTGGAAGCCCGCGGCCTGGACGCCACCCCCCCGATGCAGGCGAGGCTGGCGCGCGCCGGCGACCAGGAAGCCGTGCGCATCCTCGACGTGATCCTGCGCGACGAGGAAGGGCACGTCGCGATCGGCAATCGTTGGTACCGTTGGCTGTGCGAGCAACGCGGGCTGGATCCGCTGGAACACTACCGGCTGCTGGCCCGACGCCACGGCGCGCCGCGGCTGAAACCGCCGTTCAACATGGCGGCGCGCTCGCGTGCCGGCTTCACCGAGCGCGAACTGGACGACCTGATGGGCTGAGAGACTGCGCTGCCGCGCGAGCGCGCCCGGCGGCCCGACCGCCTGTCACCCACGCGGGTGATGACGCTGGTGCATCTGGCGCAAGCGCTCGCGCGCGACATGGGTATAGATGGTCGTCGTCGAGATGTCGGCGTGTCCCAGCAGCATCTGCACCGCGCGCAGGTCGGCGCCGTGGTTCAGCAGGTGCGTGGCGAACGCGTGGCGCAGCGTGTGGGGTGACAGCGGCGCGTGGATGCCGGCCGCCTGCGCGTGGCGCTTGATCAGCGTCCAGAACATCTGCCGCGTCATCGGCCCGCCCCGGGCCGTCACGAACAGCGCGTCACTGGCCTGGCCCTTCAGGATGGCGGCACGGCCTTCGGCAAGGTAGCGGCGGATCCAGGCGTGGGCCTCGGCGCCGAAGGGCACCACGCGCTCCTTCGAGCCTTTGCCGGTCACGCGCAGCGCCCCCTCGTCCAGACCGACGTAGACCGTCTTCAGCGTGACCAGCTCGCTGACCCGCAGCCCGCTGGCGTACATCAGCTCGATCATCGTGCGGTCGCGCAGGCCGAGCGGAGTGTCCACGTCGGGTGCGGCCAGCAAGGCCTCGACCTGCGGCTCGCTGAGCGTGCGCGGCACGCGCAGCGCCTGGCGCGCGCTTTGCAGCTTCAAGGTCGGGTCGGCGGTGACCAGATGCTCGCGCGCGGCCCAGCGGAAGAAGCGCTTGAACACGCTCAGGCGCCGGTTGGCGGTGGTGGCCCGCGTGGCGGCGTGGCGCTCGGTGATGTAGCCCAGCAGGTCGGCCTCGCGCGCCGTGGCCAGCCGCGGGCCCTCTTCGCGCTGCAGCCAGCGGGCGAACAGCGTGAGGTCGCGCCGGTAGGCTGCCAGCGTCAGCGACGCCAGCCCGTCCTCGACCCACAACGCATCGACAAAGGCGTCGATGGCGCCGGCATCCTCGGGCCGCAGCGGCGCGGCTGCGGGCGGACGCCGGACGCGACAATCCGGCCCGCCCATGTCCGACGCCCTGCTGCTGCTCCCCGATTTCGCGCTCATCGTCGTCGGCTTTGCGCTGTGCAAATGGACCTCGCTGGGGCGCCCGGTGTGGGACGGTGCCGAGCGGCTCGTCTACCAGTGGCTGTTCCCCTGCTTGCTGTTCAGCGCGATCGTACGCCACCCACCCGACGCCGCCGGGGCACTGCCGCTGGCCGGCACCGCGCTGACCGTGGTGGTGGCCGGCATCACGCTGGCACTGGCGCTGGGGCGCTGGCCGGGCGTGGACGCACGGTTGCACGCCTCCGGCGCGCAGGTGGCCTTTCGCTTCAATTCCTATGTCGCGCTGGCGCTGGCCGAGCGCCTGGGTGGCGCGCCGGGCGTGGCGTCGATGGCGCTGGTGATGTCGCTGGCCGTGCCGCTGTGCAACGTCGGCGCCGTCTGGCCGCTGGCGCGCCACGGTGGTCAGGGCTACCTGCGCGAGTTGGCGCGCAATCCCTTGATCATCGCCACCGTCAGCGGACTGGTCTTCAACGCATCGGGCCTGCGCCTGCCCGAGCTGGCCGCCACCACGCTCACGCGCATCGGGCAGGCGGCGCTGCCGATCGGCCTGATGGCGGTCGGTGCCGGCCTGCAGATGGGCGCCCTGCGCGAAGGCCCGCGCCTGGCCATCGCGCTGCTGTCGATCCGCCACCTGGTGCTGCCCCTGCTGGCGGTGTGGCTCGTGCTCACCGTAGGCCTGCCCCCACTGCAGCAGACCATCGTCGTCGCCTTCGCCGCCATGCCCACCGCGTCCAGCGCCTATGTGCTGGCCGTGCGCATGGGCGGCCACGGGCCCTACGTGGCCGGGCTGATCACGGTGTCGACACTGCTGGGCATGGCCGGGCTGCCTCTGGCGCTGGGGTTGCTGCGGGCGGTGGGATGAAGCGGAGACGGCAGGTGTCGCTTAGGCGCCCAGTCAATTTCCTTGCGACGGCCGGATCGAATGTGTACGTGGGTACAACCGACACACAGAGGTGCACATGGCTACGGATCTTGTTCTCGACCCCGAGCAGGCAGTGACCCTGTTGTCTGGCGACCGAGATGTCGTCCGCGTGGCGGGTCCTGTCCCCTCCAGGCTCCGGCAGCCCAGCCGGGTGACCTGACCGCTACGTGCCCGCCTCATCGCCCTGCCCCAGCGCCCACTCGATGTGCTCGGCCACCAGCGGTGAGGCACTGGCCCGGGCGGCTTGCAAGGCCTGGATGAGGGCTGAAGCATCCTTCGTGCGTGCCGCTGCGCGCAGGGCATTGCCCAAGCCCACCGCGAGGTTGCGGCGCCAGCGCTCCCAGCCGATGCGTCGGATGGCGCTGCCTTCGGTGTGGCGCCGCCAGGTGGCTTCGTCCCAGTGCCACAGCGTCAGCAGCGTCGCGCCATCCAGGCCATGGCGCGGGTCGAAGTCGGGGACGGGGGCGCGCTGCGCGTGGCGGTTCCACGGACAGGCGAGCTGGCAGTCGTCGCAGCCGTAGACCCGGTTGCCGATGGCCGCACGCAACGCTGGCGGGATCGGGCCGGGGTGCTCGATGGTGAGATAGGCGATGCAGCGACGGGCGTCCAGCCGGTAGGGTGCGACGATGGCCTGTGTGGGGCAGACGTCCATGCAGGCCGTGCAGCTGCCGCAGTGCGCCGTCACCGGGGCGCTGGGCGGCAGCGCCAGATCGACGAAGAGCTCGCCGAGGAAGAACATCGAGCCGGCCTCGCGGTGCAGCGCCAGCGTGTGTTTGCCGCGCCAGCCCAGGCCGCTGCGCGCGGCGAGCTCGACCTCCAGCACCGGCGCCGAGTCGGTGAAGGCGCGGTGCCCGAAGGGCCCCACCTCCTGCGCGATGCGCTCTGCCAGGGTCTGCAGCCGAGAACGCAGCACCTTGTGATAGTCCCGCCCGCGGGCGTAGAGCGAGACGACCGCCTGGGTCGGATCGGCCAGGCGTGCGGCCTCCTGGGCGCGCCAGTCGTCACCGGCCGACGCCGGCAAGTAATCCATGCGAACGGTGATGACACTGACCGTGCCCGGCACCAGCTCCGCCGGCCGCGCCCGCTTCAGCCCGTGGGCGGCCATGTAGTCCATGGACCCGTGAAAGCCGGCCGACAACCACGCCGCCAGCCCCGGCTCCGCGGAAGACAGGTCCACCCCCGCCACCCCGATCTGGGAAAATCCCAGGTCCTGGGCCCACTGGCCGATCCGCTGCACCAGCGCCCCGCCGTCGAGCCCGCCGTGGCCCGGATGATGACTGCCCACCTGCCCCCCGTTCATCGCCAGATTCTAGGAACGCGGCGTCTGCTCTGGCCCGATGAGGCCGCTTGCGCGGCCTGGGCTCGGGCGCTGGCTGGCCGGCCGGAACTGGCCGACGCCTGCATCGAACTGCATGGCACGCTCGGCGCGGGCAAGACGACCTTCGTGCGGCATTTGTTGCGGGAACTCGGTGTGGCCGGCCGCATCAAGAGCCCCACCTACACCGTGATGGAGCCCTACCGCGTGGGCGCGCTCGAGATCTCGCACTTCGACTTCTACCGCTTCGACGACCCGCGCGAGTTCGAGGACGCGGGATTTCGCGACGTCTTCTCGCGACCGGGCCTGAAACTCGTCGAGTGGCCGGACCGCGCGGCGGGGGTGCTGCCCCTGCCGGACCTGCGGCTCGAACTGGACGTCGATGCGCACGAGCAGCGCGAGGTCACGGCGCAGGCCCTGACGCCCCGCGGGGCTGCGCTGCTGGCGGGCGTGTGACCATGCGTTGCCGCGCCGAGAAGCGCACGGTCGACGCGGCACGACGCCGCGTGCTGCGCGGCGCCGGGGCACTGCTGAGCCTCGGCGCGTGGCACCTCGCGCACGGCGCGACGATCCTGGCGGTGCGGATGTGGCCTGCGCCCGACTACACACGCCTGACCCTCGAGTCCGATGTGGCGCTGCGCGGTCAGCACCTGCTGTTCGACGACGGGCCGCGGCGTCTGGTGATCGACATCGACGACCTGACGCTGGACGACACCCTGCGCAACGTCGTGCGCCAGGTGCGGGTCGACGACCCCTACGTTGCCGACATCCGCGTGTCGCAGCCGGCGCCAGGCAAGGTGCGCCTGGAACTGCTGCTGAAGCAGCCCATCGTGCCGCAGCAGTTCGCGCTGACGCCGGTGGCGCCCTACCGCCATCGGCTCGTGTTCGACCTGATCCCCACGGTCGAGCCGGACCCGCTGCTGGCCTTGGTGCGCGAGAAGGAAGCCGCGGAACGCCAGGCCGCGCGGGCCGTGGACGACGCACTGGGTGATTTCATCGGCCGGCTCGACCAGTGGGCGATGCAAGGCGCGCCGACACCCGGCACCACCGCGCCCCCGGCCCCTGGCCCGGGCAGCCCGACGCCGGCGCCAGGCGCCAGCGCTGTGCCCACCCCCGGCGCGCCGAGCCAGACCCCCGCCCCGCACCGCCGCGAAGCACTCGACCGCGTGTTCATCGTCACACTGGACCCTGGCCATGGTGGCGAGGATCCCGGCGCGATCGGCCCGGGGGGCCTGCGCGAGAAAGATGTGGTGCTGCAGATCGCGCGCCAGTTGCGCGACGCGCTGCACGCGCGCCGCGGTGTGCGCGTGCTGATGACGCGCGATGCCGACTTCTTCGTGCCGCTGGGCGAGCGCGTGCGCAAGGCCCGTCGGGTGCAGGCCGACCTGTTCGTCTCCATCCACGCCGACGCCTTCATGCGGCCCGAGGCGCGCGGCGGCAGCGTGTTCGCGCTGTCGACCGGCGGCGCCACCAGCGCCGCTGCGCGCTGGATGGCCGAGCGCGAGAACGGCGCCGATCAGGTAGGCGGGATCAACCTGGCCGTGCGGGACGACCTCACGCTGCGGGTCATGGCCGACATGGGCACCACCGCGCAGATCCGCGACAGCCTGCAGCTCGGCCAGCAGGTGCTGTCGCGGATGCGCGACGTCGGCCGTCTGCACAAGCCGCGTGTCGAGCAGGCGGGTTTCGCCGTGCTGAAGTCGCCGGAGATCCCCAGCATCCTGGTGGAGACGGCCTTCATCTCCAATCCCGAGGAAGAGGCGCTGCTGCGCAGCCCGCAATGGCAGGCGCGCATGGTCGCCGCGCTGGCCGAGGGCATCCGGCGCCATCTGGCCGACACGCCGCGGATGCCGCGTCAGCGCCGAGTGTGAGTGCGCAGCAGCTGCCTGTGCGCAGCCCCGCCAGGCGCCAGAAAGCCTGGTTGCGATGCACTGCAGCCCGGGGCGGTGGCCGACAGGTTCTCGAGGAATTTGGCTGCGACAGGCCGTTGCGGTGCACGCGGCAACCCCCATGCCAACACAACCTGGCGCCACAGTGACCTTCATATTCGGCACACCGGGCACCCGGCAAGGCCGCCCGACTTCCTAGAATCGCCTGATGCAGCCCACATCCGCCCCCCCGGGCTCACCCCGGCGCGTGATCCGCGAGTTGCCGGACGAACTGGTCAGCCAGATCGCTGCCGGCGAGGTGGTGGAGCGCCCGGCCTCCGTCGTGCGCGAATTGGTCGACAACGCGCTGGACGCGGGGGCCACACAGGTCACGGTGCGGCTGGCCGCCGGCGGCGTGCGCCAGATCCTGGTCGAAGACGACGGCGCGGGCATACCGCGTGACGAACTGCCGCTGGCGCTGCGACGCCACGCCACCAGCAAGATCACCGACCTGCACGAGCTCGAGCACGTCACCACCATGGGCTTTCGGGGAGAGGCGCTGGCCGCGATCTCGAGCATCGCCGAAGTGACGCTGACCAGCCGCACCGCGGACGCGGCGCACGCCTGGCGGCTGGACGCGCGCAGCGGTGAGCTGCAACCCGCCGCCCGCGCCACCGGCACCACGGTGGAGGTGCGCGAGCTGTTCTTCAGCACCCCGGCCCGGCGCAAGTTCCTGAAGACCGATGCGACCGAGCTCGCGCACGCGCTGGAGTCGCTGCGGCGCCACGCGCTGGCTCGGCCCGACGTGGGTTTCGCGCTGTGGCACGAGGGCCGGCTGACCGCGCAGTGGCGGGCCGCATCGGCATCGCAGCGGCTGGCCGACGTCCTGGGGGCCGAGTTCTTCGACGCCAGCCGCGCGGTGCAGGCGCAGGTCGGGCCCCTGGTGGTGTCCGGCCGCGCCGGCCAGCCCGAGAGCGCGCGTTCACGGGCCGATCTGCAATACCTCTTCGTCAACGGCCGCTTCGTGCGCGACCGCCTGGTGTCGCACGCGGTGCGGTCGGCCTACGAGGACCAGCTCCACGGCACGCGGCAACCTGCCTATGCGCTGTTCATCGGGATCGCGCCGGAGCTCGTCGACGTGAACGTCCACCCGACCAAGGTGGAGGTGCGCTTTCGAGACGGACGTGCGGTGCACCAGGCGGTGCGGCAGGCCGTCGAGGACGCGCTCGCGCCGACGCGCGCCGGGCAGCTCGCGGCCGAGGCTTCGGTTGCAGCCCAGGATGCGGCCGCAGACGGGCCCGCGCAGGCCCGTGCGACAGGCGGCGGACACGCCGATGCCGAGCGCACCGATGCCGCCGATACGGGCTCACGCACCGGCTGGGTCTACACCTCGGCGCGTGGCACCCCCCAGGCGCAGGAGGCCGATCCGCCGTGGCAACAAGCAATGCCGCTGGCCGGCTCGGGGGGGCTGGCGGCCTGGAGCGCGCTGCGCAGCCCCGCGCCGCGCGACGGCGCACCAGGCACCGCACGGGCGGCGGGCCCAGGCGATGGATGGGCGGGTGGGCTCCTGTCTCCGCCCCTTGCAAACGCCGCAGGAGCCGGCGCGTTGTGGGCGACGCCAGATGCGACGAAGGCCGCCAACGGACAGGCCGCATCAGACGGATCGGTCACACCCGTGTCCCCGCCCGGGCGGGCCGACACCGCGCCCGCCGGGCGCGGCGCAGACCACTGGCCGCTCGGCCGCGCGATCGGCCAGATCGGTGGGGTCTATGTGCTGGCCGAGAACGCGCAAGGCCTGGTGATCGTGGACATGCATGCCGCGCACGAGCGCGTCGTCTACGAGCGCCTGAAGCGCGCGGCCGACCAGGACCGGACGCTGCCGACGCAGCCGCTGCTGATCCCGCACACCTTCGCCGCCACGGCCACCGAGATCGCCACCGCACAGGACGAGCGCGAGGCGCTGCTGGCACTTGGCCTGGACGTCGACGCACTCGGCCCGGGCACGCTGGCGGTGCGCAGCCGCCCGGCCGCGCTGCCCCAGGCCGACCTGACGGAGCTGACGCGCTCGGTGCTGGCGGAGCTGGCGCAGGTCGGCGGCAGCCGCGCGGTGCAGCAGGCGCGCGACGCGCTGTACGCCACCATGGCCTGCCACGCGGCAGTCCGTGCCCACCGCCGTCTGACGCTGGAAGAGATGGACGCGCTGTTGCGCGACATGGAAGCCACCGACCGCGCCGACACCTGCAACCACGGACGCCCCACCTGGCGCCAGCTCAGCGTGCGGGAACTCGACGCGCTGTTCCTGCGGGGACGCTGAGACCGTGGCGCTCGAACTGCAGCGGCCTGGAACGCCGACCGCGGTGGCCGGCATGATCGGGCCTCCACAGGGCTGGACCACATGAATCGCTTGTGCCGACCGATCGCGCTCGCGCAAGCACAGCGCCACAGACCACTGCTGCCAGGTCTGGTGCTCACCTGCGGCCTGGTGGGCTGGGCACCATGGCATGCCCAGGCCTCCACGACACCGTCGCAGCCGACACCGGCCCAGGCGATGACGGTGGACCGGGTCGATCTGGCTGCGGCACCCCTGGTGCTGCTCGGGGAGGTCCATGACCACCCGCAGCAGCACGCGATGCGCGCCGAGGCCTTCGCCACGCTGCTGGCGCGCGGAGCGCGGCCGGCGCTGGTGCTCGAACAGTTCGACGCCCACCGCCAAGGCGAGATCGACCGTCTGCGGGCACAGCCCGGCGGGGTCGATGCAGCGGCCCTGATCGCGCAGGTGGGCGGGCCGGGCTGGCATTGGCCGCACTACCGGCCCTTCATCGAGTTGGCGCTGCGCCACGACCTGCCCATCGTGGCCGCCAACGTCGGCCGCGACGCGGCGCGTGCGGTCATGCGCGACGGGCTGGCCGCACACGGCTTCGACGACCAGGTGCCGGAAGACCTGCTCGCCACCTTCACAGGCCTGATCGAGCGCAGCCATTGCGGCATGATCGGCACGGCAGTGGCGCGGCGCATGGCGCTGGCGCAGGTGGCGCGCGACCAGTCCATGGCGCGTGCGCTGGAAAGCCAGTCGGCGCGTGGCGCGGTGCTGCTGGCCGGCAATGTGCACGTGCGCACCGACATCGGCGTGCCACACTGGCTGACGCCCGAGGTTCGCGCGCGCAGCGTGGCCATCGGGGTGGTCGAGCAGGGCGATGCGACCACCGCCTTCGACCAACGGGTGGTCACACCGCCTCATCCGCGGGCCGACCCCTGCGCCGACCTGCGCGCGCCGGCCGCGCGCCCCACCGAGAACCCCCGATGACCGAACGCAAGCGCCTGGGACTGAACCCCGAGGCGACCCCGAGAGACCCGCAGCGACGCCCGGTGCGCGGCCACAACGCCCTGACACCGAGAGGCCGACCGCATGGGGCCGACCCAGCCCCTCGCGACCGTATGCCCTTGTCGGGACCGGCCGCAGGGTCTGGACAGAAGCCTCGGCGCGATCGCCCGACACCTGCACAGGCACCGTTGCCTGCCAGGCCGCAAACGTCAACAGTCGCCGCGTCGGGTCCCATGCCGACGGCCAGCGACGACAACGCCCGCGGCACCCGCCTGTCGCGCGTGATGTCCGACCGCGGTCTGGCCTCGCGGCGCGAGGCCGATGAGTGGATCGGCGCGGGCTGGGTCCGGGTCGACGGACGGGTGGCGGTGCTGGGCCAGCGCATCGCCGGTGACGAACGCATCGAGATCGACGCGGCAGCGCAGCGCGAACAGGCGCGCCGGGTGACCATCCTGCTGCACAAGCCGCTGGGCTACGTCAGCGGCCAGGCCGAGGACGGCCACCAGCCGGCGGTCGTGCTCGTCACCCCTGATCGGCGCTGGAGCGAGGACCAGGGCCTGCCCTGGCACCCAGGCCACGCACGCGGCCTGGCGCCAGCCGGCCGACTGGACATCGACTCCACCGGGCTGCTGGTGCTGACGCAGGACGGCCGCGTGGCCCGACACCTGATCGGCGAGGACTCCGACGTCGAGAAGGAATACCTGGTGCGCGTCGCGCCCATCGCTCCGCGCTCCTTCCCCGAGGATGGTCTTGCCCGGCTGCAGCATGGCCTGGAACTCGACGGCAGGCGGCTGCGCCCGGCCAAGGTGAGTTGGGCCAACGAAGACCAGTTGCGCTTCGTGCTGCGCGAGGGCCGCAAGCGTCAGGTGCGCCGCATGTGCGAGATGGTCGGGCTCAAGGTCCTGGCGCTCAAGCGCGTGCGCATCGGCAGCGTGGTGCTGGGCAAGCTCCCACCGGGACAATGGCGCTACCTGCGCGAAGACGAGCGGTTCTGAGGAATCGGACGGCCGATCGACCGGGCGAGCGCGCCGGCCTGCCCAGGCGCCTGCCGCGCTCCCTGCCCCCGAACGCGCCTCCTGGTGCGGATTCACGAACGCCCCGCCGATGACTGCTGCCGCTGGCGCACCGATGCGCCGCCCCTCCCCCGCCACGCTGGTGCTGGCGCTGTCGCTGCTGCTCGGGCTGCAACCGGTGTCGTCGGACCTGTACCTGCCGGCACTGCCTGCGATCGCGGCCGACTTCGGTGGCGCGATCGGGCTGAGCCAGCTCACGCTGTCGGCCCTGCTGCTGGCCTTCGGCATCGGCCAGTTGGTGCTGGGCCCGGTGTCGGACCGCTATGGGCGGCGCCCCGTGCTGCTGGTGGGGCTGACGCTCTATGTGCTCGGCTCGGCGGGCAGCACCGTGGTCGGGAGCATCGAAGCGCTGGTGGGCTTTCGTGCGCTGCAGGGCGTGGGCCTGGCCGCCTCGGTGGTGTGCGGCCGCGCGCTGTTGCGGGACCTGCACTCGCCGGTGGAGGGCGCACGGGTGATGTCGCTGGCGATGAGCGGGCTGGGCGTGCTGGCGCTGGCCAGTCCCATCATCGGCGGTCTGCTGGCCGGCTGGGCGGGATGGCGGCCGACGCTGGCCGCCACCGGCGTCTTCGGCGCGCTCACGCTCGGCCTGATCGCCTGGAAGATGCCCGAGACACTGGCCCGGCCGAATCCCCGCGCGCTCGAGCCCGGCGAGATGCTGCGGCAGTGGCGGCGCATCGGCGCACACCCCACCTTCGTCGCCTGGACGCTGCTGAGCGCCTGCACCTATGGCGGGATGTACACCTTCCTGGCGGCCGGCTCCTTCGTCTTCATCGAGGCGCTCGGCACCTCGCGCAGCGCCTACGGGGTGTTCCTGGCGGTGTCGTCGCTGTCCTACCTGACCGGCACCTTCCTCGGCCGACGCCTTCTGCGCCGCCACGGCCTGCGCGGCGCGGTGGCGCGCGCCGGGGTGCTGACGCTGGCCGGCGGCGGGGGCACGGCACTGCTCTCACTGGCCGGCGTGATCGGGCCTTGGGCGATCTGTGTGCCGCAGGTGCTGTTCGCGCTCGGCCACGGCGTCCACCAGCCCTGCGGGCAAGCGGCGGTCGTCGGCCCCTTCCCGGCGCATGCGGGCGCCGCCTCGGCCCTGGCGGGCTTCGTCAGCGCCGCCGTGGCCTTCGCGCTGGGGCTGTGGCTGGGCCATGCGATCGACGGCACGGTCTTCCCGCTGACCCTGACCCAGGGCGTGATGGCGCTGGCCACGTCCCTCGTGGCCTGGACGCTGGTGCAGCGCCATGG
>JBMTXX010000010.1:0-29993 GCA_049453935.1 Rubrivivax sp.
CAGGCGCTGGCGGTGGCCACGCTGGGCACCGAGCGCGATGCGCAGCGCATCGACGCGTTGTCCGGCGATTTCGAAGACCGCTTCATGCTGCACTACAACATGCCCCCGTTCGCCACCGGCGAGACGGGACGCGTGGGTACCCCGAAGCGCCGTGAGATCGGCCACGGGCGCCTGGCCAAGCGCGCGCTCGTCGCCGCGCTGCCGTCCAAGGAAGACTTTCCCTATGTGCTGCGCGTGGTCAGCGAGATCACCGAGAGCAACGGCTCGTCTTCGATGGCTTCGGTGTGCGGTGGTTGCCTCGCGCTGATGGACGCCGGCGTGCCGATGAAGGCTCACGTGGCGGGCATCGCCATGGGCCTGATCAAGGAGGGCAACCGCTTCGCGGTGCTCACCGACATCCTGGGCGACGAGGATCACCTCGGCGACATGGACTTCAAGGTGGCGGGCACGACCCACGGTGTGACCGCACTGCAGATGGACATCAAGATCCAGGGCATCACCAAGGAGATCATGCAGGTGGCGCTCGCGCAGGCCAAGGAAGCCCGGATGCACATCCTGGCCAAGATGGTCGAGGCGATGGGTGAGGCCAAGACCGAGGTCAGCAACTTCGCGCCGCGCCTGTACTCGATGAAGATCAACCCGGAGAAGATCCGCGACGTCATCGGCAAGGGTGGGGCGACCATCCGCGCGCTGACCGAGGAGACGGGTTGCACGATCGACATCGGTGAGGACGGCACGATCACGATCGCCTCCACCGACGCCGACCGGGCGGCCTACGCCCGCAAGCGCATCGAGGAGATCACTGCCGAGGCCGAGATCGGCAAGGTGTACGAGGGCCCGGTGACCAAGATCCTGGACTTCGGTGCGCTCGTCAACATCCTGCCAGGCAAGGACGGCCTGCTGCACATCAGCCAGATCGCCTTCGAGCGTGTCGAGAAGGTCGAGGATTACCTCCAGGAAGGGCAGATCGTCAAGGTCAAGGTGCTCGAGACCGACGAGAAGGGCCGCATCAAGCTGTCGATGAAGGCACTGATGGATCGTCCGGAAGGGATGGTCGAGGAGGAGCGTCCGCGACGCGAGCATGGCGATCGGGGTGATCGCGGTGATCGTGGGCCTCGGCGCGAGCGTGGCGACCGTCCGCGTCGCGAGCCCAGGGAGCCGCGCGAGCCTCGCGAGTCGCGTGAAGGTGGGGCCGTGTCCGAAGCGGCCGACGTCGCGGGTGAGGCGCCCCAGGCGGGTGGCGACACCCGTCAGGACTGACGCTTGCGGCGCCCGAGATGAAGGCGATCGAGATCGTCCAGCCGGGCGGGCCCGAGGTCCTCGTGCCCTGCGAGCGACCGCGTCCGCAGCCTGGCGTCGGCGAGGTGCTGATCCAGGTGGCGGCCAGCGGCGTGAATCGCCCGGACGTCCTCCAGCGCAAGGGCCTGTATCCGATGCCCCCAGGTGTGTCGGACCTTCCGGGACTGGAGATCGCCGGTGTCATCGTCGATGGCGATGCACAGGCGATGGCCGCCGCGGGTCGTCAGATCGGAGACCGGGTGTGTGCGCTCGTCGCCGGTGGCGGTTACGCACAGTTCTGCGTGGCACCCGTGGGTCAGTGCCTGCCGCTGCCGGCGGGTCTGGACGACGTGCAGGCGGCGGCCCTCCCGGAGACGTTCTTCACCGTCTGGCAGAACGTTTTCGACATCGCCGCGTTGCAACCTGGGCAGACGCTGTTGGTCCAGGGCGGCAGCAGCGGGATCGGCGTGACGGCGATCGCGCTGGCCAAGGCCTGGGGCTGCACTGTCATCGCCACGGCCGGCACCGATGACAAGTGTGCGGCCTGCGTGGACCTGGGTGCGACCGCTGCCATCAACTACCGCACGCAGGATTTCGTCTCCGAGACCCTTCGGCTGACGGGAGGTCGTGGTGCGGATGTCATCCTCGACATGGTCGCGGGGGACTACCTCGGGCGCGAGCTGCGCTGCGTGGCCGACGACGGGCGCATTGCCGTCATCGCCGTCCAGGGGGGCACGCAAAGCGCCATCGACGCGGGCCTGCTGTTGCGCAAGCGTGTGACGGTGTCGGGCTCGACGTTGCGTCCGCGCTCCGTGGCGTACAAGACACGCATCGCCCAGGCCTTGCGCGAGCAGGTGTGGCCCCTGATCGAGTCCGGTCGGGTCCAGCCGGTCATCCATCGCGTCTTCGATGCAGAGCAAGCCGCTCAGGCACATGCCCTGATGGAGTCGAGTACGCACGTCGGCAAGATCGTGTTGAGTTGGGGCGCAAGCTGATGTCGCGACGCAAGCTCGTGGTGGGCAACTGGAAGATGAACGGCCGTGCGCAGGCCAACGCGGCCCTGCTCGACGACCTCATCCGTGACTTGCCGCCGGCCTGTGATGTGGCCATCTGCCCGCCGTTCCCGTACATCGCACAGGTCTCGAAGCGCCTGTCGGATACCGGGATGGCCTGGGGCGCGCAGGATTGCTCAGCGCACCCCGACGGCGCCTACACCGGTGAGGTGTCCGCGCCGATGCTGGCCGATCTGGGGTGCCGCTACGCCATCGTCGGCCATTCCGAACGTCGCACCTTGCATGCCGAGTCCGACGAAACGGTGGCGCTCAAGGCCAAGGCGCTGCTGGGGTCCGGTATCACCCCCATCGTCTGTGTCGGCGAGACCTTGACCCAGCGACAGGGCGGGGAAACCGACGCGGTCGTCAAGCGGCAGCTGTCTGCAGTGATCCACACCCTCGGGCACTGCACGGGCGAGATCGTCGTGGCGTACGAGCCGGTCTGGGCCATCGGCACGGGTCTGACGGCGACGCCCGAGCAGGCGCAGGCGGTGCATGCACTGTTGCGCGCCCAGTTGGCTGCGGCCACCGAGCATGCGCAGCGCGTGCGTCTGCTCTACGGCGGCAGTGTCAAGCCTGACAACGCCGCAGCCCTGTTTTCCCAGTCCGACATCGACGGCGGTTTGATCGGTGGCGCTTCACTGAAGGCGTCCGACTTCATCGCCATTTGTCGCGCCGCGGCCCGCTGAGTTCTGCGGTGAACCTTGCGCGCCACGCCTCGATGCCCCGTTCCCCTTTGACCTTCATCGGCCTTGCCGGCGTCTTCGCCCGCACGGCTTCGATGGGCTTTTGACATCTCGGAGTTTCGACATCATGCAGATCTGGATGAACCTGCTCCTGGCCCTGCAGATCGTCTCTGCGCTGGTCATGATCGGCCTCGTGCTGGTGCAGCACGGCAAGGGGGCGGACATGGGTGCCTCCTTCGGTGGTGGGTCTTCGGGCAGCCTGTTCGGCGCCACCGGCAGTGCGAACTTCCTGTCCCGATCGACCGCGGTGTGCGCCACGGTGTTTTTCGTCTGTACGCTCGGCCTTGCGCTGTTGGCGAGCAGGGGGCCGGGCGGGGCGGGTACGGGCGGGAGCGTGCTCGATCAGCCTGCCACGTCGGTGCCGGCCCCGGCGGGCGCGGCGATCCCTGGCGCTGCGCCTGCCGTGCCGGAGGCTGCCTCGGGTGCAGGCGCTCCAGGGGTGCCCGCGCCGGCCGCACCGCCTGCACGTTGAGCCTTCGGAGCAGGACACCTGTCGGTGGGTGCGCGTCCATATTAGAATCCGTGCTTGTCTGACGACGAGGTGCTTCACACGAAGAGAGCACCGTACCGTTCAGGTTCACGTCATGCCGACGTGGTGAAATTGGTAGACACGCTATCTTGAGGGGGTAGTGGCGAAAGCTGTGCGAGTTCGAGTCTCGCCGTCGGCACCAGAATTACATGAACGATCGCACCTGGAGGGGTTCCGGCTCCAGAGTGCGGCCCCTGCGGCCACTGAAGCGGGGAGGGAAATCGCGATGCACAGCAGCCCCCGGGTTGCCATGCCCAGACGCGACCGTTCACCACGTCCGGCACATCAGGCGTTGAACGAACGGTCGATGTGATGAACCTGCAAGAGTACCTTCCGGTCATCCTGTTCATCCTCGTGGGCATCGGCGTCGGTGTCGCACCTCAGGTGCTGGGTTTCATCTTCGGCCCCAACCGGCCTGATGCCGCTAAGAACAGCCCTTACGAGTGCGGCTTCGAGGCTTTCGAGGACGCGCGCATGCAGTTCGATGTGCGCTACTACCTCGTGGCCATCCTGTTCATCCTGTTCGACCTCGAGATCGCGTTCCTGTTCCCGTGGGCCGTGTCGCTCGCAGACATCGGTGCCACGGGTTTCTGGGCCATGATGGTGTTCCTCGGGATCCTGGTGGTTGGTTTCGTCTACGAATGGAAGAAGGGCGCACTCGACTGGGAGTGAGTCGGGCGCGAGGACGGTTTCATGGGCATCGAAGGCGTTTTGAAGGAAGGCTTTGTCACCACCTCGGTGGACAAGCTGATCAACTGGTCCAAGACCGGTTCGCTGTGGCCGATGACGTTCGGTCTGGCCTGCTGTGCCGTGGAGATGATGCACGCCGGTGCCGCGCGCTACGACATCGATCGCTTCGGCATGCTGTTCCGCCCCAGCCCGCGCCAGAGCGACCTGATGATCGTCGCGGGCACGCTGTGCAACAAGATGGCGCCGGCGCTGCGCAAGGTTTACGACCAGATGGCCGAGCCGCGCTGGGTGTTGAGCATGGGCTCCTGCGCCAATGGCGGCGGTTACTACCACTACAGCTACTCGGTCGTGCGTGGCTGCGACCGGATCGTGCCGGTCGATGTCTACGTGCCCGGTTGCCCGCCCACGGCCGAGGCGCTGCTGTACGGGATCCTGCAGCTGCAGGCCAAGATCCGGCGTGAGAACACCATCGCGCGCTGAGCCCTGGAGCCTGTGACAGACATGAGCACTCGCATCGAGACCCTGCAGGCAGCGCTGCAAGCGGCACTGGGCGACGCCGTTCGCGCCCTGAAGCTGGAGCGTGGTGAACTCACGCTGACGGTCAGCGCAGCAGACGGCTTCCGGGTCGCACAGCAGTTGCGCGACGACCCGGCGTTGCGCTTCGAACAACTGATCGATCTGTGCGGGGTGGATTACAGCGACTACCGCAACGCCCCGTGGGACGGCCCGCGGTTCTGCGTCGTCTCCCATCTGCTGAGCATCACGCACAACTGGCGTGTGCGATTGAAGGTCTTCGCGCCTGACGACGACCTGCCCGCGGTCTCTTCCTTGACGCCGGTGTGGAACTCGGCCAACTGGTTCGAGCGTGAGGCTTTCGATCTGTACGGCATCGTTTTCGAGGGCCACGAGGATCTGCGACGCATCCTCACCGACTACGGCTTCATCGGCCACCCGATGCGCAAGGACTTCCCCGTCAGCGGGCATGTGGAGATGCGCTACGACCCCGAAGCCGGACGGGTCATCTACCAGCCGGTGACGATCGAGCCGCGCGAGATCACGCCGCGCGTCGTGCGCGAAGAGCGCTACGGCGGCCTGCACTGAACACGGTTTGCTGACATGGCCGAGATCAAGAACTACACGCTGAATTTCGGGCCGCAGCACCCGGCGGCGCACGGCGTGCTGCGCCTGGTGCTGGAACTCGACGGCGAGGTCATCCAGCGTGCCGACCCGCACATCGGTCTGCTGCACCGCGCCACCGAGAAACTGGCCGAGAGCAAGACCTACATCCAGTCGCTGCCCTACATGGACCGCCTCGACTACGTGTCGATGATGGCCAACGAGCACGCCTACTGCCTGGCGATCGAGAAGCTGCTGGGCGTGGAGGTGCCTGAGCGCGCGCAGTACATCCGCGTGATGTTTGCCGAGCTCACCCGCATCCTGAACCACCTGCTGTGGCTGGGCTGCCACGGGCTGGACTGCGGGGCGATGAACATCCTCATCTACTGCTTCCGCGAGCGCGAGGACATCTTCGACATGTACGAGGCGGTGTCTGGCGCGCGCATGCATGCGGCCTACATCCGCCCGGGTGGCGTCTACCGCGACCTGCCCGAGTCCATGCCGCAGTACAAGGCCAGCCGCATCCGCAACGAGCGCGCGATCAAGGCGCTGAACGAGAACCGTCAGGGCTCGTTGCTGGACTTCATCGAAGACTTCTGCCGCCGTTTCCCGAAGAATGTCGACGACTACGAGACGTTGCTGACCGACAACCGCATCTGGAAGCAGCGTACCGTGGGTATCGGTGTGGTGTCGCCGGAGCGGGCGCTGAACCTGGGCTTCACCGGCGCGATGTTGCGAGGCTCGGGCATCGCCTGGGATCTGCGCAAGAAGCAGCCCTACGACGTCTACGACCGCATGGATTTCGACATCCCGGTGGGCGTCAACGGCGACACCTACGACCGCTACCTCGTGCGTGTCGAGGAAATGCGCCAGTCCAATCGCATCGTGCAGCAGTGCGTGGACTGGCTGCGCAGGAACCCAGGCCCGGTGATCACCGACAACCACAAGGTGGCGCCGCCGTCGCGGGTGGAGATGAAGTCGAGCATGGAGGAGCTGATCCACCACTTCAAGCTCTTCACCGAAGGCTTCCACGTGCCCGAAGGCGAGGCCTATGCGGCGGTCGAGCACCCCAAGGGGGAGTTCGGCATCTACATCGTCAGCGACGGGGCGAACAAGCCTTACCGACTGAAGATCCGCGCGCCGGGTTACGCCCATCTTGCCGCGCTCGACGAGATGAGCCGTGGCCACATGATTGCCGACGCGGTGGCCGTGATCGGCACGATGGACATCGTGTTCGGCGAGATCGATCGATGATGCAACTGTCCGACGCCACGCGTTCGCGCTTCGACCGCGAAGTCGCCAAATACCCCGCCGAGCAGAAGGCTTCTGCCGTGATGGCCTGTCTGTCCATCGTCCAGCAGGAGCAGGGCTGGGTCTCTCCCGAGGCCGAGGAAGCGGTGGCCGACTACCTCGGCATGCCGCCGGTGGCCGTGCGTGAGGTCACCACTTTCTACAACATGTACAACCAGCGGCCGGTGGGTGCCTACAAGCTCAACGTCTGCACCAACCTGCCGTGCCAGTTGCGCGGGGGCCAGAAGGCGCTGGACCACCTGTGCCACGCGCTCGGCGTCGAGCCTTATGGCACCACCGCTGACGGTGTCTTCACAGTGCAGCCCAGCGAGTGCCTGGGCGCCTGTGCCGACGCGCCGGTCATGCTGGTGAACGACCGCAAGATGCTCAGCTTCATGAGCGACGAGCGCCTGAACGAGCTCGTCGAGACCTTGAAGGGGACCGCATGAACGCCCGAGTCGCCCCGGACCTCCTGGATCGCCTGGCCCGCTTCCAGACCAGCGGCCGCGAAACCTGCTTCCACGGCCGGCATCTTCACCCGCAGATCTACGCCGGACTCGACGGCCGCAACTGGCGCCTGCAGGACTACGTCGCGCGGGGCGGCTACTCGGCGCTGAAGAAGATCCTGGGCGCCGACGGCGGCCCGGGCATGACGCCCGAGCAGGTGATCGCCGAGGTCAAGCTCTCGGCATTGCGCGGCCGCGGCGGCGCGGGCTTTCCCACCGGGCTGAAGTGGAGCTTCATGCCGCGCCAGTTCCCCGGCGCGAAGTACCTGGTGTGCAACTCCGACGAGGGTGAGCCCGGGACCTGCAAGGACCGCGACATCCTCGCCTACAACCCGCACATCGTCATCGAGGGCATGACGATTGCCGCCTACGCGATGGGCATCGCGGTGGGCTACAACTACATCCACGGCGAGATATTCGAGGTCTACGAGCGCTTCGAAGAAGCGCTGGACGAGGCACGTGCCGCTGGCTTCCTGGGTGAGCGCATCCTCGGCTCGGGGCACAGCTTCCAGCTGCACGCACACCACGGCTTTGGTGCCTACATCTGCGGCGAGGAGACCGCCCTGCTCGAGTCGCTCGAGGGCAAGAAGGGCCAGCCTCGCTTCAAGCCGCCGTTTCCGGCCAGCTTCGGCCTGTACGGCAAGCCCACGACGATCAACAACACCGAGACCTTCGCCGCGGTGCCGTGGATCATCAACAACGGCGGGCAGGCCTACCTGGAGTGCGGCAAGCCCAACAACGGCGGCACCAAGATCTTCTCGGTGGTTGGCGACGTCGAGAAGCCCGGCAACTTCGAGATCCCGCTGGGTACACCGTTCTCCAAGCTGCTCGAACTCGCCGGCGGCGTGCGTGGCGGGCGCGCACTGAAGGCCGTGATCCCGGGTGGTTCGTCGGCGCCGGTGCTGCCGGCGAAGATCATGATGGACATCACGATGGACTACGACGCCATCGCCAAGGCCGGCTCGATGCTGGGCTCGGGCGCGGTAATCGTGATGGACGACACCCGCTGCATGGTGCGCAGTTTGCTGCGGCTGAGTTACTTCTATCAGCACGAGAGCTGCGGCCAGTGCACCCCCTGCCGCGAGGGCACGGGTTGGCTTTGGCGCATGGTCGACCGCATCGAACACGGCAAGGGCCGCCCCGAGGATCTGGACCTGCTGGACTCGGTGGCCGACAACATCAAGGGCCGCACGATCTGCGCGCTCGGGGACGCGGCTGCCATGCCGGTGCAGGGCATGCTCAAGCACTTCCGCGACGAATTCGCGCACCACGTCGAGCACAAGGCCTGCCTGCCGGGCACGGCCGGTTGAGCGGACGGGACAGCACAGATGGTTGAGATCGAACTCGACGGCCAGAAGGTCAGCGTGCCTGCGGGCAGCATGGTCATGCACGCGGCGGACGCGGCGGGCACCTACATCCCGCACTTTTGCTATCACAAGAAGCTCAGCATCGCGGCCAACTGCCGCATGTGCCTGGTCGAGGTGGAAAAGGCACCCAAGCCGCTGCCGGCCTGTGCCACACCGGTGACCAACGGCATGATCGTCCGCACCAAGAGTGACAAGGCGGTCAAGGCGCAGAAGTCGGTGATGGAGTTCCTGCTCATCAACCACCCGCTGGACTGTCCCATCTGCGACCAGGGTGGCGAGTGCCAGTTGCAGGATCTGGCCGTGGGCTACGGTGGTTCGGCTTCGCGCTACCAGGAAGAAAAGCGCGTCGTCTTCCACAAGAACGTCGGTCCGCTGATCTCGATGGAGGAGATGAGCCGCTGCATCCACTGCACCCGTTGTGTGCGCTTCGGCCAGGAGATCGCCGGCGTCATGGAGCTGGGCATGCTGCATCGCGGCGAGCACTCCGAGATCACGACCTTCGTCGGTCGCACGGTGGACTCCGAGCTGTCGGGCAACATGATCGACATCTGCCCGGTCGGCGCGCTGACGAGCAAGCCCTTCCGCTACAGCGCACGCACCTGGGAACTGTCTCGGCGCAAGAGCGTCAGCCCGCACGACTCCACGGGTGCGAATCTGGTGGTGCAGGTCAAGGGCCAGCGCGTGATGCGTGTCGTGCCGCTGGAGAACGAGGCCGTCAACGAGTGCTGGATCGCCGATCGCGACCGCTTCAGCTATGAGGCGCTGAACAGCGACCAACGGCTGACCCAGCCCATGCTCAAGCAGGGCGGTCAGTGGGTGGCGACCGACTGGACGACGGCGCTGGAATACGTGGCCAACGGACTCAAGCAGATCGTCGCCGAGCATGGCCCGGCCAGCGTTGGCGCGCTGGGCTCTCCGCACGCGACGGTCGAAGAGTTGTATCTGCTGTCTTCGCTGATGCGCGGTCTTGGGTCGCCCCACGTCGATCACCGGCTGCGCCACGCCGACTTCCGGCGTGACGGCGCGGCGCCCGGCACCGCGCGCTGGCTCGGGATGCCCGTGGCGGGCTTGTCTGCGCTGCAGCGTGTGCTGGTGGTCGGCTCCTTCCTGCGCAAGGACCACCCGCTGTTCGCGCAGCGCATCCGGCAGGCCGCGCGTCAAGGGGCCAAGGTCATCAGCCTTCACGCCGTGCACGACGACTGGCTGATGCCGCTGGCGCAGCGCCTGACCGCTGCGCCGGCGGATTGGGTGCAGATGCTGGCCGACATCGCCGCCGCCGTCGCCGCGGCCAAGGGCGTGCAGGCGCCCGTCGTCGGCACGGTGACCGAAGCGGCGCAGGCCGTGGCCTCGACGCTGCTGTCGGGTGAGCGCAAAGCCGTCCTACTGGGCAACGCGGCGGTGCAGCACCCCCGGGCGGCCGAGTTGTTGACGCTGGCGAACTGGATCGGCGAGCACACCGGCGCCTCGGTGGGCCAACTGTGCGAAGCCGCCAACAGTGTGGGCGCTCAGCTCGTGGGCGCCTTGCCCGGCCAGGGCGGGCTGGATGCCGCGGGCATGCTGGCGCAACCCCGACGCGCCTTGCTGTTGCTGAATGTCGAGCCGGTGCTCGACATGGCGGATCCGCAGGTCGCGCATGCGGCTTTGCAGCAGGCTTCGATGGTGGTGGCCCTCACCAGTTTCAAGGACGCAGCGGTCGAGGGTGCCGATGTGCTGCTGCCGATCGCTCCCTACACCGAGACCTCGGGCACCTTTGTCAACGCCGAGGGGCGCGTCCAAGGCTTCCATGGGGTCGTCAAGCCCCAGGGCGAGGCCCGTCCGGCCTGGAAGGTGCTGCGCGTGCTTGGCAATCTGCTGGGCCTGTCCGGTTTCGAGTTCGAGAGTTCGGAGCAGGTGCGTTCAGCTGCCTTGGGTGATGAATCCACCTTGTCCACCCGGCTGTCCAACGTCAGCGCCGTGACCGTGACCGTGACTGCGACCGCGCCCGGGAGCCTTCCCGGCCTGCAGCGCGTGGCCGACGTGCCGATCTACGCCACCGATGCGCTGGTGCGTCGCGCGCCTGCGCTGCAGCAGACAGCGGACGCACGGCCGCCGCAGGTGGGCGTGAACCCCGCCTTGTGGGCGGAACTCGGCTTGCAGGCGGGTGACCGCGTGCGTGTGCGGCAGGCGGCGGGCAGTGTCGTTCTGCCGGTGCGGGTCGAGCCGACGCTGGCCTGGGGCTGCGCGCGCGTGCCTGCAGGGCACCCCGACACCGCAGGCCTGGCCGCGATGACGGGCGCGCTGACGCTTGAGCGCGTGGCGGCGGCCGCCGAGGCGACGGATGCGGCGCCCGCAGGAGCCCTCGCATGATCGACCAACTCAATGCCGCCGGTGCGGCGCTCCTCGGCCCGACGCTGTGGCTCGTGGTCTGGAGCCTGATCAAGATCGTCGCCGTCGTGCTGCCGCTGATGGGCTGCGTGGCCTACCTGACGCTGTGGGAGCGCAAGGCCATCGGCTGGAGCCAGATCCGCCCGGGCCCGAACCGCGTCGGCCCCTGGGGCCTGCTCACGCCGATTGCCGACGCGGTCAAGCTGATCTTCAAGGAGATCATCCGCCCGACCGCCGCGAACAAGGGGCTGTTCTTCCTGGGCCCCGTCATGACCATCATGCCGGCGCTGGCGGCCTGGGCGGTCATCCCCTTCGGCCCGGACGTCGCGCTGGCGAATGTCAACGCCGGGTTGCTGTTCCTGATGGCCATCACCTCGCTCGAGGTCTACGGCGTCATCATCGCCGGGTGGGCGTCGAACTCGAAGTACGCCTTCCTCGGGGCCCTGCGCGCGTCGGCGCAGATGGTGTCCTACGAGATCGCGATGGGTTTCGCGCTGGTGGTGGTGCTGATGGTGTCGGCCAGCATGAACATCACCGACATCGTGATGTCGCAAGCGCGCGGCACCTTTGCCGAGATGGGTCTGGGCTTTCTGTCCTGGAACTGGCTGCCGCTGCTGCCGATCTTCGTCGTGTATTTCATTGCCGGGCTGGCGGAGACCAACCGCCACCCCTTCGACGTCGTCGAGGGCGAGTCGGAGATCGTCGCCGGCCACATGATCGAGTACTCGGGGATGTCGTTCGCGATGTTCTTCCTGGCCGAGTACGCCAACATGATCCTGGTGTCGACGCTGTGCGTGCTGCTGTTCCTGGGCGGCTGGCTGCCGCCGGTGGAAGCGCTGGCCTTCATCCCAGGTTGGATCTGGCTCGGGATCAAGGTCTTCGTCGTCGTCACGATGTTCCTGTGGGTGCGCGCCACGTTCCCGCGCTTCCGCTACGACCAGATCATGCGCCTGGGCTGGAAGATCTTCATCCCCGTCACGCTCGTGTGGCTGGTGGTGGTGGGCCTGTGGATGCAAACCCCGTTCAACATCTGGAAGTGACGCGCGAGGCCAGACCATCATGGCAGTGAAAGACGTCCTGCAGAGCTTCATGCTCACCGAGCTGTTCAAGGGCCTGGCCCTGACCGGCCGGCATTTCCTGTCGCGCACGATCACGGTGCAGTTCCCCGAGGAGAAGACGCCGCAGTCGCCGCGCTTCCGCGGCCTGCACGCGCTGCGCCGTTACGACAACGGTGAAGAGCGCTGCATCGCCTGCAAGCTCTGTGAGGCCGTGTGCCCGGCGATGGCGATCACGATCGAGTCCGAGGTGCGCGACGACGGCTCGCGCCGCACCAAGCGCTACGACATCGACCTGACCAAGTGCATCTTCTGCGGTTTCTGCGAGGAGAGCTGCCCGGTGGACTCGATCGTCGAGACCCACATCTTCGAATACCACGGCGAGAAGCGCGGCGACCTGTACTTCACCAAGGACATGCTGTTGGCGGTCGGTGACCGCTACGAGAAAGAGATTGCTGCCAACCGGGAGGCCGACGCCAAGTACCGCTGAGGGCTGCGGCCCGGGCCCGCATCGCTGAGGGCCCGTGCTGCGGCAGGGGCTCGGGGACGGTACCCGCCCAAGCCATCTGCGCGATGCCAGCTCTGAGGCCGTCGGTCCACCCCACAGGCGCCCATCCAATGAACACGATCACCGCACTCTTCTACGTCTTCTCGGCCGTGCTGCTGTTCGC
This sequence comes from Rubrivivax sp., assembly GCA_049453935.1. GTDB lineage: Bacteria > Pseudomonadota > Gammaproteobacteria > Burkholderiales > Burkholderiaceae_C > Rubrivivax. The sequence continues at coordinate 12,665 of JBMTXX010000010.1, forward strand.
GTCCTTCCGCGTGATCACCGCACGCAGCATGGTGCATGCCGCGCTCTTTCTGGTGCTGGCCTTCTTCAGTGCCAGTTGCCTGTGGATGCTGCTGTCGGCCGAATTCCTCGCGATCACCCTGATCCTCGTCTACATCGGCGCCGTGATGGTGCTCTTCCTGTTCGTCGTGATGATGCTCGATCTCAATTCCGACGGTTTCCGGGAGGGTTTCTGGAAGCACTTCCCGGTCGCGGCGGGTGTGGGCGCGGTGATCGCGATCCAGCTCGCGCTGGTGCTGATGGGCAGCTTCCAGCAGACCGAGGCGCCGGTCGATCCCCGGCTGGCCGAACTGGGCAACACCCGCATGCTCGGCATCGCGATCTACACCGACTACCTCTACCCGCTGCAGGTTGCTGCAGTGCTGCTGCTGGTGGCGATCATCGCCGCCATCGCGTTGACGCTGCGCCGACGCAAGGACAGCCGGGCCATGGATCCTGCCCAGCAGGTCAAGGCCCGCAAGGCCGACCGGCTGCGCGTCATCCGCATGCCAGCCGAGCGGGCGTCCGGGGCCTCGGCCTCCAATGGTGGGGAATCCTGAAATGGGCAGCCTGACGCTGGGCCACTTCCTCTCGCTCGGCGGCGTGCTGTTTGCGCTGTCGGTCGTCGGCATCTTCCTCAACCGTCGCAACCTGATCGTGTTGCTGATGGCCATCGAGCTGATGCTGCTGGCGGTCAACCTGAACTTCGTGGCCTTCTCCCACTACCTGCCGCTGGAAGCCGATCGCATCGGCGGACAGGTCTTCGTGTTCTTCATCCTCACGGTGGCGGCGGCGGAGTCGGCCATCGGCCTGGCCATCCTGGTGGTGCTGTTCCGCAACCGCTCGTCGATCGAGGTCGAGCGCCTGAACACGCTCAAGGGCTGAGGAAGCCGACATGTCTGCAGCCACCCTGTCCCAGAACCTCCTCCTGACCGTGCCGCTGGCGCCGCTGGCCGGTGCACTGATCGCGGGCCTCGCCGGCCGGACCATCGGCCGCCGTGGTGCCCACGTGGTGACCATCCTTGGCGTGCTGATCTCCTTCGTGTGCTCGGTGCTGGTGCTGATCGACGTGATCGGCGGCGCGCGCTTCAACGCCACCATCTACGAGTGGATGGTGCTCGGCAGCCTGAAGATGGAGGTCGGCTTCCTGGTCGACGGCCTGACGGCGATGATGATGTGCGTCGTCACCTTCGTCTCGCTGATGGTGCACGTCTACACCATCGGCTACATGGCCGACGACCCTGGCTACCAGCGCTTCTTCGCCTACATCAGCCTGTTCACCTTCTCGATGCTGATGCTGGTGATGAGCAACAACTTCCTGCAGTTGTTCTTCGGCTGGGAGGCGGTGGGCCTGGTCAGCTACCTGCTGATCGGCTTCTGGTTCAAGAAGCCCACCGCGATCTTCGCCAACATGAAGGCCTTCCTGGTGAACCGGGTGGGCGACTTCGGCTTCATCCTGGGCATCGGCCTGCTGGCGGCCTACGCCGGCACGCTGAACTACGGCGAGACCTTCGCCAAGGCCGGCGAGCTGTCCCAGCTCAGCTTCCCCGGCACCGACTGGGCGCTGCTGACGGTGGCTTGCATCTGCCTGTTCATCGGCGCGATGGGCAAGAGCGCGCAGTTCCCGCTGCACGTCTGGCTGCCCGACTCGATGGAAGGCCCGACGCCGATCTCGGCGCTGATCCACGCCGCCACCATGGTGACGGCCGGCATCTTCATGGTGGCGCGAATGTCGCCGCTGTTCGAGCTGTCGGACGCGGCGCTGAACTTCGTGCTGGTCATCGGGGCGATCACCGCGCTGTTCATGGGCTTCCTGGGCATCATCCAGAACGACATCAAGCGCGTGGTCGCCTACTCGACGCTGAGCCAGCTGGGCTACATGACGGTGGCACTGGGTGCGTCGGCGTATTCGGTGGCGGTGTTCCACCTGATGACCCACGCCTTCTTCAAGGCGCTGCTGTTTCTGGGCGCGGGCTCGGTCATCATGGGCATGCACCATGACCAGGACATCCGCAACATGGGCGGGCTGCGGCGCTACATGCCGCTGACCTGGGTCACCTCGCTGCTGGGCTCGCTGGCGCTGATCGGCACGCCGCTGTTCTCGGGTTTCTACTCCAAGGACAGCATCATCCTGGCGGTCGAGGCCAGCCAGCTGCCGGGCGCCTCCTTCGCGGCCTTCGCGGTAGTGGCCGGCGTCTTCGTCACGGCCTTCTATTCGTTCCGGATGTACTTCCTGGTCTTCCACGGGGATGAGCGCTTCCGCCACAAGCCGCACCCGCCCGAGGACGACCACGCGCACGATGACCACGGCCACCACGGCGCGCATGAGCCGCACGAGTCGCCCTGGGTCGTGACGCTGCCGCTGGTGCTGCTGGCGATCCCCTCGGTCGTGATCGGCTACCTGACGATACAGCCGCTGCTGTTCGGCGACTTCTTCAAGGACGCGATCTTCGTCGATGCCGCGCGCCACGGCGCGATGGCCGAGCTGGCCGCGGGCTTCCACGGCGCGGCCGGCATGGCGGTGCACGGCCTGCAGACGCTGCCGTTCTGGCTGGCGCTGGCCGGTGTCGTCGTGGCCTGGTGGTTCTACCTGAAACAGCCGTCCATTCCTGCGGCCATCGGGCGCGCGCTCTCGCCGCTGGTGCGGGTGCTCGAGAACAAGTACTACATGGACTGGTTCAACGAGCACGTCATCGCCGCCGGCGCGCGACTGCTGGGGCGCGGTCTGTGGAAGGGCGGTGACGTGGCGCTGATCGACGGGGTCGCTGTCAATGGGTCGGCGTGGGTGGTGGCGCGTGTGGCGGGCCTGTCGCGCCGGGTACAGACGGGTTTGCTGTCCTGGTACGCGCTGGCGATGGTGCTGGGGGTGTTCGGGTTTCTGACCTGGCGTTTGTGGCCGCACCTTCAGGCTGTCTGGTCTGCCTGAGAGCCAAGGAGAACATCGTGCGCGGTGACAGGATGATGGCGTTGGAGAGGTTTCAATGGGTCTTCTGAGCGTGGCCATCTGGCTGCCGGTGGCGGTGGGAACGCTGCTGCTGGCCGCCGGCCGTGACGAACACGCGCACACGGTTCGCTGGGTGGCCCTGCTGGGCGCGCTGGCGGGCTTCCTGGTGACGCTACCGCTGGCCACCGGTTTCGATGTCTCGACGGCCTCGATGCAGTTTGTCGAGAACCTCTCCTGGATCGAGCGCTTCCACGTGCGCTACCACCTGGGTGTCGATGGCATTTCCATGTGGTTTGTCCTGCTGACGGCCTTCATCACCGTGGTCGTCGTCATCGCGGGCTGGGAGGTCGTCACCGACCGGGTGCACCAGTACATGGGCGCCTTCCTGATCCTGTCGGGGCTGATGATCGGCGTCTTCAGTGCGCTGGACGGCCTGTTGTTCTACGTCTTCTTCGAGGCCACGCTGATCCCGATGTACATCATCATCGGGGTGTGGGGTGGGCCACGGCGGGTCTACGCGGCCTTCAAGTTCTTCCTCTACACGCTGCTGGGGTCGCTGTTGATGCTGGTGGCGCTGTTGTACCTGTACCACCAGTCCGGTGGCAGCTTCGACATCCAGGCTTGGCACGACCTGCCGCTGCCGATGGCGGCGCAGACGCTGCTGTTCTTCGCCTTCTTCGCGGCCTTCTCGGTCAAGGTGCCGATGTGGCCGGTCCACACCTGGCTTCCCGATGCCCACGTCGAGGCGCCCACGGGAGGCTCCGTGGTGCTGGCGGCGATCATGCTCAAGCTCGGCGCCTATGGCTTTCTGCGGTTTTCCATGCCCATCGCGCCCGACGCCAGCCGCGAATGGGCCTGGCTGATCATCGCCCTGAGCCTGATCGCGGTCATCTACATCGGTCTGGTGGCGTTGGTGCAGCAGGACATGAAGAAACTGGTGGCGTACTCGTCGATCGCACACATGGGTTTCGTCACGCTGGGCTTCTTCGTCTTCAACGAGCTGGGTGTCAGCGGCGGGCTGGTGCAGATGATCAGCCACGGCTTCGTCTCGGGCGCCATGTTCCTGTGTATCGGCGTGCTGTACGACCGGGTGCATTCGCGCGAGATCTCTGCCTATGGCGGCGTGGCCAACACGATGCCGCGCTTTGCGGCCTTCGCGGTGCTGTTCGCGATGGCCAACGCCGGCTTGCCGGGCACGGCCGGTTTCGTGGGCGAGTGGATGGTGATCCTGGGCACCGTCCAGGCCAATTTCTGGCTGGGCGCTCTGGCGGCCACCGCACTGATCTTCGGCGCCGCCTACACGCTGTGGATGGTCAAGCGCGTGTACTTCGGCGAGGTGGCCAACGACCATGTCCGGGATCTGCAGGACCTGAACGCGCGTGAGTTCGGGATGCTGGCGCTGCTGGCGCTGGCGGTGCTGGCCATGGGCCTGTATCCCAAGCCCTTCACCGACGTGATGCACGTCTCCGTCACCGAGCTGCTGCAGCACGTGGCGGCCAGCAAGCTTCCCTGACCGGGCCCCCGAAATCATGAATGCGATGAACTGGCTCGTCGTCTTTCCGGAAATCGTGCTGTTGTCGATGGCACTGCTGATCGCGGTCGTCGACCTGTGGGTCACCGATCCGGCGCGCCGTCTGACCTACTGGCTCACACAGGCGACCATCGTGATCGTCGGGGCCATGCACCTGATGTTCCTGCAGTCTGGGGTGACGTCGCATGGCTTCGGCGGGATGGTCGTCTCCGACATGCTCGGTCACCTGCTGGCTTTGTCGGCCTGCGTGGCCGTGCTGCTGAGCGTGGCCTACGCCCAGTCTTATCTGGGCCCCCGCGAGCTGCTCAAAGGCGAGTTCTTCACCTTGTCGCTGCTCGCGCTGCTGGGCATCTCGGTCATGTGCTCGGCGCACCATCTGTTGGTGGTGTACCTCGGCCTCGAGCTGATGAGCCTGTCGCTGTATGCGCTGACCGCGCTGCGTCGCGATCACGCGATGAGCACCGAGGCGGCGATGAAGTACTTCGTGCTCGGCGCGCTGGCCAGCGGGTTCCTGTTGTACGGCCTGTCGATGGTCTATGGCGCCACCGGCACGCTGGGTATTCCCGAGATCCTGGCTCGGATCTCCTCGGGCGCGGCGCAGCAGGGGGTGCTGGTGCTGGGTGTGGTGTTTGTGATGGCGGGCCTGGCCTTCAAGCTCGGTGCGGCGCCGTTCCACATGTGGGTGCCCGACGTCTACCAGGGCGCGCCCACCGCGGTCACGCTGATGATCGCGGCCGCGCCCAAGCTCGCCGCCTTTGCCATCGTGGTGCGACTGCTCGTCGAGGGCTTGCTGGGCATGGCGGCCGACTGGCAGCAGATGATGATCGTGCTGGCGGTGGTGTCGCTGGCGATCGGCAACCTCGCAGCCATCGCGCAGCGCAACCTCAAGCGCATGCTTGCCTACTCCACCATCGCCCAGATGGGCTTCCTGCTGCTGGGCATGAGCGCGGGTGTGATCGGCGGCAAGGCCGATCTGGCGGCCGACGCCTTCGGCTCTTCGATGTTCTACATCGTGTCCTACGTGCTGACGACGTTGGGGACCTTCGGCCTGATCCTGTACCTGGCGCGTGACGATTTCGAGAGCGAGCAGATCGAGGACCTTGCCGGCCTGGTGCGTCGCAGGCCTTGGCTCGCCATCATCATGCTCGTCTTCATGTGTTCGTTGGCCGGTCTCCCGCCTACAGTCGGCTTCTTCGCAAAGCTCGCTGTGCTCCAGGCGCTGCTGGCCACGCAGGTGACGGGCTATCTGGTGCTGGCGGTCGTCGCGGTGCTGTTCGCCCTGATCGGAGCCTTCTATTACCTGCGAGTGATCAAGGTGATGTTCTTCGACTCGCCAGTCGGGGCACCGCCGCAGCCGCGTTCCTCGGGCGTCAGTGCTTTGCTGGCCCTGAACGGTGCCGCAGTGCTGCTTCTCGGGCCGCTCTCCGGTGGCCTGCTCGATCTGTGCCGGGAAGCGGTGGCACGCGTGCTGGCGGCGTGATCTTGGCCTCGTCGTTCATCGCACCGGTGGCCATCCAGGGGGCCTGTCTGGCGTGTGGGCGCACACCTGGACCACATGCGAGCCTGCGGTGGACCTGACCGAGACCCTGCTCCAATCGCAGACCCTGTTGGACGGGGGCTTTCTGGAGGTGCGCAAGGATCTCGTGCGGCTGCCCGATGGCCGGACTGCGACTCGAGAGTACATCGTTCACCCGGGGGCGGTGGCCGTGATTCCGCTGCTCGACGACGGTCGCGCCGTGATGGTTCGGCAGTATCGCTACCCGCTGGGGCAGCTGCTGCTCGAGTATCCGGCCGGCAAGCGAGACCCCGAAGAGTCCGTCTGGGCCTGCGCGATGCGCGAGTTGTCCGAGGAGACCGGTTACACCGCCCGGCAATGGGCTCGCGGTGGCATGTTCCACAACGCCGCCGCCTATGCCACCGAGCGCATCGAGATCTGGTTCGCGCGGGGCCTGACGCCCGGACCGCAGCGTCTGGACGATGGTGAATTCGTCGAGGTGCTGGAGTGCGCGCTGGAGGATCTCGAGTCGTTGGCGATGCGCGGGGAACTCACCGATGCCAAGACACTGATCGGCACCCAGTGGTGGCGTCAGTGGCGCGAGGGCCGCTGGCCGCTGCAATGGCAGGACGCGACCGCACTGGTACAGCCTTGAAGGCCGCTGCGCCACTGCGGTCGCGGCGGCTGGGGCGCACGAGATTTCCACCCCGGCGGATAATCCACGCATGAAAGTGCTGGACCTGCGCTGCGCCCATGGCCACGGCTTCGAAGGCTGGTTCGGCTCCGAGGAAGACTTCCTCGGACAGAACGGGCGAGGTCTGGTGGAGTGTCCGCTGTGCGGCGACCGGGTGATCACTCGCATGCCCAGTGCGCCCCGCCTGAACCTGTCCGGTGCGCGTGAGCCGGTCGACAAGCCCTCCAGCCCCGCGGCACCCGCGGGTTCGTCTTCGGACCAATCCGGCGCGGTCCCGGCAGACCTGCAGGCGATGTGGCTGCAGGCGGTGCGCCACGCCATCGCCAACACCGACGATGTCGGCGAACGCTTCGCCGAAGAAGCGCGTCGCATCCACTACGGAGAGACCGAGGCCAGGGGCATTCGCGGGCTGGCCAGCCCCGAGGAGCGTCATGCCCTGCGGGAGGAAGGCATCGAGGTCCTCGCGCTGCCGATCCCGCCGGCCTTGAAGGGGCCGGTGCAGTGACCTTCGCCCCGGTCCGGCCCGCCGCGGTGCGTCGCCTTCGCTGTCGTTGAGCCTTGCCGCGGTGGCGCGCGTGGCGTGGCCCGCAGCGCTCGTCAGACCACGCGCCCCGGGTTCATCACCCCTAGAGGGTCCAGTGCCAGACGGATCTGGCGCATCATCGCCAGCGCCACCCCCGACTTGCGCAGCGGCAGTTCGTCCCGCTTGAGCTGACCGATGCCGTGTTCGGCCGAGATCGAGCCGCCGCAACCCTGGACGGCGTCGTAGACGATGGCGTTGACCGCATGCTCGTGCTGCTCGAGGAAGGCGGCGGGGTTCACCTCGGGCGGGGCCTGCACGTTGTAGTGCAGGTTGCCGTCGCCCAGATGGCCGAAGTTGACCAGTCGCACCCCGGGCAGATGGCGCGCCAGCGCTGCGTCGGTGCGCTCGCAGAAGGCTGGGATGGCCGAGACGGGCAGGGCGATGTCGTGCTTGATGTTCAGGCCCTCCTGGGCCTGTGCCAGCGGGATCGACTCGCGCAGGTGCCACATCGATCGGGCCTGCGCCAGGCTGGATGCCACTGCCGCGTCCGTGACCTGGCCGGCCTCCAGGGCTTCGGACAGCAGGGCTTCCAGCCTGGACTGGGCCGTGGCCGGGCCTTGCGGTTCGGAAAGCTCCAGCAGCACGGTCCATTCGGCCCCGGGCAAGGGCCTGGGCAGCGTCTGAAAATGCCTGGCAACCAGGTCCAGGCTGAAGCGGTTCATCACCTCGAAGCCCGTCAGACCGGCATCCAGATGCTGGCGCGCGGTGCGCAGCAACGCGACACAGGCCTCCAGCGTGGGGCACGCCGCCAGGGCGGTCAGCGTCGCGGCCGGCTGCGGATAGAGCTTCATCGTCGCAGCGGTGATCAGCCCGAGCGTCCCTTCGCTGCCGATGAACAGCCCGCGCAGGTCGTAGCCGGTGTTGTCCTTGCGCAGGCCCGACAGCCCGGACCAGATCTCGCCCTGGGGCGTGACGACCTCGAGCCCCAGGCACAGGTCGCGCGTGTTGCCGAAGCGCAGCACCTGGGTGCCCCCGGCATTGGTGGCCAGGTTCCCGCCGATGGTGCAACTGCCCTCGGCGGCCAGGCTCAGCGGGAACAGCAGGCCCCGCGCGGCCGCAGCCTCCTGCACCTGCTGCAGCACGCACCCGGCTTCGACCGTGATGGTCAGGTTGTCGGTGTCGATCTCGCGCACGGTGTTCATCCGGCGGGTCGACAGCAGGATCTGCTGGCCCGTGTCGTCCGGCACGCCGCCGCCGACCAGTCCGGTGTTGCCGCCCTGCGGCACGACGCTGACGCGGTGTGCCGCGCAGGCCCGCAGAACTGCCGCGGTCTCGGCGGTGCTGCCCGGACGCACGACCGCCAGCGCACGGCCATGCCAGCGCTTGCGCCAGTCGGTCTCGTAGCCAGAGCGGTCTTCGGCGGTGGTCAGCACGTGCGGCGCGCCGATGGCGTCGCGCAGGGCCTGGAGCAGGGGGTGTTCGGACATCGCGGAGATGGGGTCGAAAGGAGGCGGGCGGGTCGTCGGCGCAGGGCGGCGCGGCGGGCCGACAGGCTCAGCGTCTCAGGTGGCCGCCCGGGCCCGCGCCAGTCGCCCCCGGACGTGGAGGGAACAGGCCACGAACAGGGCCAGCGACAGGGCGAGTTCGATCGCGGCCAGCCACTGCGACAGCCCGCCTTCGCTCGTGGCGCGCACCGCGCCCTCGCACACGTACAACCACACCAGCAGGCTGAGCCAGCGGTAGGTCACCATCCGGTAGCGCCACAGGCCCGCCAGCGGCAGCAGCAGCGGCAGCACCTTCACGGCCAGCGTGCCCGACCCGGTCGGTGCCAGCCACAGCTCCCACGCCAGCCCGAGCACGATCAGGCCGAGTGTGCAGGACAGCGCCGTGGCCCGCGTGCGTCGGGCCGTTGCGTCGGGGGGCGCGGGCGACGCCTGCGAGCTCGAAGGTGCGTCTGGATCGGGGGACAAGGTGTTCACGCTGGCATCATAGCCAGCATGAAGTTCCTGAAGAAGGTGGCGTGGGCCGACCCCGGTGACGACAGGCACGCCCTGCGTCTGTCGGGGCCGAGTTGGCTCGAGACGCTGGCGCGATTGCGTGATCGTTTCGTCGAGGACCGTCTGGCCGTGACCGCGGGCAGCCTGACGTTCATGACCCTGATCGCGCTGGTGCCGCTGCTGGCGGTGATGCTGGCGGTGTTCACCGCTTTTCCCGTGTTTTCGTCGTTCCAGGGGGCCGTGGAGAAGCTGCTGTTGCAGAACCTCGTGCCGGACAACGTGGCGCGGCCGGTCATGGTGGCGCTGAATCGCTTTGCCGGCAATGCCACGAAGATCGGTGCGCTGGGGCTGGCGGTGCTGGGCGTGTCGGCGCTGGCGCTGCTGATGACCATCGACCGCACGTTGAACGCGCTGTGGCGGGTGCGTCGCCCGCGGCCTTATGCGCAGCGCTTGCTGGTCTACTGGGCCGCGCTGACCCTCGGGCCGTTGTTCCTCGGGGCCAGCCTGACGCTGACGTCCTACGTGTTGTCGGCGTCCCGCGGGCTGGTGTCGGCGGTGCCGGGCGGATTGGAGCTGACCTTCGACTTGGCGCAATTCCTGTTGCTGGCGCTGGCCGCCACGGGGCTGTTCCGCTTCGTGCCCAACACCCAGGTGCGTTGGCTCCATGCCTGGGCGGGCGGGCTCTTCGTGGCCGTGGGCATCGAAGTCGCCAAGCGCGGGCTGGTCTGGTACGTCGGCAGCGTGCCGACCTTCAACTCCGTCTACGGTGCCTTTGCCATCGTTCCGATCCTGCTGCTGTGGATCTACCTGCTGTGGGTCGTCGTGCTGCTGGGGGCGGTGATCGCGGCCTATGCGCCGACCCTCGGCCGCAGGCTGCAGCCTCGACTGGATGGCGCGGGAGACCGCTTCGATCTGGCGCTGGGTGCCTTGAGCCTGCTCGAGGCGGCGCGACACACGCCCGCGCATGGCGCGACGGTAGAGGCGCTGGCTGGGCAACTGCGCTGCGACCGGCTGGATCTCGAGCCACTGGTCGAGATGTTCGAGGCCCTGGGCTGGGTCGCCCGGCTGGACGAAGGCGGCCCGGCGCGTTGCGTGCTGCTCGCCGACCCGGCGATCACCCCAGCCGTGCCGCTGATCGACCGGTTGCTGCTCGCGCCTTCGCCCCGCGTCCAGGCGTTCCGGCAGGGTGCACGGTTCGATGCGCTGAAGCTGTCGGACTTGATGGGCTGACACCTGGCTTCGGACGGGCCAGCCCTGCGGGTGTGCATCCGCGCACACGCCGGCGAGGCCGCGCCCGACCGCCTCAGCCTGCAGCCAGGGTGGTGCGCAAGACGTCCAGCAGCCCGTCCGGCGCTTCGGCCATCACGTCGTGGCCGCAGGGCAGGTGCACGACGCGCGGCTGCAGTGCCTCGATGAGTGGCGCCACCGCTTTGGGTGAGGTCATCTGGTCGCGGCTGCCCAGCACCAGCGTGGTCGGGCAGCGCACGCGGGGCGCGGCCTGCGCCAGCCCATCGTAGGCATCGCAAGCGGAGAAGTCCTCGACGAAGAGGTTGCCTGGCGCTCCGGCAAGCTGCATCCTGCGCATCAGCGCGCGCGCGCCGCCGTGGATGCTGAAGCCTGGCCCGGGGCAGGACGGTCGCGCGGCGTGGGTGGCGTGCGACAGCGCATTGACGAGGTCGATCGCGCGTCCGGGATCGTCGCGCGCCATCGCCAGCAACTTGGGTGACACGCGCATCGGGTAGGCCGTGCCGACCATCACCAGGTGGCGCGCGTCATCGCCCAGGTGCGTGGCGGCCTCCAGCGCGATCAGCGAGCCCATGCTGTGGCCGACCAGCGCCGCGCAGCGCAGTCCGCTGGCGCGCACGAGGGCGGCGACCCAGGCCCCGGCGGCGGCGACCCCGCGCGCCGGCCCGCTGCTGCGCCCGTGGCCCGGCAGGTCGACCGCGAGGACCGCCTGCCCGTGATGCGCGAGGTAGCGGCTTTGCAGGATCCACACGCTGTGGTCGTTCAGGGCGCCGTGCACCATCACCACGCCCGGCAGCGTCGGGTCGAAGGCCTTGCCGCCGGTGTAGGCGTAGGCGGAGGCGCCGTCGAATTCGAGCTTCATCGCGCGCGCTCCGCCGCCTTCAGGGCCCGTCCCAGATCGTCGAGGAGGTCGTCCGCATCCTCGAGCCCGATCGACAGGCGTATCGTCCCGGGGCCGATGCCGGCGCGCGCCAGCGCCGCGTCGTCCATGCGGAAGTGCGTGGTCGACGCCGGGTGGATCACGAGCGAGCGGCAATCGCCCACATTGGCCAGGTGCGAGAAGATCTTCAGGGCCTCGATGAACGCGCGCCCGGTGGCCCGGCCGCCGGCCAGGTCGAAGCTGAACACCGCGCCGCAGCCACGCGGCAGCAGCCGTTTGGCCAGCGTGTGGTCCGGGTGGGACGGGAGTTCCGGGTAGGCGACGGCCGCCACCTGCGGATGCGATGCGAGGAACTCGACCACCTTGCGCGTGTTGGCCACGTGGCGCTCCATGCGCAGTGGCAGCGTCTCGATGCCTTGCAGGATCAGCCACGCGGTGTGCGGGCTCATGCAGGCGCCGAAGTCGCGCAGGCCCTCGCGCCGCGCGCGCAGCATGAAGGCGCTGGTCGTGCTTTCTTCGGTGAAGACCATGCCGTGGAAACCGGCGTAGGGCTCGCTGAGTTCCGGGAAGCGGCCCGAGGCCTCCCAGTCGAAGGCGCCGCTGTCGACCAGCAGGCCGCCCACCACGGTGCCGTGGCCCGACAGGAACTTGGTGGCCGAATGGAACAGCAGGTCCGCGCCGTGTTCGAAGGGCTTGAGCAGCCAGGGGGTGGTGAAGGTGGCGTCCACCAGCAGCGGCACGCCCGCGTCGTGCGCCACCGCGGCCACCGTCGGGATGTCCAGCACGTCCAGGCCCGGATTGCCCAGCGCCTCGCCGAACAGCAGCCGGGTGTTCGGGCGGATGGCCGCGCGCCAGCCGTCGATGTCACGTGGGCTGACGAAGGTGGTCTCGATGCCGAAGCGCGCCAGCGTGTAGTGCAGCAGGTTGTGCGAGCCTCCGTAGAGCGCCGAAGACGCCACGACATGGGTGCCCGCCCCGGCGATGGTGGCGACCGCCAGGTGCAGCGCGGCCTGCCCGCTGGCCGTGGCGATCGCGCCGGTACCGCGCTCGAGCGCAGCGATGCGCTCCTCGAGCACGGCATTCGTCGGGTTGCTGATGCGACTGTAGACGTGCCCGGCACGCTCCATGTTGAACAGCGCGGCGGCGTGGTCGCTGCTGTCGAAGACGAAGCTCGTGCTCAGGTGGATGGGCACGGCGCGGGCGCCGGTGGCCGGGTCGGGGGCCGCGCCGGCGTGCAGTGCCAGGGTGTCGAAAGCGGGATCGGAGGCGCCAGCCATCGGGTCGTTCCGGGTTACGCGTTGCGGGGATTGTGGGCTATATTGATTCGAAAACCCAGCCAGCGCTGGCACAGGAGGCGGCATGAAGGTCAGCGACATCCTTCGCGTCAAGGGCAGTACGCTTTACACCACCACACCGGAGCGGCCGCTGGCCGAGGCCTTGACGCTGATGGCCGACATGGACATCGGCTCGCTTGTCGTGATGGAGCACGGCGACCTGGTGGGCATGCTGACCTTCCGTGAGGTCATCGATGCGATCTCGCGCAACGGCGGCACCGTCGGGCAGACCATCGTGCGCACGGTGATGGACGACGCGCCGCTGACCTGTACCCCTGAGACACCGATGGACGAAGTGCGGCGCATGATGCTGCTGCGCCACGCCCGCTACATGCCGGTGATGGACAACCGCGCCCTGATGGGCGTGATCTCGCTGTACGACGTGGCCAAGGCCGTCGTGGACGCGCAGGACTTCGAGAACCGCATGCTCAAGGCCTACATCCGCGACTGGCCGGAAGAGGACGGCGACAAGCCCGCCTGAGCGACGTGACATGCGCGCTGGTGGTGCCCAGGCGCGCGGTTCGGACTGTTCCTGCCTGGAGTGCGCAACACCATGCGTCTCCGTCTGGCCGAGCGTTCACCGGACCATGGCGACCTCTCGCTGGCCCAGCGCTGCATCGTCGACGAGTCCGTCGCCCGAGATCTGCAGCACGGTGAAGCGGCCTGAGGCCTCGAGCCGGCCGAGATCGCAAGCTTCGAGTGTGCACACCCCGCGAGCGTCGGTCGTGCAGGCCGCCAGGCCTCCGGGCTCGAAGACGCCACGCACCGTGGCCCCGGCGACCGGGCCAGCCCAGCCCCCGTCTTCGTAGGCCAGCACCGTCGCCGCGACCTGGGGCCGCAGGCGTCCACCGGGCTGCGCCAAGGCCGCTTCGGCGGTGAGCGCACGGACCCCCACCCTCCGCGCGGCAGGCGCATCGGCCGTCAGCGCGTACAGCAAGCTGGCGGTGGCGCCCGCGATGGGATCGCGCACGGCATCGCCCGTGGCCTGCTCTGTCAGATGTCGACGCACCTGGCCGGGTGTGGCCGACGGGTTGGCGGCCAGTGCCAGCGCGGCCGCGCCGCTGACGTGAGGTGCGGCCATTGACGTCCCGCTGAGGATGGCCGCCGCGTCAGCGGCGGTGTGCCAGGCCGAGGCGATGCCGCTGCCCGGCGCATAGAGGTCGACGCAGGGGCCCCGGTTGGAAAACGCCGCGTGTTCGTCCAGAGCGGTGCTGGCGCCGACGGTCAGGGCCGATGGTTCGGATGCGGGTGACATCTGGCAGGCGTCGCCCGCGTTGTTGCCTGCCGCCGCGACCACGGTCAGGCCCCGCGCATCGAGTGCCGCCACCGCGGCGTTGAACGCGTCGGACCGCGACGAACTGACCGACAGGTTGACCACCGCCGGACCATCGGCTTCGCCGGCGACCCGGTCCAGGCCGGCCAGCACCGTGCTCAGCAGCCCCCGGCCTGAGCAGTCGAGCACCCGCACCGGCACCAGCGTCACGTCCTTGGCCACGCCCCAGCGCGCGCCGCCGATGGTGCCCGCCACATGGGTGCCGTGGCCGTTGCAGTCGGTGGTGGCGCGGCCGTCGCCCACCAGGTCGTGCCCGGCCAGTACCCTACCCGCCAAGTCAACGTGCGTGGCCAGAATACCGGTGTCGACCACGTAGACGCGCACGCCCTGACCGCTGCGCACGAAGCGGTATGTCGCGTCGAGCGGCAGCGCGCGCTGGTCGATTCGGTCCAGCCCCCACGGCGCATCGGTCTGCATGCCCTGTGCGGTGCCTTGGACGGCGTGGGCCTCGACACTCACCAGTTGATCCGCCTCGACGCTGACCACCAGCGGATGCCGGCGCAGGGCTTCGGCGGAGGCCGCTGGCATCGAGGTCGAGAACCCCGCGAATGCGTGTTCGTAGGTCCGTCCCAGACGCAGGCCGTAGGTTTGCGCCAGTTCCTGCGAGCTTGCAGCCGCGGACACCGCTGGGCTGTGCAGGCGCACGATGTAGCGCTGCGGAGCCGGCGCATCCATCACGTCGCGCGGGCTGCGCGCCAGAGCCCACAAGGTCGACAGCATCGTCAGTGCCACCGACAGCACCAGGATCGAACGGCGTCGGGTGTTCAGGGAATGGAGGGGTCGCATGGCAGATGTCCACTGGCGTTGCGCTTGCCGGTCCGATCGAATGCCGCGGCAGCCGATGCTTCCCGGATAATTGACAGCATCATGTCGGGCTCCACCTTCGGCGAACTGTTTCGCGTCACCAATTTCGGCGAAAGCCACGGCCCGGCGATCGGTTGCGTGATCGACGGCTGTCCTCCCGGGATGCGCTTGTCCGCCGAGGACATCCAACCCGACCTCGACCGGCGACGTCCGGGCACGAGCCGGCACGTGACGCAGCGCCAGGAGGCCGACCAGGTCGAGATCCTTTCCGGTGTCTACGAAGGGCTGACCACCGGCACGCCGATCTGTCTGCTGATCCGCAACACCGACCAGCGCAGCAAGGATTACGGCAACCTGCTGGACACCTTCCGTCCCGGGCACGCCGACTACACCTACTGGCGCAAGTACGGCGTGCGCGATCCGCGGGGTGGGGGTCGCTCTTCGGCCCGCCTGACGGCCCCCATGGTGGCGGCCGGTGCCGTGGCCAGGAAGTGGCTGCGCGAGCATCAGGGCACGACCGTCACCGGCTGGATGACGGCCCTGGGCGAGATCGAGATTCCCTTCGAGGACGAGCGTCACATCGGCGACAACCCCTTCTTCGCGCCGAACGCCTCGTCCATCGCGCGCCTGGAGGCGCACATGGATGCGTTGCGCCGCGCCGGGGACTCCTGCGGCGCACGCATCCGGGTCGTGGCGCGCGGCGTGCCGCCGGGCCTGGGTGAGCCGCTGTACGACAAGCTGGACGCCGAGATCGCCCACGCGATGATGGGCATCAACGCCGTCAAGGGCGTGGAGATCGGCGACGGTTTCGCTGTCGTGGCACAGCGCGGCAGCGAGCACGGCGACGAACTCACCCCGGAGGGCTACGCCAGCAACCACGCAGGTGGCGTCCTGGGGGGCATTTCCACCGGGCAGGAGATCGTGGTGGCCATCGCGATCAAGCCGACGAGCTCGATCCGCACCGAAAAGCGTTCGATCGACCGCCAGGGGCAGCCCACCACGGTGCAGACCTTCGGTCGTCACGACCCCTGTGTGGGCATCCGAGCCACGCCCATTGCCGAGGCCATGTTGGCCCTGGTGCTGATGGACCACGCGCTGCGGCACCGTGCCCAGTGCGCCGACGTGCGTCTGCCGCTGCCGCCGATCCCGGCGATGCGCTGAGCGATGGCCGCGGATCAGGCCGACCTGCACCTCAGGCCTGCCGTGCACATGGCCCGCGCGCCGCGCCCGGCGGCCACGGCGTTCATGCGCCGCCCGGGCCGATGAGCGAGCCCGCCCCGGGCGAAGCTGCGCGGCCGGTCCACCCGCTGCGCCACCTGCCGGCCTTCGGGCTGATGTCGGCGAGTTACTTCGCCGCCATCGCCCTGTTCAACCCCTATGCGCCGCTGTGGTTCAAGGAACTGGGCTTCAGCACCCTGTCCATCGGGATCATTGCCTCGATCCAGGCCTGGACGCGGGTGCTTGCCCCGTACGCCTGGGGCTGGCTGGGCGACCACACCGGTCGCCGGGTCGAGCTGATCCGGCTGGCGAGTGCGGGGTGTGTGGTGTCTGCGTTGTCTCTCGCCTTCGTCGAGCGATTCTGGCCGGTCGCGCTTGCCACGGCGGTGCTGTTCGTGCTGAACAGCTCCATCATGCCGCTGCACGAGTCGACGCTCGCCCGCCTGTTGACCACGCGGCGCGGCTTCAACAGCGCCCGTTACGGAAGGGTGCGGATGTGGGGGTCGGTCGGCTTCATCGGCTCGGTCGTCGTCAGTGGTGCGCTGCTGGAGGAGGCGGGTGTGCGGGCCTTCCCATGGCTGGTGGCGGCGTTGAATCTTGCGATGCTGGTGACGGCACTGCGCTTGCCGACGCTGCGCGAGGTGGCGCAGGACGAAGAAGCGCCGCCGCCCGTCCTGCCGCTGTTGCGGCAGCCCGAGGTGGCCTGGTTCTTTGGCTCGGCATTCTTCACCGTGGTCGGTCACAGCGTGCTGTACGCCTTCTTCTCGCTGTACCTGGTGGGGCTGGGCTACGGCAAGGCGGTGATCGGCGCGCTGTGGGCCTTGGCCGCGGGGGTGGAGATCCTGTTCTTCTGGCTGCAAGGGCGCTGGTTCGACAAGCTCAGTCTGCATCGCTGGCTGGAACTGGTGGCTGGGGTCAGCGCGATCCGCTTCTCGCTGATGACGCTGGCCAGCGTCTTCCCCTGGCTGGTGGTGCCGGCGCAGGCGCTGCACGCGATCAGCTTCGCGGCGCACCATGCCAGTTGCATCGCGATGGTGCACCGACTTTTTCCGGGGCGCCTGCGCGGGCGCGGGCAGGCGCTGTACACCGTGCTCGGCTACGGGGTGTCGGGCGTGGTCGGTGGCGTGGCCGGCGGGTTCATCATCGAATACTTCGGCTTCCAGGCCGCCTTCGCGGCGGCCATGTGCACTGCGATCGCGGCGTGGTACTGCACTCGGCGGATGGCAAGGTGCGTGCCGGCGACCCCACCCGAGGTTTGATCGTCCGGCGCTTCGCGACCTGAGGCAGACCTCGACGGTCGATGCGCTTGCGGCG
>JBMTXX010000011.1:0-29665 GCA_049453935.1 Rubrivivax sp.
AGACCCGCTTCTCGCTGAAGGAGGTCAAGGCCGACGGCGCCTGGCCGCTGGGGCAACTGGGGCGGCGCTGAGGAGGAAGGGACCAAGCCCCTACTCCCTTCCCCCTCGCGGCGGTGGAGCCACCCCGCTACTGCCCTCCCGCCTGGCGGAGGAGGGGCTGGGGGGAGGGGGGCGAACACCAAGACCTCGGCCTTCCCCATCTCCCCAACTCCTACCCAGGAACCTCCGTCCCGTCACAGAGTCCGCAGGCCTCTGGTCCGTTCGGGCTGAGCCTGTCGAAGCCCTGCTGGAAGACCTTGGTGCTCGCGCCCTTCGACAAGCTCAGTGCGAACGGTATCGGGGCCTGAACTTGAGCGTCCGTGCGGTTCCGGGGCACCAGCCGACCGCGCCGAGCGCTGCGTCGGACTCTCCCGCGAGGGGAGAGGGGCTGAAGACCGGGCAGCGTCGGCCGAAGACCCGCCGCACGCTGCAGGACAGTCGGGCCTGCGTCATGTCAGTGGAAGACGATCAAGCACCGCAGGCCGCCGTGAGCGTTGGACGCCAAGTCAAGGATCTCGGCGTCCAGAAAGACGCGCAATTGACCGCGCGCGCTTGCTCCGCCGGGCCGCAGCGACCAGGCCGCGCGACGCCAGGGCGGCCGCGAGATCGGCCTCTGCCTCATCGAACTCGCGCTCGCGCTGCGGTGTGTACACCTCGACCGGCAAGGTCACCGCAGGCCGCAGCAGCAAGCCCTCGGGAGTGGCCTCGGCGATCAGGGCATCGTCGGGCTTGAAACCCAGGGCAGCACGCAATTTGGCCGGAAGGGTCACCACACCCCTGCTGCTGATGGTCACGGTCGCTCTCATTACATGCAGATCAGCAGAAGTTCTGCAAATCGGCGCCATGTATGGCGTGCACCGCGCCGCCTGCACCGTCAAACTGGACGCGGACCCGCCGGATATGGATCTCGGCGATAAAGGTCTGAAGGGTGGATCGGATGGCGTCCGCCCAGGACCTCTATGATGATCTTCAACGACCCGATGCGCCGCTGCGGCGCTGACTGCCATGATGCATGCACTGATGTTCATCCTCGGCCTAGCCGCGCTCGTGCTCGGGGCCGAGTGGCTGGTGCGCGGGGCCTCGAAGCTGGCTCTGGCCTTCGGCCTGTCGCCGCTGGTGGTGGGGCTGACGGTGGTGGCCTTCGGCACCAGCGCGCCGGAGATGGCGGTGTCGGTGGGCGCGGTGCTTGGCGGCACGACCGATCTGGCGCTGGGCAACGCCGTGGGCAGCAACATCTTCAACGTGCTGTTCATCCTGGGGCTGGCCGCGTTGATCACGCCGCTGTCGGTGCACGTGCAGGTGATCCGGCAGGAAGCCCCGATCATGATCGGGGCAGGGGTGCTGCTGCTGGCGCTGGCCTTCGACGGTCGGTTGAGCCTGTTTGACGGCGCTCTGCTGTTTGCGTTGATGCTGGGCTACACCGGCTTCCTGGTGCGGCAGTCCAGGGCCGAGACCGCCAGCGCGTCGGCCTCGGGCGACTATGACGCCGAGGTGCGACCGGCGCAGCCGGGCCAGTGGGACAGCCGGCCGGTGGTGCAGGTCGGGCTGGTCGTGGCCGGCCTGGCCTTGCTGGTCGGCGGCTCGCAGGCGCTGGTGGCGGCGTCGGTGGCCTTCGCGAAAGCGCTGGGTGTCAGCGACGTCGTGATCGGCCTGACCATCGTGGCCGCGGGCACGTCGCTGCCCGAGGTGGCCGCCACCGTGGTGGCCGCGCTCAAGGGTGAACGCGACATGGCCGTGGGCAACGTCGTGGGCAGTTGCGTCTTCAACGCGCTGGGCGTGATCGGGCTGGCCAGTCTGGCCGCCTCTGCGGTCGGCGGGCTCGCCGTGCCGGCCTCGGTGCTCAACTTCGACCTGTGGGTGATGGTCGCGGCGCTGTTCGCCTGCCTGCCCGTCTTCCTGTCGGGCCGCGAGATCGCACGCTGGGAAGGGGCATTGTTCCTGGCCTACTACGCCGCCTACACCGCCTACCTGGTGCTCGCGGCGCAGCAGCACGCCGCCCTGCCTGCCTACTCGAGCGTGATGATGGGCTTCGTGCTGCCGCTGACCGTCGTCACGCTGGTGGTCGCGCTGCTGCGGCGCGGATGAGCACGGCTGTCGCCCGCGCGCCCAACCCCACGCCAGGCCGCATCCTTTGAAGCTGCAGATCCTGTCCGACCTGCATCTGGAGACCGAGCGCTTCGACCCTCGCCCCGCCAAGGGGGCCGAGGTGCTGGTGCTGGCGGGCGACATCGACACCACCTGGGCAGCGCTGCAGCGCTTCGCCGACTGGCCGGTGCCTGTCGTGATGGTCGCAGGCAACCACGAGTTCGAGGGCCGGGAACTGCGCACCGCATGGCCCGCGCTGCGCGAGGCCTGCCGGGCGTCGGGCATCCGCCTGCTGCAACGCGAAGCCATCGTCCTGCCGGATGCCGCGGGGCGACGCGTGCGCTTGGTCGGGGCAACCCGCTGGAGCGATTTCGGCCTGTTCGGCGAGCGCGGCCGCGCCAAGGCCGAGCGTGCCGCCGCTTACTTCCTGCGCCATGCGGCCACCCTCGTCGACGGCGGCCCCCTGGACGCTGCCGCCATGCGCATGCAAGCACTGGAATGCAGGGCGTGGCTGGAAGCCGAACTCGGCCGCCCTGCCCAGGGCGCCTGGGATGCCACCGTAGCCATCACGCACTACGCCCCGAGCGCACGCAGCGCCGACCCGCGATATGGCCGCCAGCCCGGCACGGCCAGCTTCTGCAATGCAGATGACGACCTGCTCCGGCATGCCGACCTGTGGATCCACGGCCACCTTCATTGCCGGCACGACTACCGGGTCGACCGGCCGGCCCGCGCGCCCACACGGATCGTCTGCCAGGCGCGCGGCCACTCGGGCAAGGGCGAGTGCGACGGCTTCGACGCGATGACGCTTTTCGAGGTCTGAAGCTGGGCCGCCCCGCCGTCGTCACCGGCCCTGCGCCCACCGGGCACTTCTTGACGAAGACCAAGGACATGCGCCGGCCCTGGGCGATACTTCATCACGACTCATATCCGATGGCGGTCGCATGCGGCCGCGTCCCTCCAGGAGACCCTCACGATGAAGATCCTCGTCGCCGTCGATGGCAGCCCGTTCACCAAGCGCATGCTCGGCTACCTCGCGGCGCACGATGAATGGCTGGGCGGTGCCCATGAGTACACGGTGCTGCATTCGGTACCGGCGGTGCCGGCGCGCGCCGCGGCCGTCATCGACAAGGCCACGCTGAAGGCCTATTACGAAGACGAGGGCGAGAAGGTGCTCAAGCCGATCCGCACCTTCTTCGGCCGCAGGAAAGACCTGAAGGTCAGCTACGTGGTCAAGTCCGGCCATGCGGCCGACATCATCGTCGCCGCGGCCGAGAAAGGCGAGTTCGACCTCATCGTCATGGGCTCCCACGGGCATGGCACGTTGGGCAACCTGGTGATGGGATCGGTGGCCACCAAGGTGCTGGCGCAGAGCAAGGTTCCTTTGCTGCTGGTGCGCTGAAGCATCGGGCCCCTGAATGGGGAAGGCCTCGCCTGCGCGGGGCCGGTGTGCCAGGCAACAGGCTGCAGACAGCCGGCAGCGCGTCAGCCGCTCAACTCGGCCGCGTGCCCAGCCCGCTGAAGCAGGTCGCCAGCACCCACTCGACGATCTGCTCGTCGGCATGGCGCCCTGAGGACTTCATCACCCCCGGCACCGGGTCGCAGGCCCGGGCGAAGAGGGTGTAGAGCACGAGCTCAGGCGGAAGCGAGCGATCGATCTGCCCGTCGGCTTGCGCCTGGATGATCCACTCGCCCAGGCGGTCGCTGACCGTCACGAGCAGATCCAGATAGGTGCGATGCGCCATCAACTCGGCGCGCAGGCTGGAGTTCTGCGCGGGCAGGATGGGCATCTGGCCCGCCAGCTGCACCCGCAAAGCCCAGCGCGCCACCTCGCGCAGCCGCTCGAAAGGGGCCACCTCGGCTTTGGCCGCGAGTTGCGCGATGACGTCCAGCGTGCGCTCGAGCACACGCACCATGGCAGCCGCCGCCAGCGCCTCCTTCGAGGCGAAATGCTTGTACAGGCTGGCCTTGGCGATGCCGACGTCGGCTGCGACCTCGTCGACCGTCATCTGCTCGAAGCCCTTTTCGGCCAGCAGGCGGTTGACCGCAGACACGATCGCATCCTCGCGCACGCGCAACACCTGGTCCCGGAAAGATCCCTTGGCCATGCGAATCATTCTAGATCCGGGGGCCGCAGACTCTGCCGCAGGGTCTATCGCCAGCGGCGCACGCAACGCACGGGGGCGGGGCAGCCTCGTTCACAGACCTCGCCGGCCCCGTCCTGCCACCCGACCGGCCCCGGGCCACCCCAGTGACGGATCACCACCGAGGGGCCGCCCCTTCGTCCTTCGGATCGTGCGTAAGCGCAGCGGAGCGATCGGCCCGTCGGTGCGGACCCGACGAGAGCGACAGGTCCAGTGCGATGTCGGTCCCGAAATCGGCGAGGTCCGGGTGTTCATCGCGCGGGCGCCGCCATCTCGGCCACCAGCGCCAGTGCGCCCATCGGGCACGCCGTGTCGTCAAGCTCCCCATCGTGTGCTCCCTGCGTCGGCGCCGAATGGCACCGTGCTGGCATCATCTTCGGCACGTGGTGACAGGATCTTGACGGGTACAGGCCGACGGCCCGCGGGGCGTGCCCGAGTGTTGCGCGGGCACAACGCGCGTTCAGCGCGACGGCGACCGTGGCCGGCCCGGACGCGCCGGTGCCCCCCGAGCCCCACGCCGCCCGCCGCCCGTGCGGGCCGCAGGGGCCCGGGGGCGCGAGACATCGGCGATCAACAGCACGCTGCGCACCAGGTCTTCCACCGCCTCGGCCAGGTCGGCAGGCGGCTCCAGGGTGTCGATCAGCTCGCGCAGCCCGTCGGCGTCCTCCAGATCTTCGGGGTCGAAGACGGCGTACAGCACCGCCAGAGGCTCCAGAAGCGCCGGGTCGGCCAAGGCCAGCAGGTCAGGAAAGCGCTGCGTGGCCATCGAGAAACCTGCCACCCAGGGCTGCACCAGCGCTGCCGGGGGCAGATCGGCCGTGCCTTCATCGCCCGACTCATCGTCGAACTCGAAGACCCAGGGGTCGAACCACTGCCGCGAGGCGATGGCGCGGTCGAGCTCGGCGTGGCGCCGCTGCGCCAGCTCGGCGATCCGGCGCGCCGTCGGCCCGGGCGCCGGCCGGCCTTCCTCGCTGTCGCAGACCCAGCGCAACCACTCTGTTGCCGGCACCGGACGCGGCTGCAGCAGCACCGCGCAGAGGTAGCCGTCCAGGGCGCTGATGTCGATGGGCTCGAGCGGCTCCTCGATCGCGTCGAGGCATTGCCCGAGCTCGGCGATGTCGTCGTCGCTCAAGGGGCTGGGGGGCGTGGGGTGGGTGTCCATGCGTGGATTTTGCGCCTGCTGCGCGCGGCGTGACCTCGGGCCCACGGCCGGGGCAGCGCGCAAGCGGCCGGGCACATAGACTAGCGGGTTCGTTCAATCACGCCCCACCCCCAGGAGAGCCGCCATGGGAGCGCCCGCCGCCTACACCTCGAGCGATGAGATCGTCCACTGGATCGGCGGAACCGCCGTCCCGGGATCGTCGGACCGCCGCCAGCCTGTCTGGAACCCTGCCACCGGCCAGGCCGCGCGTTCGGTGCGCCTGGGCGGTGCCGAGGATGTGCAGGCAGCCGTGTCGGCCGCCCGCGCCGCGCAGCCGGCCTGGGGCGAGATGCCACCGCTGCGGCGCGCGCGCGTCATGAACGCCTTCCTCGCCCTGCTCAACCAGCACCGCGACACGTTGGCGGCCATGATCACCGCCGAGCACGGCAAGGTGTTCAGCGACGCACAGGGCGAGGTCACGCGCGGCATCGAGATCGTCGAGTTCGCCTGCGGCATCCCGCAACTGCTCAAGGGCGACTACACCGATCAGGTTTCCACCGGCATCGACAACTGGACGATGCGCCAGCCGC
This sequence comes from Rubrivivax sp., assembly GCA_049453935.1. GTDB lineage: Bacteria > Pseudomonadota > Gammaproteobacteria > Burkholderiales > Burkholderiaceae_C > Rubrivivax. The sequence continues at coordinate 6,000 of JBMTXX010000011.1, forward strand.
TGGGCGTGGTGGCCGGCATCACGCCCTTCAACTTCCCGTGCATGGTGCCGTGCTGGATGTTCCCGGTGGCGCTGGCTTGCGGCAACGCCTTCATCCTCAAGCCCAGCGAGCGCGACCCGAGCGCCAGCCTGTTCATGGCCGAGCTGCTGAAGCGCGCCGGCCTGCCCGACGGCGTGTTCAACGTCGTCCAGGGCGACAAGACGGTGGTGGACGCGCTGCTGGCCCACCCCGATGTCAAGGCCATCTCCTTCGTCGGCTCCACACCGATCGCGCAGTACATCTACGAGACCGGCGCCCACCACGGCAAGCGCGTGCAGGCGCTGGGCGGGGCCAAGAACCACATGGTGGTGATGCCCGACGCCGATCTGGACCAGGCGGTGGACGCGCTGATCGGCAGCGCCTACGGCTCGGCCGGCGAGCGCTGCATGGCCATCTCGGTGGCGGTGCTGGTGGGCGATGTCGGCGATCGCATCGTGCCGATGCTGGCCGAGCGCGCACGCGCGCTGAAGGTGCGCAACGGGATGGACGCCGACGCCGAGATGGGCCCGATCGTCACGCGCGAGGCGCGTGACCGCATCGAGGGCTGCATCGCGCAGGGTGTGCAGGAAGGCGCCACACTGGTCGTGGACGGCCGGGGGCTGACGGTCGAGGGCCACGCGTCGGGCTTCTTCACCGGCGGCACGCTGTTCGACCACGTCACGCCAAGCATGCGCATCTACCGGGAGGAGATCTTCGGCCCGGTGCTGGCCTGCGTGCGCGCCCGGGACTTCGCCGAGGCCGTGCAACTGATCAACGACCACGAATTCGGCAACGGCGTGTCGTGCTTCACCAGCGACGGCGGTGTGGCGCGCGAGTTCGCGCGGCGCATCCAGGTCGGCATGGTCGGCATCAACGTGCCGATCCCGGTGCCGATGGCCTGGCACGGCTTCGGCGGGTGGAAGAAGAGCCTGTTCGGCGACATGCACGCCTACGGCGAGGAGGGCGTGCGCTTCTACACCAAGCAGAAGAGCGTGATGCAGCGCTGGCCGGCCAGCATCGGCAAGGGCGCCGAGTTCACGATGCCGGTGTCGAAGTAGTCCGCACAGCCCACCACCCGGGCCGTTCGGGCAGGCGCACAGGCGGGCCGACACGCCGGCAGGAGCGCGTACGATCGGCACCTGCTCTTGAACCATGCCGCCTGATGCCTCCACCTGAATTGCCCCGGACCCTCCCGACCGTGGAGGACTACAACCGGCGCGGTGCCGACGTGTTCCCGGGTCTGTTGGGCCTGGTGGTGCAGCAGGTGGAGCGCCATGAGGTGCGCATCGCGCTGCCGCTGCGGCGCGCGCTGCAGGCACCCAACGGCTTCCTCCACGCCGGCGCGCTCGTGACACTGGCCGACACCGCTGCCGGTTATGGCTGCGTGGCCAACCTGCCCGAAGGTGCCGTGGGCTTCACCACCATCGAGCTGAAGTCCAACCACCTGGGCACGGCCACCGAAGGCCACGCCGACTGCGTGGCGCGGCCCGCCCACACCGGGCGGACGACGCAGGTGTGGGATGCCGAGGTCACGCACCGCGAGAGCGGGCGCACCCTGGTCCTGTTCCGCTGCACGCAGATGGTGCTGTACCCGCGCGCATCGTGAGCTGGATCGCGGCGTATCTGGCCAGCGGGCTGGTCATCGGGTTGCTGGCCGGTCTGCTGGGCATCGGCGGTGGCCTGACGCTGGTGCCGGTGCTGTCGGCACTGCTGGCGGCGCAGGCGACAGCGCCGGACCATGTGCTGCACCTGGCGCTGGGCACCGCGATGGCGGCGGTGCTGTTCACCGGCGCGTCCAGCGCGCGCGAGCACCACCGGCTGGGCTCGGTCGACTGGGCGGTGGTCAAGCAGCTGGGCCCGGCCATGGCGCTGGGGACGCTGATGGCCTCGCTGGCGTCGGGCATGTTGCCCCAACGCGCGTTGTCGCTGGCTTTCGCGGCCATCGCCGCCGTGGCCGCCACACAAATGTGGATCGGCCGCAAGCCGGCCGCCCAGCGGGGGCTGCCCGGCGCGGCGGGCCTGTGGTCGGTGGGTGTGGGCATCGGCGTGGTGTGCGGGCTGGTGTCGGCCGGCGGCACCTTCATGACGCTGCCCTTCATGCTGTGGTGCGGCGTGCCCATGCGCACCGCCATCGGCACGGCGGCAGCGCTGGGCCTGCCGGTGGCCGCCTTCGGCACCGCCGGCTACGTGATCAGTGGCTGGGGCGTGGCGGGCTTGCCGGCAGGCACGGTGGGCTTTGTGCTGCTGCCCGCGCTGGTGCCTGTGGTGCTGGCAAGCATGGTGATGGCGCCTGTGGGCGCGCGGTTGTCCCACCGCTTGCCCGTGGCCACCTTGCGCCGGATCTTCGCGCTGGTGCTGTACGCGCTGGCGGCCAAGATGGCCCTGGCCTATGCCTGACCGTCCCGGACGCCGGTCGTCGACAGCGCCTGGGCGCAGCCCGGAAGGGCGCGTGCCCTGCGATGAAACAAGTCCTGCGCCGCGGCCGGATCAGATCCGGCGCAGACTCTCCAGACCAGAAGCAGGCGCTCCCACGCGCCGCTGTTGACCGAACGGATCCCGAATGAACCGCAACCTGCTGCTGCTGGCCTTCTGCCAGGGCATGTTCCTGACCAGCACCGTGACCTTCATCGCCATCAACGGACTGGTCGGGTTCGCCCTCGCCCCGGTGGGCTGGATGGCCACCCTGCCGGTGACCAGCTACGTGATCGGCGGCGCCCTCAGCGCGCCGCTGGTGGCACGGGTGCAGTCGAGGTGGGGCCGTATGCGCTCCTTCCAACTCGGGCTGCTGATGGCCGCAGTGTCGGCCGCCGCCTGCGCCTGGGCCGTGAGCCAGCAGAGCTTCGGGTTGCTGATGGTGGCCACGCTGCTGGCCGGCTTCTACCAGGCCAACGCGGCGCTCTACCGGTTTGCCGGCACCGAGCTGGTCGAGCCGTCGTTCAAGGAGAAGGCGATCTCGCTCGTGCTGGCCGGCGGCATCATCGGTGCCTTCATCGGGCCCAATCTGGCCGACGCCACGGTGGGCCTGATGAGCACGCGCTATGTGGCGGCGTATCTGTCGCTGATCGGCGTGGCGGCGGTGGCCTTCGTCGCGCTGTCCTTCATCGATTTCCCGCCGCACAAGGCGCCGGTGCCCGGCGCACACGCCGGGCGGCCTCTGGCCGAGATCGCGCGCCAACCGACCTTCATCGTCGCGGTGACCGGCGCGGCACTCGGCTACGGCGTGATGAATCTGCTGATGACGGCCACGCCGCTGGCGATGCAGCAGTGCGAGCACCCGTTCAGCAGTGCGACGCTGGTGCTGGAGTGGCACGTGCTGGGCATGTTCGTGCCGAGTTTCTTCACCGGCCACCTGATCAAGCGCTTCGGCGCCCTGCCGGTGATGGCCGTGGGGGCGCTGTTGAACGCGGTGTGCGTGGCGGTGGCGTTGTCAGGGGTGGACCTGATGCAGTTCCTGATCGCGCTGTTCGTGTTGGGTGTGGGCTGGAACTTCCTCTACACCGGGGGCAGCACGCTGTTGACAGCCACCTACCGACCGGAGGAGAAGACCCGGGCGCAAGGGGCGATGGACACCTGCGTGTTCGCGACGATGGCGGTGAGTTCCTTCGCCTCGGGCGCGCTCGTGACGGCGCAGGGCTGGACGGTGCTGAACCTGGGCTCGCTGGTGCCGATCGCCGCGGTCGGCGCAGCGGTGGTGTGGCTGATGCTGCGCCAGCGTCGTGCCTTGCCCGCCTGAACTGCGACCGCGACCGAAGCCGCGGCCAGCGTCAGCTCGGCGCCCGCGGACGCTCGGCAGGGCACGCCACCTGCATGCTGCCGTGCGATCCGGGGTTCAGGCTTCGCGCACGCCCAGACGCTCGAGCAGGCCGTTCAGCGCGTCGAGTGAATCGAAGGTGATCGCGATCTCGCCGCGCTCGCCGCGCAGCGTCTTGCGGTGCACACGGATCTCCACCGGCGTGGCCAGTGCGTCGGCCAGGCGCTCCTCGATGCGCAGCAGGTCGCGCGACTTGTCATGCGGCACCCGCGTGGCCGGGGGCGTGCGGGTGGTCCGGTTGAGTGCCCTGGCGGCGAGTTTTTCCGCCTCGCGCACGCTGAGCTTGCGCGCGACGACCTCGTTGGCGCTCAGGATCTGCTGCGCCGGCTCCAGCGGCAGCAGCGCACGGGCATGACCCATCTCCAGATCACCGGCCATCAGCAACTGCTGCACCGGCGGCGCCAGGTTGAGCAGGCGCAGCAGGTTGGTCGCCGCGCTGCGTGAACGGCCGACCGACTGCGCCGCCTGTTCGTGCGTCAGGCCGAACTCGCCGATCAGGCGCTGCAGGCCCTGGGCTTCCTCCAGCGGGTTCAGATCCTCGCGCTGCAGGTTCTCGATCAGCGCCATGACCGCCGCGGCCTCGTCACCGACCTCGCGCACGATCACCGGCACCTCCTCGAGCCCCGCCAGGCGGCTGGCGCGCACGCGGCGCTCGCCGGCGATGATCTCGTAGCGCTGCTGCGCCGGGTCACCGACCGGGCGCACCAGCACCGGCTGCATCACGCCCTGGGACTTGATGCTCTCGGCCAGCTCGTACAGCGCACCCTCGTCCATCCGGGTGCGGGGCTGGAATCGGCCCGCCTGCAACTGGTCGAGCTTCAGCGCCGAGGGCTGGGCCGCGGGCCGCAGCGGATCGTCGGCCTGCGGCCCCAGCAGGGCCTCCAGGCCCAGGCCCAGGCCTTTGGGTTTCTTCGTTGCCATGCGCGGCATTGTCGCGCCTGCGCCGCAGTGCGGGCCGACAGCCGAACCCGTGGTTTATCCTCGCGGGCTTTTCCGGGTTCGCCACGCAGGAGTCCAAGCCATGACCGCACGCGTCTTCGTCGACGGCCAGGAGGGCACGACCGGCCTACGCATCCACGAGGTGCTGGCCGGACGCGCCGACATCGAGGTCCTGCAGATCGACCCGCAGCGCCGCAAGGACGCCGCAGAACGCGCCCGGCTGCTGAACGCCGCCGACGTCGCCTTCCTGTGCCTGCCGGACGCCGCGGCGCGCGAGTCGGCAGCGCTCGTCACCAACCCCCACACCTGTGTGATCGACGCCAGCACCGCGCACCGCACCGACCCGGCCTGGGTCTTCGGCATGCCGGAGCTCGCACCCAGCCAGCGCGCCGCGCTGCAGCAGGCCCGGCGCATCGCCAACCCCGGGTGCCATGCCAGCGCCTTCATCCTGCTGCTGCGCCCGCTGGTCGACGCCGGCCTCGTCCCACCCGACCTGCCGGTCAGCGCGACCTCGATCACCGGCTACTCCGGGGGCGGCAAGAAGATGATCGCCGACTACGAGGCGGCCGCCCAGCCCGGCGGGGATGCGAAGCTCGCGTCCCCGCGCCCCTACGGCCTGAACCTGGCCCACAAGCACCTGCCGGAGATGATGGCCCACACGGGGCTGACCGCTCGCCCGGCCTTCATGCCGGTGGTCGGCAGCTTCTACAAGGGCTTGGCCGTCAGCGTGCCGCTGCACCACCGTCTGCTGGCCCCGGGTACCGACGGCGCCGCGCTGCATGCGGCGCTGTCGGCGCGCTACGCCGGCGAACGCTTCGTGCGTGTGATGCCGCTGTCCGATCCCGAGACGCTGCAAGGCGGCTTCTTCGACGTGCAGGCCTGCAACGACACCAACCGGGTCGACCTGTTCGTGTTCGCGGCCGCCGACCAGTCCCTGCTGATCGCGCGCCTGGACAACCTGGGCAAGGGCGCCAGTGGGGCCGCCATCCAGGCGATGAACGTCCACTTGGGCGTGGACGAAGGGCTGGGGTTGTAAGTTTCGCGTCAGGCGATCACTTCGCCGACACGCGCGCCACCAGCTCCCGGGCGAAGGCCACATAGGCCTGTGCGCCCTTGGAGGCCGGGTCGAAGACGACGCCGGGCTGACCGTAGCTCGGCGCCTCCGCCAGGCGCACGTTGCGCGGGATCACGGTGCTGAAGACCTTGTCGCCGAAGTGCGCGTGCAACTGCTCGCTGACCTGGCTCTGCAGCGTGATCCGGGCGTCGAACATCACGCGCAGCAGGCCGATCAACTGCAGCTTGCGGTTGAAGTTGGCATGCACCTGGCGGATGGTGGCCACCAGGTCGGACAGGCCTTCCAGCGCAAAGTATTCACACTGCATCGGCACGATGACCCCGTGCGCGCTGCACAGGCCGTTCAGCGTCAGCAAGCCCAGGCTGGGCGGGCAATCCACCAGCACGAAGTCGTGATCGGCCGCGGCAGCGGCCAGCGCATCGCGCAGGCGCTCGTTGCGGCGCTCCAGCGTGACGAGCTCGATCTCTGCGCCGGCCAGCTCGCGGTTGGCCCCGAGGACGGCATAGCCGCCCTTCTCGCTGTGCTGCCGCGCCTCGGCCACCGTGGCCACCTCCAGCAGCACATCGTAGACGCCCAGCGGCAACTTGCGCTTGTCGATGCCGGAGCCCATGGTCGCGTTGCCCTGAGGGTCCAGGTCGACCAGCAGCACACGCTGTCCGATCTGGGCCAGACCCGCCGCCAGATTGACGGCCGTGGTCGTCTTGCCAACGCCACCCTTCTGGTTGGCGATGCAGAAGATGTGCATCAGGGTGCTCCCACAGATCCACCGCGGTGCGGGTGGACACGCCAGTTGGCCAAGGCCCCGAAGCCTTGCTCGGCAAGCCGAGCGCGTATCACGGATTCATCGGCGCTGGACAAGGCGGGCGTGCGCGACAGCACCCACAGGTACTGGCGCGTGGGCTCGCTGACGACCGCATAGCGGCCGTCATCGGCCAACTGGATGACCCAGTACCGGCCCCAGCCGAAAGGCAGCCACCTGAGCCAGGACGGCAGGAAGCTGACCTCCAGTTGCGCAGGCGAGAGCACCCCGTCACGCAGCTGGCCGGTCGGACGCGCGAGGCCGGCGGCCTCGTCCAGCACCCCATCGGCGGTTCGGCAACGGTTGATCACCTCGACTTGCCCATCGTCGCGCTGGCGGTAGGTCGCCGAGGTGTCACTGACGCACTGGCGCTGGAAGACATTCGGAAAGTAGGCGACCTGGTACCAGATCCCCATGTAAGGTGCAACCTGCAGAGAAGGCAGCGATTGCAGCGCGTCGGCTTCCGCGGCGCGGCCGTCGACAGCCCCCCAAGCGAGAGCCAGTGCCGTCAGGACTGGGATGAGCGGTCGGTGCACGCGTTTCCTCCTTGTTTGATCCATACCAGGCAACGTGCGGCGTCCAGACCGGGGACGGCCAGCGGTTCCACGTGAAACATCGTCACGGTTTCGGGCAGGGCGCGAATCTCGTCGTCCGGGACCCTGCCCTTCAGCCCCACCCAGACACCCCCAGGGGCCAACAGATGGCGCGTCAGGCGGACCCACTCCGCAAGAGAGGAAAAGGCCCGGGACGTGATCATGTCGAACCCACCGGCGGACGCTGCCATCGCCTCCACCCGTGCATGCAGCGCCTGCACATTCGGCAGGGCGAGTTCGGCCGCCACCTGACGGATGAAGCCCGCCTTCTTCCCCACGGTGTCGACGCAGGTCACGCGCCATTGCGGACGCATGATCGCGAGCACGACCCCGGGTAAGCCTGCCCCGCTGCCCACGTCCAGCATCCGCAGCAGCGCGGCCCCATCACCTGCAGAGGCTGGCGTACCAGCACCACGCCCCGACACCCAGGCGTCCAACGGCGGCAATGCCGCCAGACAGTCCAGCAAGTGCAGGCTCATCATCTCCGCCGGGGCCCGGATGGCGCTGAGGTTGTAAACCTGCCCCCAGCGCGACATCATCCCCAAATGGTGAAGCAACTTGTCGCGTTGCGCATCGGACGCCGACAAGCCCAGCCGGTCCAGCCCCAGATCGAGCGCCGCTCGCAGCGACAAAGCGCTTGGTGGCTCAGACATGGCGCTCGCAAACCCGCGCCATCAGACAGAACGGCACACGGGCCGTCGACGGGCTCGCGAGACCCGACGAGAGCCTGACGCACCCGACGGATCGCCGGCGCGGCATCTGCGCCGTACGCACGCGTGCGTCCATGGGCACGGGATCAGGCGACACGGACCGCAGGCTCGCGATCGAGATCGGCGCCGTCATCGGCCGCAGCCGCCAGACCCGTCCTCTGGCCCCGGCGCTTTTTCAGATGTACCAGCAACAAGGACACCGCCGCCGGCGTCACCCCCGGCACCCTCGAGGCCTGCCCCAGGGTCTGCGGCCGGTGCTGAGACAAACGCTGGCGCACCTCGAAGGACAGGGCCTTGATGCTGTTGTAGTCGAGGTCCACCGGCAGCGGCATGGACTCGTGACTGGCGGCCCGAGCCACCTCGTCCTGCTGCTTGTCGATGTAGCCGGCGTAACGCGTCGCGATCTCCACCTGCTCGATCACCGCCGACGCCAGACCCTCGCCCACCTCGTCGTTCAGTGTTTCACGTGAAACCACCGTCTCGCTCCCGGCCTGCGCCGCGACCTCGACGACACGGTCGAAGTCGACACCAGGACGCCGGAGCAGATCGAGCAGGCTGTGCTCGTGCTCCAAGGGCTTGCCGAGCAGGGCGGTTGCGTCATCGGCGCTCAACACACCGGGATGCACCCAGACTGACTTGAGCCGCTCTGTTTCACGTGAAACCAGATCCCGCTTGCGGGAGAAGTGCTCCCAACGCACATCGTCCACCAAGCCCAGATGGCGCCCGACCTCCGTCAGCCGCATGTCGGCGTTGTCCTCGCGCAGCTGCAAGCGGAACTCGGCGCGGCTGGTGAACATCCGGTAGGGCTCCGTCACGCCACGGGTGATCAGATCGTCGACCAGCACGCCCAGATACGCTTCGTCGCGACGCGGCACCCAGGGCTCGCGCCCCAGCACCTGCAGCGCGGCATTGGCGCCAGCAAACAGGCCCTGGGCCGCGGCTTCCTCGTAGCCGGTCGTCCCGTTGATCTGACCGGCGAAGAACAGGCCGTCGATGTCCTTCGTCTCGAAGGAGGCACGCAGGGCGCGCGGGTCGAAGTAGTCGTATTCGATGGCGTAACCCGGCCGCAGGATGTGCGCCTGCTCCAGGCCCACGATGGACTGCACCGCGGCGATCTGCACATCGAAGGGCAGGGAGGTCGAAATCCCGTTGGGGTAGAACTCGTGCGTGCTCAGTCCCTCGGGCTCGAGGAAGATCTGATGGCTGTCCTTGTCGGCAAAACGGTTGACCTTGTCCTCGATGCTCGGGCAGTAGCGAGGGCCTACGCCGCCGATGATGCCGGTGAACATCGGGCTGCGGTCGAAGCCGCTGCGAATGATCTCGTGCGTGCGCGCGTTGGTGTGCGTGATCCAGCAGGGCACCTGCCGCGGATGCTGCCCCGCATGCCCGAGGAAGCTGAACACCGGCATGGGCGTTGTCGAGGGCGCACCATCGGGGCCGGGCATGCCGTCACCGGGTTGCTCCAGCAGGCGGGCGAAGTCGATCGTGCGGCCGTCGATGCGCGGCGGCGTGCCGGTCTTCAGCCGGCCCTGCGGCAGCTGGAGTTCCTTGAGCCTGGCCGAAAGGGTGACGGCGGGTGGGTCGCCCGCGCGGCCGGCGGCATGACTCTGCAAGCCGATGTGCACCCGCCCGTCCAGAAAGGTGCCGGCCGTCAGCACGACCGCGCGCGACACGAAGCGCAGCCCCGACTGCGTCACCGCACCGCGCACCCGCCCGCCCTCGACCATCAGGTCGTCCACGGCCGACTGGAACAGCCACAGATGCGGCTGGTTTTCCAGGCGCCGGCGTATGGCCGCCTTGTACAGCACGCGATCGGCCTGCGCGCGTGTGGCCCGCACGGCCGGGCCCTTGGAGCCGTTGAGGATGCGGAACTGGATGCCGGCCTCGTCGGTGGCAGCGGCCATCGCGCCGCCGAGCGCGTCCACCTCCTTGACGAGGTGGCCCTTGCCGATGCCCCCGATCGAGGGGTTGCAACTCATCTGGCCCAGCGTCTCGATGTTGTGCGTGAGCAGCAGCGTGTCGCAGCCCATGCGCGCAGCGGCCAGCGCAGCCTCGGTGCCGGCGTGGCCGCCACCCACGACGATGACGTCGAATGACCTGGGAAACTGCACCTGGGACTCCGTGGAGGAAAGGGGGCGATCGATCGGGAAATTCCCGATGAAAGTTCTCAATTTTAGGCGGGGGGCGCCCAAAAGTCAGGTCTCAGTGCCTGATCTGACCAGACCATCCGACCAGGCCTGGAAGACGCCGATCCTGCTCACCGTCGAGCCCGGCGCCAGCCGGATCGCTCAGCCGACGCCCATCGAGGGCGTGATACGCTGACGTGCTGCTTGAGCAGGCCGCCGCATCCGGCCAGCCTCCCTGCGGTCCGGGAGGACGCGCCGACGTGCTCACCGCCGCAGCGCCCGGCGCCGGAGCGTCGGCGCAGCGCACGTACGACGCACGCACCCCAGGCCCGACCGTCATCGCTGCCCGCCCCGAATGCCCCACCCCCAGCCTTGCCGACCGCGCTGCGCCGCCTGCTGCATCGCCCCGTCGATCACGACGCCCATCCCCGGCATGCCCCACGGCAAACCGGCCGGTGTGCCTTGCGTGCAACTCGACGAGACCCTGCGCTGCCGACTGTTCGGCCATCCGCAACGCCCGGCGGTCTGCGCGAGCCTGGCGCCCTCATCCGAGATGTGCGGCAGCACACGCGAGCAGGCGCTGCGCTGGCTGTCCACGCTGGAGGCGCAGACCCGGCCCAGCACCCCCTGGCCCGCCGGATCCGCCGGCTTGCCCCACCTGACATCAACTCGCACGTGAACGACGATCTCCCACCCCTGCCACCCACCCCACCCGGGCGCTACCGCCACTACAAGGGCGGCGAGTACGAAGTGCTGGGCGCGGCGCGCCACAGCGAGACGCTGGAGCCGATGGTCGTCTACCGCCCCCTCTACAACGACACCGGTTGGTGGCTGCGGCCGCACGCCATGTTCTTCGGCACCGTCGAGGTGGCGGGCGGGTCCCAGCCCCGCTTTGCGCGCCTGTCGGAGCCGTCCGAACCGTCCACCGCCACAACCCCGCTCACTGTCCGGCAGGACGATCTGTCCGGCGCGCAGGTGCGCGCACTGCTGCACCTGCATCTGGCCGGCATGCAAGCCGATTCGCCGCCGGGGACGTGCTTCGCGCTGGACGACTCGGCCTTGCGGCATCCCGCGGTCACGGTGTGGAGTGCGTGGTCAGGCGATGCGATCGCCGGCATGGCCGCGCTGAAAACGCTTGCACCCGACTGGGGCGAGTTGAAGTCCATGCGCACGCACCCAGACTTCCTGCGCCGCGGCGTCGGTGCGCGGCTGCTCGACCACATCATCGCGGTCGCTCGCCAGCGGGGCATGCGGCGGCTGAGCCTGGAAACAGGCACCGGCCCGGCCTTCGAGCCGGCCCTGGCGCTGTACCGCCGCCGCGGGTTCGTCGACACCACGGCCTTCGCCGACTATCCGCCCAGCGAATTCAATCGCTTCATGCACCTCGATCTCGGCGACTGACACCGCGCCTCGGGACGCAGCGCAGGCGAGCGCTTGCGGCGGCGTCCGTCGAAAGGCCCGATCACGCCCCATGATCTGTGTCATGGCACGGGCGCGCCGTCGGTCACAGAATGGCTGCGAGCCCGCGTTGACGCGCGTGTGACAGACCCACCGCGGACCCGTGGCCCATCGACATGCCCGGGCGCGACCCGCCCGCGGCCACCTCATCACATTCCGAGGAGAACCCCCATGACCCCCAATGTCGGCGGCATCGACCGCGTGCTCCGTGTCGTGCTTGGCGTCGTGCTGATCGGCCTGACCCTGATGGGCACCATCGGCGCCTGGGGCTGGATCGGCCTGGTGCCGCTGGCCACGGCCGCCCTGGGCTTCTGTCCGCTGTACACGGTGCTGGGCTTCAGCACCTGCCCGATGAAGAAGTCCTGAGCACGACACGGCCTCCCGGCAGGGTGTCGGCCGGTGCCGTCCGGCCGGCAGCGGTCAGGTCAGGTCAGTCACCCAGCCCTGAGGCCGGTGCGGCCAGCAAGCGTTGCAACTCACCGCCGGCCTGCAAGCGCTGCAAGTCCTCGTAGCCGCCGATGAGCATGCCCTGGACGAAGACCATGGGGAAGGTCGGCCAACCCGTCCACATCTTCAGCGCATTGCGGCGTCGCCACTGGCTGAGATAGCCGCCATATTCCAGATAGCGATACGCGAGGCCCGCGTTCTCCAGCAGCTGCCGCGCCTTGCGCGGAAAGGGGTTGGCGCGCATGCCGACGATGACGATGGGATGGGTGCGGACGGCTGCCCCCACCTCGTCGACGACATCGCGGTGCAGGTGGGCGACGCGTTCGCGCGCCGACGGGTGGATACGGGACTCGTCGAGGATGGGGCGCGGCATTGTTCAGTCCTTGAACGTATTTTTCAGGAGCACAGCGGGAGCGGGGGACGGCACGTCCAAGCCATGCTCGGCCCCGTAATGGACGATCGCGGCCATCGACGACAGTCCCAGTTTGGTCTGGATGCGGTCGATGCAGGTTCGCACGACGGCCTCGGTCAGGTCCATCGAGCCCGCGATGTCGGTCGGACGCAGGCCCTGGCTCAGGCGCCGCAACACCTCGAACTCGCGTGCCGACAGCCGGGCATGGGGCGCCACCTTCGCGTCTGCCGTGGGGTGGCTGAGCACGCGCGCCGCAACGCCGGCCGACAGGTGCATCCCGCCGCCGAGCAGCCGCTGCAGGGCGGGCACGAGTTCGTCGCCCACACGGTCCTTCATCAGATAGCCCTGTGCGCCTGCGCGGACGGCGCGCAACGCATAGGGCTCCTCGTCGTGCATGCTCAACATCAGCACAGGCAGCGTGTGTCCGTCGCGGCGGATGCGCTCGATCAGTTCGAAGCCGTTCATACCGGGCATCGACATGTCGACAGCCGCCACATCGCAGCGCTCTTCAGCCAGCCGTTGCAAGGCCTGCGCGCCGTCGGCGGCCTGCACGGCCTGCCAGCCCGCGACGCTTGCGATCAAGCGGGCCAGGGCGGCACGCAGCGTGGCGTGGTCGTCCACCAGCAGCACTCGCGCTCCCGCTTGCGGGTCGTCCGCCGTGGGCGACGACAGCGCACTCACGGCCTGCGGTTCGCGCGCGGTGCGTCGATCGGCACACGCACACGCAGACAGGCGCCGGAGCCGGATGTGTGGTCGAGTGTCAACGCTCCGCCGAACGCCTTGATCCGGGCCGACAAGCCCGACAGCGCTGCGCCTTCGGAAAGGTCGCCCGCGGGCGGGCCGACGCCGTTGTCCTGCACCTCGAGGCGAAGCTGTCTGTCATCCCAGAAGAGCTCGACCGCCACGTCCGTGGCCCGCGCATGCTGTGCGACGTTGCGCAGGGCCTCCTGGGCGCACTGGTACAGCGCGGTGGCCAGGGGCACCGACACCGGCGGGTCCTGCTCGTCGCAGCGCAACGTCACCTCGATACCCATGCGCTGCGCGCTGCGCCGGACCAGCGCATCGATCGCCTCGTTCAACCCGATGTCGTCCAGCGCCAGGGGGCGCCATTCATCGGCCATCTCTCGCACCACCGCCACCGCCTGTGACAACTGCTGCGAGACGCGACCGATCCCCTCAGTCAGTGCGGGGTCGCCGAGGGCGGCTGCGCGCTCGCGCAAGGCGCCCATGTCGAGCTGCAGCACCGCCAGGCGTTGCCCGAGATCGTCGTGCAGGCGCCGCGCCAGGCGCTGCCGCTCGTCTTCGCGCGCCTGCTCGCCCGCAAGGGCACAAGGGGCCCGTGCGGCATGAACTCCCGGCTCGACGACGGGCGCGGCGGACGGCTGCGCGCCCGACGACGCAAATCGGTGCGCCGGATCGGTGAGATGGACTTCTGTGGAGGACATCGGACAGCGCTTCAAGGTGCCGACGGTGCAAGGCCGAAAACCGTGAGGCAGTCTCAGCCCCGGAAATCGAACGGGAAAGACCTGGAATGTAGCCGCTTGCCGCGCGCCCGCATACAAGGAGATGCCCGGGCTTACGCAAACGCTGCAGGCGGCTCTAGAGTGGGCCCGTGACAGAAGGGCCAGCGCGAGCGCCAACTTCCCCTGACCCCGACGGCGAGCCCCTGGACGGTGAGTTGTTCGCCATCGTCGGCATCGGTGCGTCGGCGGGTGGGGTTCAGGCGCTGTCGGCCTTCATGGCCGCCTTGCCGACCTCTGCAGGCATCGCTTGGCTGGTGGCGCAGCACCTCGATCCCGTGCGGCACAGTCAGCTCGCCAGCGTGCTGCAACGTGTCACCGCCTTGACGGTGCGCGAAGCGAGCGACGGCGCGCCCCTGCGCCCGGACACGGTCCATGTGCTCCCGCCGGGTATGGATTTGGCGGTGGAGCACGCGCGTCTGCGGCTGTTCCGGCCAGCGGCCAGCCCGCAGGGCACCGCGCCTGTCCACGGTCGACACACCGCCGATGCACTGTTCACCCGGCTGGCACAGGCCTTCGGCGCGCGCGCTGCAGGCGTCGTCCTGTCGGGCACGGGTGACGACGGCGCCGCGGGCGTGATGGCCCTGCGGGCCGTGGGGGCCGTGACCGCCGCCCAGGATCCCGGATCGGCCACTTTCGCGGACATGCCGCTGGCCGCGATTGCCGCCGGGGCACGGATCGTCGCCACCGCCGAGGATCTCCCCAAGCGACTGCTGCATGCCTTGTCCACCTCGCGGACGAACGGCCCTGCGCCGCGCACCGCTGAGCCTCCCCAGGCTTCGGCGGTCAGCACCGCCGCTGGGCCGGCACAGGCCCCACGCGTCCCCGCACCGCCGGGCGCGCCAGCCGCGACAGAAGCCGCACCCGGGATGGACGACGAGACGCCAGCCAGCCTGCAAGGCCTGGCGCAGGTGCTGCTGCGCTTGCGCCGTCGCCACGGTTACGACCTGTCGCTGTACAAGCGCAGCACTTTGCTGCGGCGCATCCGCCGGCGCATGGACATCCACCGGACGCCGACGCTGGCGGCCTACGCTGGATTGCTGGAGAACAGCCCGGCTGAGCTGGACCTCCTCGCGCGCGAGATCCTGATCGGCGTGACCGCCTTCTTCCGCGACCGTGACGTATGGGAGATGCTGTGTCAGCAAGCCCTGCCGACGCTGCTGGCCGGCTGCGAAGACGGCGCGATCTTGCGGGCCTGGGTGGCGGGCTGCTCCACGGGCGAGGAGGCCTACTCATTGGCGATGGGGTTTCGCGAGGCGGTGGAGGCCGCGCCGGAGCGGTCGCGATGCACGCTGCAGATCTTCGCCACCGACCTGAACCCGGACGCCATCGCTCGGGCGCGCAGGGGGTGGTACGCCGGGCCGCTGCGCGGCGAGGTGTCGGCCGCCCGGCTGGCGCGCTTCTTCACACCCTACCGGGGCGGCTGGCGCGTGACGAGCGAGATCCGCGAGATGGTGGTGTTCGCGCCGCATGACGTCGGCCACGACCCACCGTTCACCCGGCTGGACCTGATCAGCTGCCGCAATCTGCTGATCTACCTGACGGCGCCCCTGCAACGCCGGCTGCTGCCGCTGTTCCACTACAGCCTGCGGCCCGGTGGCTTGCTGCTGCTGGGCAGCTCCGAGGCGATCGGACGGTTCGACGACCTGTTCGAGCCGATCGACGCCCGGCTGCGCCTGTACCGACGGCGCGCGACCACCTTGCCGACAAGCGCTGTGCCAGACTTCACGCTCCGGGTGCCCGCACCCCGCGACAGCGGGGCGGTGCACGGCCGACCCCCCACCATGAACAACGACCCTCCAGCACAGACGGCGTCCGTCACACCGGGCGAGTCGACCGCGTCGGGCGCATCTGCACCCGACGCGCCACCGGGCAACCTGCAACTGGCGGCGGAACAGGCGCTGCTGCGGCACTGGGCTCCCGCCGCGGTGCTGGTCAACGACCGCGGCGACATCCTCTACATCAACGGCCGCACCGGGCGTTACCTCGAGCCTGCCGCGGGCAAGGCGAACTGGAACGTGCACGTGATGGCGCGGCCGGGTCTGCGGGCCGCCGTGGCCGACGCCCTGCACCGCGTGAGCATCGAGGGGCAGGCCGTCGACGCCGGCGCACTCGCGCTGGACGACCCGAGGGGCCCCGCCGAAGTGCACCTGCACGCGCACCCGCTGGACGCGGCATCCGGCCTTCCAGGCACGACGCTGCTGGTCTTCCGAGACCTCGAACCACCTGCGGTGCGCAAACGCCGCCCCAGCAGCAGGAGCCGGGATCTCGACCAGCTGGAGGCCGACCTGCAGCGCGCGCGCGAGGAAGCGCAGTCGCTGCGCGAGGAGATGCGCGCCTCTCAGGAGGAGTTGCAGGCGGCCAACGAAGAGCTGCAATCGACCAACGAAGAACTGCAGTCCACCAACGAGGAGCTGACCAGCTCGAAGGAGGCGATGCAGTCGATGAACGAGGAACTGCAGTCGGTCAACACCGAACTGCAGGCCAAGCTCGACGACCTCGCCGAGGCGCACAGCGACATCCGCAACCTGCTCAACAGCACCGACGTCGCCACCCTGTTCCTCGACCGCCACCTGCATGTGCGGCGCTTCACCGAGCGCGCGCGCCGCATCATCAGCCTGCGCGACACCGACATCGGCCGCCCCCTGTGCGAACTGGCCTCACGGCTGGACTATCCGACCCTGGAGGATGACGTGCGCGAGATGCTGCGCACGCTGATGCCCTGCGAACGCGAGGTGCGCAGCCGCGACGGGGCGTGGTACTCGGCGCGCATCCTGCCCTACCGCACGCAGGACGAGGTCATCGACGGTGCCGTGCTGACCTTCGTCGACATCAGCGCCACGCGGGCGGGTGCCGGCGCGGGTGCCGGCGCGGGGGCGGTGCCCGCGGCGGACGCACCGGCAGCCGACGCGCCGCCGAGCCACCCGAGCGGCTTTCAGAACAGGGCCTGAGCCGGGCTGTCGCCTGCCGACGCGGGCTCGGGCGCCGCCCGGGCCAGCGCCATCCAGGTGGCGAAGGCGATCCGGTGCGGGCGCCGCGGCGCGGGGCGCAGCACCTGCAACTCGCCGTCGAAAGCCTCGGCCGCCGTGCGGGCGCGGTCACCGGCATCGGCGCCGGCACGCGCCACCATCACGCCGAAAGCCGGCGGGATCTCCTCGGGCAGGCCGATGCCCTCCATCAGCACGTACCAGCACTGGCTCGACAGCGCGAGATAGGCCGCACCCTTGCGCGGCTGACGCAGGTCCGACAGCAGGTCGGCGCGGCTGACCTTGATCTCGTGGACGACCGGCTCGACCCAGGCTTCGCGCGTCGTGCGGCGGATCGAGTAGACGTCCGGCACCGCCGTCACCCACCGTCGTGCCGGCCGCGCCGCGCTCGGCACCACGCCCTCGTGGGGC
Source organism: Rubrivivax sp. (assembly GCA_049453935.1). GTDB lineage: Bacteria > Pseudomonadota > Gammaproteobacteria > Burkholderiales > Burkholderiaceae_C > Rubrivivax. Next base: position 23,306 of record JBMTXX010000011.1, read on the forward strand.
GCGTCACCAGCGGTCAGCACGCCCGGCGCAGCGTCGAAGAGGTCGGCAAGGTCGACGTCTGTCGTCGCATCGGCCGGCGCGTCTTCCTCGGCAAGGCACGCCAGACCGGCCAGGCCGTCCGCGCGCAGGCTCAGGCCGCGCCACACCAGCCGCCCGTCGCGCACCGCCATCAGCGCGACCCGGCGGACCAGGGCCTCATGCGCGCCATGCGCCCGGCGATGGGACGCCACGCTGCCTGCCAGCGCGCGCACGCCCGCGTCGGTCAGACGCAGCGTCTCACGGCCCTGGCCGTCGAGCAGCCGCTCCAGCAGGCCGGCGGCGAGCAGCTCCAGCTCCACCGTGTCGCGGCAAGGCCATCCCGCCGACCGCCAGACCTCGCGCAGGCGCCGGCGCCATGCCTGGGGCAGGGCGGGTCCGTCGGGCGAAGGGTGGGCGGCAGGGGCTTGCACCACCCGAGCGTAGCGCGGTCGCGCGCCTGCGGCGATACGGCGTCGTCCGGTTACGAACCCAGGATGGCGCCGCCACAGCCACCGCGCACCGACGCGCGCGACGGGGCTGAACGCGATGTTCAAGCCCTCTGCACACGCGCTGCGCCGAATGCGGCGATCATCCTGCTTATGGACATGACCGCCACCCCCACCCTCACGACGACACCGCTGCCCCTGCTGCAGCGCCCTCGCCTCGTCGAGCGCCTCGTCGCCGGCCAACCCACCAGCGACGGCGCCGGTGTCAAGCTCGTGCGCGTGCTGACGAACACGCTGCAGCGCCGGCTCGACCCCTTCCTGATGCTCGACGCCTTCGGCAGCGACCAGGCCGGTGACTACATCGCCGGCTTCCCCGACCACCCGCACCGCGGCTTCGAGACCGTGACCTACATGCTGGAAGGCCGGATGCGCCACCGCGATTCCGCCGGCAACGAGGGCCTGCTGACGGGCGGCGGCGTGCAGTGGATGACCGCCGGCCGCGGCGTGATCCACAGCGAGATGCCCGAGCAGGAGGAAGGCCGCATGGAAGGCTTCCAGCTCTGGCTGAACCTGCCGGCGCGCGACAAGATGTGCGCGCCCTGGTACCGCGACATCCCGACGGGCGAGATCCCCGAAGCGCGCGCCCCGGGCGTGACCGTGCGCGTCATCGCCGGCCAGGCGCTGGGCGTGGCGGGCGCGATGCAGCGCGAGGCCACGGCGCCCACCTATCTGGACCTGCACCTCGCACCCGGCGCCGCCTTCGCGCAGCCGCTGCCGGCCGCCCACAACGCCTTCGTCTACGTCTACCGCGGGGCGCTGACGGTCACCGGCACCGAGGTGCCGCGCCAGCGCATGGCGCTGCTGGCCAACACGCCCGGCAGCGACGGCGTGGCGCTGCAGGCCGGCCCCGAAGGCGCGCGCGCCATCCTGATCGCCGGCCAGCCGCTGGGGGAGCCGATCGCGCAATACGGCCCCTTCGTGATGAACACGAACGAAGAGATCTATCAGGCCGTCGAGGACTACCGCGCCGGCCGGCTGGCCTGAAAGGCCCGGCTCGTCGCGCCCGGGGCAGCGGCGAGCCGGCCCGCGGCGCGCCGTCTCGGCTGCTCAGACGACCGAGATCATCCCGCCGTCGACGGCCAGCAGATGGCCGTTGACATAGGAGCCGGCAGACGAGGCCAGGAACACGGCGGCGCCGCCGATCTCCGCCGGCTCGGCCCAGCGCTTGAGCGGCGTGCGCCCTTCGACCCAGGCGACGAATTCCGGGTTGGCCATGATGGCTTCGTTCATCTCGGTCTTGAAGAAACCCGGCGCGATGCAGTTCACCGTCACGCCCTGCGCGCCGAGTTCGGCGGCCAGCGAGCGCGTCAGACCCCACAGCCCGCTCTTGGCCGCCACATAGGCATGCACCGTCGGCCGCGCCAGCACCGACATGACCGAGCCGGTCATGATGATGCGGCCGTGCCCGCGGGCCACCATGTGGCGCGCCGCGGCCTGCGCCATGGCAAAGCACGCGGAGAGGTTGACGTGCACCACCCGCTCCCAGTCGGGAAAGGTCCAGTCCGGCAGCGGCACGCGGTGCTGGATGCCGGCATTGCAGATCAGCACGTCCAGCTGACCATGCTGCGCCACCACGCCGTCGATGGCCGCGCGCGTGGCCTCGACATCGGCGACATCGACCGCGAGCGTGCTGATCGACAGGCCCGCGTCCCGCAAAGGCTGTGCGGCGCGCTCCAGTGACGCCTCATGGCGGCCATTGATCACGACATGCGCGCCATGCTCGGCCAGCGCCTGCGCCATCGCCAGCCCGAGGCCGCGCGACGCGCCGGTCACCAGGGCCACACGGCCCGACAGGGAAAAGAGATCGGTGGGCATCGGTCTGGGTCCTCAGGGGTTCGATGGGTGCCGTCGGGGTGCAGCCGTCCGGCGAGTCCGGTGGTGTGACGCGCGTCACACGCGAAAGCATCCAGGCGCAGGGCTAGCCGCGCTCGACGCCGCATTTGCAGGTGGCCGTCCGAGCGATCAGGGCCGGCTGCGGAGCATAGGCAATTCGAACACGGCCCACAAGCCCCTCGGCCACCGCAAAGACGCTGCGCCGGGTCACGTGCCTGTGCGAGGCTGCCATGCCCGTCCACCGGGGAATGCTGCAGCCAGATCCATCCGAGATGAAGCATGCGCCGCCTCTCAAAATTCGCGCAGGGTTGGAAGATCGCCCGGTGGCCGCCATGCATCTCCTAGAATTTCGGGGTGGGTTGCTTCGTCCGTCACCGTCGCCTGAACCTCTGGCTCGCCATACTGGCGCTGGCGTTCTCGGCACTGGCGCCGGCGATCTCGCACGCGCTGGCGCGGGCCTCCGGGTCTGAGCACTGGGTCGAGGTCTGCACCGCCCAGGGCTCGCGCTGGGTCCAGCTCGAAGAAGCAGGCCCCGGCGCACCCGGGTCCGACACGGGCGAGCCCCTGGCGGGCCACCACGACCACTGCCCCTGCTGCCCGAACGGCTCGCAAGGCATGGCGCCGCCGCCTGCGACGGCCCCGCTGCCGCTGCGCCTGACGCTGAGCGAAGGCCCGCCGCAGCGCTTCCTCACGGCCCCGCGTACCGCGCACGTCTGGCGCGCGGCCCTCGCGCGCGCGCCACCCCTGTCCACCTGACGCACTGACCGCCCTTCGCTGACGGTGGCCGGGTTCATCCCCGACGGCCCCCGCGGCGAAGCGTCTGCACCGTGCGTGTGTCTGCCGCCCTGACACAGGGCTCGGCCTGCGCACGCCTGTCAGGCCTCTGGAATGCCCTCACCAAGACCGGTCATGCGCCTGCTCAGGCCCATGACCCCTGCGTTCACGCGCCGCCGCAACAACCTCACGGCGGCCGCGTTGCGCCCGTACGTCCCCACCCGACACCCTGCACAAGGAGCCGCCATGGCCACCACATCCCTCGAGAAGACCCGGATGATCCGGATTCACGGCATCGCCGCTGCACTGGCCGCACTGGTCACCTGGGCCAGCCCTGCGCACGCGCACGACTTCAGACTCGGCCCGCTGCGCATCGACCACCCCTACGCCACGCCCACGCCGCCGGGCGCCAGCACCGGGGCGGCGTATCTGCGCGGCATCCGCAACACCGGCGGCCAGGCAGACCGCCTGATCGGCGCCAGCACGCCGGCCGCGCGCGCGGTGGAGATCCACCGCAGCGTCATCGACGCACAGCACGTGATGCGCATGCGCGCCATCGACGGCATCGACCTGCCGCCGAAGGGCGAGGTGCGACTGCGCCACGGCGGCGAGCACCACCTGATGCTGATCGGTCTGCAGCAGCCGCTGAAAGACGGCGACCGCTTCCCGATGACCTTGCGCTTCGAGAAAGCAGGTGAGCGCGAGGTGATGGTCTGGGTGCAGCAGCCGCGCGACGCGGCGGGCGCGCACGAGCACAAGCACTGATTGCCTAGAGCGACAACCCTCTACCGAAAAGGAAACCGCACCATGAACACCGCTTTTCGACCCCTGGGCCGCACAACCTCCCTCACGGCCCTCCTGCTGGCCACCTTTGCCGCCACCGCGCCGACCGCCGCCGTGGCCGCCGACCCGCAGCCCGTGACCCTGCGCTTCGCTGCGCAGGTCAACGGCCAGCCCTTCGCCTGCGGCCAGCGCTACGCCGACATCGGCACCACGCGCTCGACGATCACGCCCAGCGACTTCCGCCTCTACGTCAGTGACATCGCCCTGGTCGACGCCGCCGGGCGCACCGAGCCGCTGACCCTGGCGCAGGACGGCGTCTGGCAGTTCGAGAACCTCGCGCTGCTGGACTTCGAGGATGGCAGCGGCCCCTGCCGCAACGGCACCGCGGCCACCAACACCACGGTCCGCGGCACCGTGCCGGCCGGGCGCTATACCGGCCTGCGCTTCACGCTGGGCGTGCCCTTCGCGCGCAACCACGGCGACCCCACGGTGGCGCCGTCACCGCTGAACCTGACGGCGATGTTCTGGAACTGGCAGGGCGGCTACAAGTTCGTCAAGTTCGACACCACCTCCAGCGGCGTGTCCGAGCAGCGGCCGGCCTCCGCCAGCGCCATGGGGCCCGTGACGCGCTTTTCCCTGCACCTGGGCAGCACGGTCTGCGCCTCGGCCGCGCGCACCGAGGCGCCCAAGGCCGAGTGCGCCCACCCCAACCGGGTGACCGTGCAGTTCGATCGCTTCGACCCCGCCGCGCAGACGGTCGTCGCCGACATCGGGGCCGTGCTGGCCGGCGCGAACGTGGACGTGAACGCGCCCATGACCTCGCCCGGCTGCATGAGCTTCCCGAACGACGCCGACTGCCCGCCGGTGATGGGTGCCCTGGGGCTGGGCTATGGCGGCGTGGCCGCGCCCGGGCCGCAGCGCCTGTTCACGGTGCGGTGAGAGCCGGGCATGAGCACGCCGGGCCGCTCCCAAGCGCGAATCCCGAAGCACGCAGTGCGCAGGGCAGTCCAGTGAGCGGCCCAGCCCTGCTGTCTGCCCCCCGCCTATGGCGCCGTCTGGCCACCCGGACGGCGCTCGTGCTGTGCAGCGTGCTGCTGCTCGGCGCGTCGGGCGATGCATGGCACTGGCCGCTGCCAGCCTGGGTACCGCCCCCGGTGGTGCCGGCCGACAACCCGATGAGCGCCGACAAGGTCGAGCTCGGCCGGCACCTGTTCCACGACCCGCGCCTGTCGCGCGACGGCAGCCAGTCCTGCGCCGGCTGCCACGACCCGGCACGCGCCTTCACCGATGGCCGGGCGGTGTCGACGGGCGTCACCGGCGAAACCGGCAGCCGCAGCGCGATGAGCCTGGCCAACGTGGCCTACCTGCCGGTGCTGACCTGGCAGAACCCGCAACTCACCTCGCTGGAGGTGCAGGCGCTGATCCCGCTGTTCGGCGAGCATCCGGTGGAGATGGGGATGGCCGGGCGCGAGCAGGCGCTGTTCTCGATGCTGAAGGGCGACCCGGTCTACCGTCGGCTGTTCGCACGCGCCTTCCCCGAGGAGGCGCGCCGGGGCGACGAGGCGCTGTACGCCCTGTCCACGCTGACCAAGGCCCTGGCGGCATTCCAGCGTTCGCTGCTGAGCTTCGACAGCGCCTGGGACCGCTACCGCTACGGCGGCCAGCGCGATGCGATCAGCGCAGCCGCGCGGCGCGGCGAGGACCTGTTCTTCGGCGAGAGGCTCGAGTGCTACCACTGCCACGGCGGCTTCGGCTTCACCGACAACCAGAAGCACGCGCGCAGCCCGTTCGCCGAGACCGGCTTCCACAACACCGGCCTGTACGACGAGGACGGCCGCGGCGCCTACCCCGCGGCCTCGCCCGGCATCGTGGAGTTCACGGGCGAGGCGGGCGACAGGGGGCGCTTTCGCACGCCGACGCTGCGCAACGTCGCGGTGACGGCCCCCTACATGCACGACGGCTCGATCGCCACGCTGCGCGAGGTGCTGCACTCGCACTACGCCCGCGGCGGCCGTGCCGCGCTCCAGGCCCGCGGCCCCAACCCGCTGCGCAGCGAGTTCATCGTCGGCTTCGAGATCACCGAGCAGGAGATCGACGACGTGGTCGCCTTCCTCGAATCCCTGACCGACGAACGCTTCCTGCGCAACCCGGCGCATGGGAACCCGTGGCCCGACACGCGCCTGCCCGGCCGGTGAAGCTCATCGCCCTGGGCTGGACACAGGCCCAGGGGGGTGCTGAAGGCGCCTGGCGAGCAGCCAGGCGGTGAGGTCGGTGCTCTCGATGACGACCAGCCCAGCGGCCAGACAGACGCTCGACTCGACCCAGCCCGCGCGCTCCGTCTCGTCACGCGCGGCAGTGGCGCCCGGGGCAGGGATCTGGGCAGGCGACGACGCGCTGCCCGCACTGGAGGGCCCTGCGCGGCGCGGCAAGGGCTCGCCCCGCCGTG
>JBMTXX010000012.1:0-29648 GCA_049453935.1 Rubrivivax sp.
CTTCCCCTGGGACAACGGCAAGTTCCCGGGCATGACCGAGCCCTCGCCCGGCTACCACGGCGTGAAGTTCTACGAGACCTTCGGCGACTTCGGGTTCACGATGCGCTGCCGCATGGAGACGCTGCGCGTGTACGGCGCCGCGCTGAGCCCGATGAGCGCCTGGCAGATCCTGCAGGGCGTGGAGACGTTGCACCTGCGCATGGAGCGCCATGGTGCCAACGCGCTGGCGGTGGCGCGTTTCCTGCAGGGTGACTCGCGCGTGGCCTGGGTCAGCTACCCCGGGCTGCCCAGCCACCCGCAGCACGCGCTGCTGCAGCGCCAGATGCGCGGCGCCTCGGGGCTGCTGGCCTTCGGTGTGGCCACCGACGCCGGCGGTGACGCCGCCGCGCAGGCGCAGGCGCTGCAGCGCGGCGTGCGGTTCATCGAGTCGGCGCAGTTCATGAGCCACCTCGTCAACATCGGCGACACCCGCACGCTGATCAGCCACCCGGCCAGCACCACGCACCGCCAGCTCGACACCGAGCAGCAGCGCGCCGCCGGCGTGCGGCCCGACATGGTGCGCATCTCGGTCGGCCTCGAGCACGTCGACGACATCCTCTGGGACATCGATCAGGCGCTGGCGGCGGCGGTGGCCTGATGCGAGACCCCGACCACGCATGTCTGTGAAACTAGCCCGATTGCGACACTTGTATCCGTTCAACGTCGACCGACCGGACGGGGCGAGCGCTCTCCAGCGATCGCTCACACCGCCTGACCGCGCCTGAGGCGATGTCGCGCCCGTCTCGCTTCGTCAAGGTGGACCGCGATGTGCTTGCCACGCGCATCGCAGCCCTGGTCGTGCAGGCCCGCTCGGGCGCCGCAGCCAGCATGGCGGCTTCCCCGACGGACCTGGCCCAAGCCGCCATCGAGTCGTCGATGGACCTGTTGCCGATCGAGGGTCGTCGGGAGGTCACCATCCTGCTGTCGGACCTGCGCGGATTCACCGCGATGGCCGAGCGGCATGCCGCCGAGCAACTGGTCGCGACGCTCGACCGCTATCTTGCGGCCATGTCTCGCATCATCATCGACCATGGTGGGCTGATCGACAAATTCATGGGCGACGCGATCATGGCCTTGTTCGGTGTCTCGCCCGCTCCCGACCATGCCGTCGAGGCAGCCGTGGCCTGCGCGGTCGAGATGCAGCTTGCGATGGATGAAGTCAACCGGGCAAACGCGGCGGCCGGCATGGAGACCCTTTACATGGGCATCGGACTCAACACGGGTCCGGTCTTTGTCTGCCACCTTGGATCGGAACAGCACCGGGAGTACACGGCCATCGGTGACGAGGTGAATCTGGCGTCCCGCATCGAGGCCCATAGCCTGCGCGGGCAGGTCCTGATCAGCGAGAACACCTGGCGGCAGGTCCGCTCTCACGTCGAGATTGCAGAGATCAACGAAGTGCAGATGAAGGGCCGCAAGGACGTCGTGCGCCTGTACGAAGTGGTCGCCACGCATCGGCCGCGGACGCTTCGAGTGCCGGTCCGGGAAGTGCGCCGCAGCCCTCGAGTCCAGGTCGATCTGCCGGTGATCTTTCACCACATCGAAGGCAAGTCGGTGTGCCCGCAGCGGTGCATCGGTCGCGCTTGCGACCTTGGTTACGGCGGGTTGAGGCTCTTGACCTCCGCAGTGATCGAACCTCACACCGATGTCCAGGTGCTGCTGAATCTGTCGCCGTCCGACGTCGATGCCGTGGAGATCTGGAGCAAGGTCCGGCGTGTCGAGATGCGGCCCGATGGGCAGTGGCTGGCTGGCCTGGAGTTCACCGCCATCGAACCATCCTGTCGGGACGCTGTGAAGAGATTGGTGGACGCCACCTTGCAGGCGGGGGCGCACATGGCGCTGTCTGCCGCCGGTATCGGTGCGAACGTGCGAGCGGTGGACCTGCCGACGACGACACCTGTTGCTTGAGCAGGCCACCAGCCAGCCTGCGCTGCGCGATCCGCGCCCTTCTCGGCCGCTGCCTGTGGTCGAATCCGTTCGCGACGATCAACGAAGGCGAAGGAGCCCATCGATGACCTGGAAAGACGACACAGAACTCTTCGAACTGATGCGCCAACGGCTGTTCCCGGCCGCGGTCGGTGACATCCTCGACACGATGGGCCTGACGCGTCAGTTCCTGCCGCCGCACATCCGGCCGCTGCGCAGCGACATGGTCATCGTCGGCCGCGCGATGCCGGTGCTGGAGTCGAACTGTTTCGGTGCGGCCGAGCCGGCCACGCACGGCCCGCTGGGCCGCCAGCCCTTCGGGCTGTTGTTCGAGGCGCTGGACGACCTGCGCGAGCACGAGGTCTACCTGGCCACCGGCAGCACGCCGACCTTCGCGCTGTGGGGTGGCTTGATGACCACCCGTGCGCGCCACCTGAAGGCTGCCGGCGCGGTGCTCGACGGCTACCACCGCGACACGCCCGAGGTGCTGGCCTCCGGCATGCCGGTGTTCTCGATGGGGGGCTATGCGCAGGACCAGGGCGCACGCGGCAAGGTGGTCGACTGGCGTGTGCCGGTCGAGCTGCACGGCGTGCGGGTGGCCCCGGGCGACATCGTCTTCGGCGATCTCGACGGCGTGCTGGTCATTCCCCGGCAGGCCGAGCAGGAGGCGATTTCGCGCGCCCTCGAGAAGGTCAGCACCGAGAACAAGGTCCGTCAGGCCATCGAGGCCGGCATGAGCACGGCGCAGGCCTTCCGCACCTTCGGGGTGATGTGAGCCCGGTCTGACGTCCGCAGGTGTGCACCCGGGGTGCACCCTGCCGATCGCCAAGCGACACACGACACACGACTCAGGAGACCCGTCTTGACCCACATCTACGACCAGCACCTGGACCGCAACCCCGCCAACTTCGTCGCGCTGTCGCCGGTGAGCTTCGTCGAGCGCAGCGCCGAGGTCTTCGCCGACCTGCCGGCCGTGGTGCACGGCGCGCGGCGCTACACCTGGGCGCAGACGCGCGAGCGCTCGGCACGGCTGGCCGCTGCGCTGCGCGCGTCAGGTGTGGGCCGCGGCTGCACGGTCAGCGCGATGCTGCCCAACACGCCCGAAATGGTGGAGGCCCACTACGCCGTGCCCGCCCTCAATGCCGTGCTGAACACGCTGAACACGCGGCTGGACGCGGCACTGCTGGCCTGGCAGATGAACCACTGCGAGGCGCAGGTGCTGCTGACGGACCGTGAGTTCGCCCCGGTCGTGGCCGAGGCCTTGCACATCCTGCGGGAAGCACATGGCCGCACGCCCCTGGTCATCGACGTCTGCGACAGCGAATACGCCGGGCCCGGCGAGCGCTTGGGCGCACACGAGTACGAGGCCTGGATTGCGGCCCACGACCCGCTGCCGGTGCTGCAAGGCCCGGCCGACGAGTGGGACGCGATCGCCGTCAGTTACACGAGCGGCACCACGGGAGACCCGAAGGGCGTGGTCACGCACCATCGTGGCGCCTACCTGAACGCGGTCAGCAACGCAACCACCTGGACGATGCCGCACTTCCCGCGGTATCTGTGGACGCTGCCGATGTTCCACTGCAACGGCTGGTGCTTCCCCTGGACCGTGGCGATGCTGGGCGGCACCCACGTCTGCCTGCGCCGCGTCGAGGCGCGTGCCATCCTGGACGCGATCCGCGAGCACAGCGTGGACCACTACTGCGCCGCGCCCATCGTCCACAACCTGATCATCAATGCGCCGGCCGAGTGGCGCGAGGGCATCGCCCCCGGGGTACGGGGGATGGTGGCCGGGGCGGCGCCGCCGGCGGCGATGATCGAGGGCATGGCGCGCATCGGCTTCGACATCACGCACGTCTACGGTCTGACCGAGGTCTACGGGCCGGCGGCGGTGGCCGTCAAGCGGGCCAGCTGGGCGGGTGAGTCGCTGTCCGAACAGGCGCGACTGAACGGCCGTCAGGGCGTGCGCTACGCGCTGCAGGAGGGCATGACCGTGCTCGACCCGCAGACGATGGCGCCCACGCCGGCCGACGGCCAGACCATGGGCGAGATCTTCTTCCGCGGCAACATCGTGATGAAGGGCTACCTGAAGAACCCGTCAGCCACCGACAAGGCCTTCGCCGGCGGCTGGTTCCACACCGGCGACCTGGCGGTGATGGAGCCCGACCGCTACGTCAAGATCCGCGACCGCAGCAAGGACATCATCATCTCCGGTGGGGAGAACATCTCCTCACTCGAGGTCGAGGACGCGCTGTACCGCCACCCGGCGGTGATGGCCTGCGCGGTGGTGGCCAAGCCCGACCCGAAATGGGGTGAGACGCCGCTGGCCTACGTCGAGACCAAGCCCGGCGCGCAGGTGACGGCCGAGGAACTCGTGGCGCATTGCCGAGCCCTGCTGGCCGCCTACAAGGTGCCGCGGGACATCCGTTTCGAGCCCATCCCCAAGACCAGCACCGGCAAGATCCAGAAGTTCCAGTTGCGCGAGCGTGCGAAGAGCGCGTCGGCCATCGAATAGCCTGATGTCGTCGGACGGCGCCCGTCGCCGGCCTGCCGGTGTGTGCCGGCGAATCCGCCGCCCCCCTCCAGATCACGTGCAGAGGACCCGATGATGACTGCGACAACCGCCTCTACGACAGACCCCCACGCGGCAGCGACTGATGCCATGACGGGCGACGACCTGGTGCGCTGCGAACGAGACGCGCGCGGCGTGGTGCGTCTGACGCTGAACCGTCCGCAGGCCTTCAACGCACTGTCCGAAGCCCTGCTCGACGCCTTGCAGACGCGGCTGGACGCGCTGGCCGCCGACGACGGCGTGCGGGTCGTGGTCATCGCCGCCGAAGGCCGGGCCTTTTGCGCCGGGCACGACCTGCGCGAAATGCGCGCCGAGCCGTCGCAGGCCTACTACGAGCGGCTGTTCGCGCAGTGCGGCCGCATGATGATGACGATCCAGCGTCTGCCGGTGCCGGTGATCGCGCGCGTGCATGGCATCGCCACGGCGGCCGGGTGCCAGCTCGTGGCGATGTGCGACCTGGCGGTGGCCACCCGCGAGGCACGCTTTGCCGTCAGCGGCATCAACCTCGGTCTGTTCTGCTCGACGCCCAGCGTGGCGCTCAGCCGCAACCTGCCGCGCAAGCTGGCCTTCGAGATGCTGGTCACCGGCGCCTTCATCAGCGCCGACGAGGCGCGTGCGCGGGGGCTGGTCAACCGCGTCGTCGAGGCCGACAGGCTCGACGCCGAGATCGAGACGCTCGTCGACAGCATCGTCGCCAAGCCGCGCGTGGCCCTGGCGATGGGCAAGGGGCTGTTCTACCGACAGCTCGAGACCGGCATCGAGGAGGCCTACGCCGACGCCGGCGAGACCATGGCCTGCAACATGATGGACGGCGCCGCGCTCGAGGGCGTGCAGGCCTTCATCGACAAGCGCCCGCCCGACTGGTCCGGTGCGCGCTGAGCGGCCTGGAGCTCACCTGTTCATGACCCACGTCTGTGTGCACGTCGCGATGGGCTGGCCACTCCTGCCGCGGGGCCGGCGCGCATGACCGTGATGGACTGGCGGCGCCTGCTGCAGCCCCTGCGCATCGGCCGCCTGCCCGTGGCCGGCGACGACCCCGCCTGGGCGGCGACCGAAGACCCGGCAGCCGATGCCGACGTGCTGCGCACCGAGTTCTTCAAGGATTGGGACCGCATCGTCTTCTGCTCGGCCTTCCGGCGGCTGCAGGACAAGACGCAGGTGCATCCGCTGGCCCAGACCGATTACGTGCGCACCCGGCTGACCCACAGCCTGGAGGTGGCGAGCGTGGGCCGGTCGCTGGGGATGCTGGCCGGACGGGCCATCGGCGCGATCGATCCGGCGCTGAAGGCGGTGGCGGTGCCGCAGGACGTCGGCGCCATCGTGGCAGCGGCCTGTCTGATGCACGACATCGGCAATCCGCCCTTCGGGCATGCCGGCGAGGCCGCGATCCGCGACTACTTCGCAGGCCAGGGCCGCCACTGGCTGGACGGCCTGAGCGACGCGCAGCAGGCCGATCTGCTGCGTTTCGAGGGCAATGCGCAGGGCCTGCGCACGGTGGTGCGGCTGCAGCACCCCGACCAGCCCGGCGGCCTGCAACTGACCTGTGCGACGCTTGGGGCGTCGGTCAAATACCCGTGCGACGCCTTGGGCGGCGGGCGCGAGGACGCGGGGGCGGCGCGGCGCAAGTTCGGCTACATGGACAGCGAGCGTGCGATCTTCGCCGAACTGGCCGGGCACCTGGGCCTGCTGCCAGCCCGCCCGGGCGGCTGGCCGCGCCACCCCCAGGCCGTCCTGGGGGCGGCGGCCGCCGCCCCGCGCTACGGCGTCATCGACATCGAGGATGGCGTGCGTTCGGGCCACATTGCCTTTGACGAACTGCAGGCGCTGCACGAGCCCTTCGTCGACGACGCGCAGCGCGCGCGCGCCGCCGGCCTGCACGACCGGCAGCACCGCGGCGAGTACCTGCGCGCCGTGACCATCGGCGTGCTCGTCGAACGTGTGGCGCAGGTGTTTCGCGCCTGGCACGACAGGCTCCTGGCCGGCTGCTGCGCGCAGCCGCTGCTGGACCTCATCGACGGCGCCGAAGACTTCCGTCGTTTCAAGGAACTCGCCTCGCAGCGCCTGTACGACGAGGCCTCCAAGCTCGAGTGGCAGGTCGCCGGCCTGGAGATCATCGGCTGGCTGCTGGGCACCTTCTGCGCCGCGGTCGAGGATGCGGCCCGGGTCGGCCCGGGGCAGGCCAGCGAACGGGCGCGGATGCTGGTGCGGCTGATCCCGGACGGCGCCCGCACCGTCGCGCTGACGTCACGCTACGAGCGGCTGCTGGCCGTCACCGACTTCGTCGCCGGCATGACCGACCGCTACGCCGTCGACCTGCACCTGCGGCTGCGCGGCTTCGGGGGCTGAGTGGATTCGGCCCTTTCGCCACCGCAGCCCCAGGCAGGCTCGGAGCCTCAGGACGACACCGACCCGGACGTCGCGCCCATGCGCCTGGCCCTGACGCAGGCCCTGCAGGCCCGCGACCGTGGCGAGGTGCCGGTGGGTGCGGTGCTGTTGCGCCGCGACCTTTCGCTGCCCGGCGGCTTCGAGGTGGTGGCCAGCGGCTACAACCGGCCGATCTCCACCCACGACCCGACGGCACACGCCGAGATCGTCGCGCTGCGGGCCGCCGCCGCCGCGCGCGCGAACTACCGCCTGCCCGACTGCGAGCTCTACGTCACGCTGGAACCTTGCGCGATGTGCGCGATGGCGATGATGCACGCGCGGCTGCGGCGTGTGGTCTACGCCGCGCCCGACCCGAAGACCGGTGCGGCGGGCTCGGTCGTCGATCTGTTCTCGCAGCCTTTGCTCAACCACCACACGGCCTTGCGGGCCGGCGTGTTGCAGGCGCCTTGCGCGCAGCTGCTGCGGGATTTCTTTGCCGATCGCAGGGCTCAGGCGCGGGCCAAGCGGCTGGCGCACCAGGCGGCTGTGGGAAGCCCACCGCAGACCCCGGTCGGGGCTGATGGCGCTGCACCCTCGGCTATCGCCCATGATGGCCCGGAGGACGGACCTTGACTTCGCTGACTGTGTTCTCGCCTTCGGGCGTGGTGGCCGAGCCCGCCGCCTTGCGTCTGGCCCTGCGGCGGCTCGTGGCGCTGGGCTTCGAGGCCCGGCTCGACGAGGACGCGCTGGCGCGCCGGCAGCGCTTTGCGGGCGACGATGCGCGTCGCCTGGCGGCGCTGCACCGCGTGGCCGATGCGTCGCCCTCGGTGGCGCTGGCCAGCCGCGGCGGCTACGGGCTGACGCGGCTGCTGGACGGCATCGAATGGCCCCGCCTGGCGCGCAGCATCGAGCGCGGCACCCGTTGGGTCGGCTACAGCGATTTCACCGCGCTGCACCTGGGCCTGCTGGCGCATCTCGGGGCGGCGAGTTGGGCCGGCCCGACGGCATTGGGTGCCTTCAGCGCCGACACCCCGGACGAGGTCACGCTGGAATGCTTCCGCGAGGCGATGTCGGGCGAGCTCGAGGCCCTGGGCTTTCGCACCGAGCCCGGGCTGGACGGGCTGGAGCGGCGCGGCGTGCTGTGGGGTGGCAACCTGACGATGGTGTGCACGCTGCTGGGCACCCCGCACTTCCCGCGAGTCAGCGGCGGAATCCTCTTCCTCGAGGACGTCAACGAGCACCCCTACGAAACCGAGCGGCGCCTGCTGCAACTGCATCAGGCGGGGGTGATCGCCGCGCAGTCGGCTGTCATCCTCGGGCACTTCACGGCCTGGAAACCTTCGCCTCTGGACCGTGGCTACGGCATGAAGTCAGCCGTACAGGCCTTGCGGTCGCGCACCGACACGCCGGTGCTGACGGGTCTGCCCTTCGGGCACGTGCCCACGCAGGTCACGTTGCCCGTCGGGCGGGAAGTGATGCTGGCCGTCGAAGGGCGGGGCGCATTCCTGGCGTGGTGAGGCCGTCGGACGACGGCGCGTTCACTTCGGTGCCAGCCGGATCGCGCCGTCCAGGCGGATCACCTCGCCGTTGAGCATGTCGTTCTCGAAGATGTGCCGTACCAGCCGGGCGTAGTCCTGTGGGGTGCCCAGGCGGCTCGGAAAGGGCACGCTCGCGGCCAGGGCGTCCTGCACCTCCTGCGGCATGCCGAAGAGCATCGGTGTGCCGAAGATGCCGGGCGCGATCGTCATGTTACGGATGCCCAGCCGCGCCAGATCGCGTGCGATGGGCAGCGTCATGCCCACCACGCCCCCCTTGCTGGCGGCGTAGGCGGCTTGCCCGATCTGCCCGTCATAGGCGGCCACGCTGGCCGTGGAGATCAGCACGCCGCGCTCGCCGGTGGCCTCGGGCGTGTTGCGGCTCATCGCCTCGGCCGCCAGGCGAATCATGTTGAAGCTGCCGATCAGGTTGACCGACACCGTCTTGGAGAACAGCGCCAGCGGGTGCGCACCGTCACGGCCGACAGTGCGCGAGGCCGGCGCGATGCCCGCGCAGTTGACGAGGCCCACGAACTTGCCCCGCGCCACCGCGGCGTCGATCGCCGCTTGCGCGTCGGCCTCCTGGCTGACGTCGCAGCGCACGAAGACCCCGCCGATCTCGTCCGCCAGGGCCTGGCCGCGCTCGGCCTGAAGGTCGGCGATCACCACCATGCCGCCCAGCGAGGCGAGCATCCGTGCCGTCCCCTCGCCGAGGCCGGACGCCCCGCCGGTGACGACGAAGACCCTGTCGTTGATGTCCATGCGCGAACTCCTCGCCGTCAGCCTTCCAGGGCGCCGAAGATCTGGGCGGTGATGTCGTCGACCGCGCCCACACCGGCCACACGGCGGTAGCGCGGCGCGCCGGCTTCGCCGCGGGCGGCCCAGGCCGAGTAGTAGTCGACCAGCGGGCGGGTCTGCGACTGGTAGACCGCCAGGCGCTTGCGCACCGTCTCCTCCCGGTCGTCGTCACGCTGCACCAGCGGCTCACCGGTCACGTCGTCCACGCCTTCGACCTTGGGCGGATTGAACTTCACGTGGTAGGTGCGGCCCGAGGGCAGGTGGGCCCGTCGGCCGCTCATGCGCTCGACGATGTCCTGCTCGGGCACATCGATCTCGACGACCGCATCGAGCATGACGCCGGCGGCCTTCATCGCGTCGGCCTGGGGGATCGTGCGCGGGAAGCCGTCGAAGAGGAAGCCCTTCTCGCAGTCGGGCTGGGCGATGCGCTCCTTGACCATGGCGATGATCAGGTCGTCGCTGACGAGGCCGCCCGCGTCCATCACCTTCTTGGCGGCCATGCCGAGCTCGGTGCCGGCACGGATCGCCGCGCGCAGCATGTCGCCGGTGGAGATCTGCGGGATGCCGTAGCGCGCGCAGATCTTGGCGGCCTGCGTGCCCTTGCCCGCCCCCGGCGGGCCCAACAGGATCAGTCTCATCGTCATCCTCGATCGGTCAGTGGGCCGTGGCCCGGGGGTGCCGGCGTGGTGCCCAGACCGGGCCGCATGCACCGAAGTCGTGCAGTCCATCCACAGATGCACGTGCAATCGAGATTACCACGGGCCTCCTTCGCCCAACTTTCGGGCTCGCCCGCCGCATGGGGCGGGCACCAGCCGGCGCCCAACCCGGCGACGATCGACCCCGTCAGGCGGTGCGCTGGTCTGTGGCACCCGCCAAGACCCGACGCACCCGTTCCAGATCCTCGGGCGTGTCGACGCCGGCGGCCGGAGCGGTGTCGGTCACGTGGACCGCGATGCGTTCTCCGTGCCAGAGCACGCGCAACTGCTCCAGTGCTTCGGTGCGCTCCAGGGGTGCCGGCGTCAGCCGGGGGAAGGCGCGCAGAAATCCCGCGCGGTAGGCGTAGATGCCGAGGTGGCGCAGCGGCGCAGGTGCAGCCGGCAAAGCCCCTGCCGGCGCGTCACGCCAGTGCGGCACCGGTGCTCGCGTGAAGTACAACGCCCGTCCAGCGGCGTCGAGCACCACCTTGACGACGTTCGGGTTGTGCCAGTCAGCCAGTCGCTCGATCGGGTGGGCGACGGTGCCCACCGCGCAGTCCGGGTGCGCGTCGAGCAGCGCGGCGCAGCGCGCGATCAGCGCAGGCGGGATCAGAGGCTCATCGCCCTGGACGTTGACCACGACCTGATCGCCGTCCAGCCCGAGCTGCTCGCAGGCCTCGGCCAGACGGTCGCTGCCGCTGACATGGTCGTCCCGCGTCATCAGCGCGGTCACGCCGTGCTGCGCACAGGCCTCGACGATGCGCCGGTCGTCGGTGGCGACCACGACCTGTGCGGCACCGCAGGCCTGTGCCTGGCGCGCCACACGCACGACCATCGGCAGACCGGCCAGATCGAGCAAGGGTTTGTCCGGCAGCCGCATCGAGGCCATCCGGGCAGGGATCAGGACACTGAAGCTCAAGGCGTGCTCTCTTGGGGGTCAGGGCGCAGGCGCAGGCCGAAAGCCTGGGCCCGCATCAGATGGCCAGCCGGCAGGCGCACCGGCCACACCCTCGCGCGTGGCAGCGCGTCGCGTGGACTGGCATCGGCCGTTGCGCACGACGGCCTCACTCACCGACGGTCGTGTAGCCGTCCAGGTTCCGGGCCTCGGACTCCAGCATCACCGGGATGCCGTCCCGGATGGGGAACGCCAGGTGATCGGCCCGACAGGTCAGCTCGATCGGCCGGCAGGCCTCGTCGCGCTGGAGTTCCAGTGGCCCCTTGCACAACGGGCACACCAGGAGTTCGATCAGACGTGGGTCCATGCTCATCGGCGGCGCAAGGGTTCGAGGCGGTGAATCAGCGGCCCGAGGAGATCGTCGGGCAGACGCAAGTCTAGCGTGGCGACCTGCACCGCCGCCGCGTCGGCGGCCTGCGGCGACAGCTTCACCGCGTCCTTCTCGGTCACGATCACGCACGGGGCATCGGCCGGCCACGGGCGCGGTTCGAGCGCGCCATGATCGGGCAGCGCGATCCCGCTGACCTGCAGGCCGGCGGCCTCGAGCATGGAGAAGAAGCGGGACGGGTGCCCGATGCCTGCCGCGGCATGGACAGACGTCCCGCGCAGTGCATCCAGGGCGCCGCGGCGGGCCGGGTGGCCCCGCCACCAGTCCTGCAGCGGGACCAGGCCGCCGAGCTGACGCGCAGTACATGGCCCAGGCAGCGCGGTCGATGGTGCGTCGCAGGTGTAAAGCACCTGAGAGCCCGGCGGCAACCGCCGCGGCAGCGGCTCGCGCAGCGGCCCGGCGGGCAACAGGCGTCCGTTGCCCACGCCGCGCTCGTCGAAGACGATCCACTGCGCATCGCGGTGCAGGGCGTGGTGCTGCAGGCCATCGTCGCTGATCACGACGTCCACCTGCGGATGCGCGGCACACAGCGCATGCACGGCCTCGGGGCGGCGGCGGCCGATCCACACCGGCGCCGAGGTGCGACGCGCGATCAGCAGCGGCTCGTCGCCGACCTCGCCGGCGGCATCGTCCGGGCGGACCGCGCGCGGCGGCCCTGCGGTGTTTTCGTTGCCGTCGGCCTGGCCACCGTAGCCTCGTGACACCACCCCCGGTGTCCATCCGCGCGCACGCAGCGCTTCGATCAGGGCGATCACCACCGGGGTCTTCCCCGCCCCCCCGACGATCAGGTTGCCCACCACCACCACCGGCACCGGCAGCGCGCGACGACGGCGCCATCCCAGCCGCCAGGGCAGGGCGTTTGCGGTGCTCGCCAAACGGTACAGCGCGGCCAGGGGCCACAACAGTGCCAGCATCAGCCTGTCGGTCGCCGTGCGTGGTTGCGGTTGCCACCACAGAGCCTGCAGCCGGGTCGCAAGGGCCGCCCCGGCGCCACCGCGTCGATGGCTCGGCCTCATCGGCGGCAGGCCGTCCCGTCAGCGCGCACCGGGCGCGCCCTGCGGCTTCTGTGCGGCAAACGTCAGCCGGCTCAGTCCGGCGCGCCGGGCCGCATCGAGCACGTTGATCACCGACTGGTGTGCCGCCAGTGCATCGGCCGACAGGATGACCACGGCGGCCTGCCGGCCCGCGGCCGCCTCGCGCAGTTGCCGGGCCAGCGCCTCGACGTCACGCCCGTCGACGGGGCGCCGGTTGATCACATAGCGCCCGTCGGCCGAGATCGCCACGACGATTTCGCGCGGGCGCTCGTCCATGCGCGGGGCGTCGGCGGTGGGCAGGGCGACCTGGAGTTCCGTAAAGCGCGAATAAGTCGTCGACAGCATCAGGAAGATCAGGATCACCAGCAGCACATCGATGAAGGGGATCAGGTTGATCTCCGCTTCCTCGTGGCTGGACCTGCCGCGGAAATTCATGCGCCACCCGATCCCCGGTGGGCACTGGCCAGCCGCATCAGGTGCGGGACGAAGCGCTCGGCGGCCAGTTCCAGCCCCAGGCGGTAGGCCTCGACGCGACCGCGGAAGTAGCGGTGGAACATCAGCGCCGGGATGGCGACGATCAGGCCGAAAGCGGTGTTGTACAGCGCGATCGAGATGCCGTGCGCCAGCTGCTGCGGGTTGCCGCTGGGCGAGCCGGCGGTCGGCGCCTGGGAGCCGAAGATCTCGATCATGCCGATGACCGTGCCCAACAGGCCCAGCAGCGGAGCCGCCGTGGCGATCGTGCCCAAGGCGTTGAGGTAGCGCTCGAGCTGGTGCAGCGCTTCACGACCGGCGTTCTCGAGGGCCTGACGCAGCTTGGCCTCCGAGGCGCGCGGGTCGCTGCCCAGCATCCGCAGCCCGCCGGCGAGCACCCAGCCCAGGGCCGAGTTCTCCGCCAGACGTGACAACGCCGACGCCTGCGGCACGCCCTGCTGGGTGAACTGCACCACTTCGTCGAAGAGCGTGGCGGGCAGCACGCGCGACGCGCGCAGGCTGACGAAGCGCTCGATCACCAACGCCAGTGCAATGACCGAACAGAAGATCAGCGGCCAGATCGGCCAGCCGGCGGCTTGTATGATCGAAATCAATGGAGGGCCCGGGGGTTCGTCTGCGTACGCACGCGGGGCCGGCAACCCGGCACGATGACCCGCCGGGCACGGACACCCGGCGGCCCGGGAGACCGATGACGGCCCGAGCGGCCTGCAGGAATTATGGCCGATGCATCGATGGATTCCCGCGGGTCGGGCCTTGCGCCGCTGCCGACGCAGGGCGTGGTCTGGGGCGTTTCGGCACTGCTGCTGGCCGCTGGCGACACCCTGGCGTCGCGCTTCGGCGCCTTGACGGTCAGTGCGGAGCTCTCCGGTCTGTCGCGACCGGCCAGCGGTCACCTGTACTTCACGCTCAAGGATGCCGACGGCGCGGCGGCCAGCCTGCGCTGCGCGATGTTCCGCCGTTCGGCGGGCCTGCTCGACTTCGCGCCCGCGGAAGGGCAGCGCGTGCAGGCGCGCGGCCGGCTGTCGATCTTCGAGCCGCGCGGCGATCTGCAGTTCATCGTCGAGAGTCTGCAGCGGCAGGGCGCAGGCTCGCTGTACGAAGAATTCCTGCGTCTGCGGGCGCGGCTGGAGCGCCTGGGCCTGTTCGATCCGGCACGGCGACGCCCCGTGTCCGCGCATCCGCGTTGCCTGGGCGTGGTGACGTCGCTGGGGGCCGCCGCGTTGCGCGACGTGTTGACGACGCTCGCCCGGCGGGCGCCGCACGTGCGGGTCGTCGTCTTCCCGACCCTGGTGCAAGGTGCTGAGGCGCCGCCGGGCATCGTCGAGGCGCTGGGCGTGGCGGGCCGCACACCGGGCATCGACACGGTGCTGCTGGTGCGCGGCGGGGGCTCGCTGGAGGACCTGTGGGCCTTCAACGACGAGCGTGTCGTGCGGGCGGTGGCGGCCTGCGCGGTGCCCGTGATCTGCGGCGTCGGCCACGAGACCGACGTCACGCTCTGCGATCTGGCGGCCGATCTGCGCGCGCCGACGCCCACCGCTGCGGCCGAGCTGGCGGCACCCGACCGCGCCTCCCTGCTGCAGGGGCTGTCGGTGTCGGCGCGTCGGCTGGCGCTTGCCGCGCATCGCGTCCTCGACCGGCACGCACAGACGCTGGACGTGCTCGCGCGGCGGGCGGGAGCGCCCGCAGCGCGGCTGCTCGCCCACGCGCATCACCTCGACGCCTGGGCGCGCCGCCTCGAGGCCGCGCTGCGTGATCGTCAGCGCCTGCCGGCGCAGGCCCTGGTCACCCTCAGCGCCCGTCTCGGTCGGGTCACGCGGCAGGACCTGGAGCAGCGGCGAGAGCGCCTGGACGTCCTGGCGGCGCGGTTGCAGGCGGTGCATCCGTCGCAGGTGCTGCAGCGCGGCTATGCGTGGCTGCAGGACCCTCAAGGGCGGCCGCTGATGCGGGCGGCCGACCTGCGGGCCGGCGCCGAGGCGCTGGCCGTGCTGCACGACGGCCGCGCACAGGTGCGGGTCGAATCGGTCCTGCCGCACACTGCCAACCCGATGTCGGCGCCGCAAGGCTGACCAACGCCGGCGCAGGGACATGGGGACTGCCTAGAATTTCGGGTTTTCGCCCCTCCACGACAGACAGAAGGAACGCTTCCATGGAACACACCCTGCCGGCCCTGCCTTACGGCCTCGACGCGCTTGCGCCGCATTACAGCCGCGAGACGCTCGAGTTCCACCACGGCAAGCACCACAACGCCTATGTGGTCAACCTGAACAACCTGCAGAAGGGCACCGAATTCGAGTCGATGACGCTCGAGGAGATCGTGCGCAAGTCTTCCGGTGGCGTCTACAACAACGCCGCGCAGATCTGGAACCACACCTTCTTCTGGAACTGCATGAAGCCCGCCGGCGGCGGCGAGCCCACGGGCGCGCTGGCTGCCGCCATCCAGGCCAAGTGGGGCTCGTACGCGGCGTTCCGCGAGGCCTTCATCAAGTCGGCGGTCGGCAACTTCGGCTCGGGCTGGACCTGGCTGGTCAAGAAGCCAGACGGCAGCGTCGACATCGTCAACACGGGTGCTGCCGGCACGCCGCTGACGACGGCCGACAAGGCGCTGCTGACCGTGGATGTGTGGGAGCACGCCTACTACATCGACTACCGCAACATGCGCCCGAAGTTCGTCGAGACCTTCCTCGACAAGCTGGTCAACTGGGATTTCGCGGCGGCGAACTTCGCCTGACCGAAGGCGGGCTGCGGCGGCTTGCGCGCAGCCCCCAAGGGCTGATCACACCCGCCTGTCACCACCCGCCCGTCCACACCCGGCGGGGCGGCTCTCAGCGGTTGAAAGGCGCCCCACGCAGCTTGAAGCCGGGGCCGACGGCGCGCTTGGCGAACCAGCCCTGGTTCATTTCCAGCGCATAGCGCACCGGCCGGGTCGCGCAGTGGGATTGCTCGCTGCGCGGCTGCATGTCCGCCAGGTTGACGATGGTGCCGTCGTCGTCGATGAAGGCGATCGACAGCGGCAGCAACGTGTTCTTCATCCAGAAGCAGCGCGGGGCGCGATCGTCGAAGACGAAGAGCATGCCCTCGTGCGGCGCCATCTGCGTGCGCATCATCATCCCGATCTGCTGCTGCTCGGGTGTGCGCGCGACCTCCGCGACGATGTTGTGCATGCCTGCCTGCAGGTTGACGGTGGGCAATTTCGGCTGTGGCACCTGTTGCGCCGGCGCAGCCGTCGAGAACAGGACGGCAGCACAGGCCGACAGGAGGCGCTTGACGTAGATCATGGCAATGGTCGGGGTGGTGGGGGACATTATCGAATCTCCATCCATGCCCGAGGCGGGCTCCGATACCTGCAATGGAGTCCACCGCTCCCCTGATCCCTCCCTGCGAGCGGCCCGCGGACCGCATTCACGATCTCGCGCCGCCGCCGCATGCGGATGGCAGCCACGGGCGGGACCGGCTCGCGGCCGTCGATGAGCCGGAGGAACTCGCCCGGTTCACGCGCTGGGAATCCGGCATCGAGGGCGAGCGCCTGGGCGTGTCGGCCTTGCAGCTGTCGGGCATGCATTGCGCAGCCTGCGCCGGGATCATCGAATCCGCGCTGTGTGCGCTGCCGGGTGTGCGTGCCGCCCACGTGAACGCCAGCGCGCAACGGGCTTCGGTGCGCTGGGATCCGCGGCAGGTCCAGGCCTCGTCGCTGATCCGTGCGGTGCGTGCGGCCGGTTACGACGCAGCGCCCGATGCGGCGGTCGAGGCCCGCGAACTGCGCCGACAGGAGCATCGTGCCGCCCTGTGGCGCCTGTTCGTCTCGAGTTTCCTGGCGATGCAGGTGATGATGCTCGCCACCCCGTCGTACGTCGCCGGCCCGCAGGACTTGAGCGAGGACCTGCGGCAACTGCTGAACTGGGGTTCCTGGGTGCTCAGTGTGCCGGTGCTCTGGTTTGCCGCCGGCCCCTTTCTGCGTGCGGCCTGGCGCTCGGTGCGCAGCCGCCGCATCGGGATGGATGTGCCGGTCTCGCTGGGCATCGTCGTCACCTTCGTCGCCAGCACCGGCGCGACCTTCGACCCGGGTGGGGTGTTCGGCCACGAGGTGTACTTCGACTCGATGACGATGTTCCTCGCCTTCCTGTGGCTCGGGCGCTTCCTCGAGGTGCGCACCCGGCATCGCGCCGCCGATGCGCTGGAGGCCGCCTTGCAGGCCTTGCCTGCGACGGCCCTGCGCGTGCTGCCAGATGGCCAGGCCGAGACGGTCAGCATCCACCGGCTGCGGCCGGGGGACGTGGTGCGCGTGCCCCGCGGCGAGGCCTTGCCGGCCGACGGTCGCCTGCTGGGTGCGGCGGCCGACGTCTCCGAGGCCTTGATCACCGGCGAAGCCGCCGCCGTGTCCAAGCGGCAAGGGGCGGATCTCCTCGCCGGGAGCCTCAACGCCGGGCCCCCTTTCGAGATGCGTGTCGAGCGCGTGGGCGCCGACACCCGTCACGAGGCCATCGTGGCGCTGATGCGCGAGGCGTTGAGCCAGCGGCCTGCGGCGGCGCGGCTGGCCGACCGCTGGGCCTCGCCCTTCCTGTGGGGGGTGCTCGTACTGGCAGCAGGTTCCGCCGCCGTATGGAGCCTGATCGACCCGGCGCGTGCCGTCTGGATCGGCGTGGCGGTGCTGGTCGTGACCTGTCCGTGCGCCTTGTGGCTGGCCACGCCCTCCACGCTGGTGGCTGCCGCCGGCGGGCTTGCGCGGCGCGGTGTGCTGTTGCGGCGGCTCGATGCGCTGGAGACGATGGCCCGGGTGGACCACCTCTTCCTCGACAAGACCGGCTCGCTCACCGAGGATCGCCTGCGCCTGCATGCCACTGCCGTGGTGCGGCCCGTGCCGAAGGCCTTGCATGCCTGGTCTGCAGTGCCGTCGGTGCCGGCCGCGGCCGAAGAGGGCCTGGCGTTGTCCGTGGCGGCGTCGCTCGCGCGTTGGTCCACCCATCCCGTGTCGGCGGCGCTGGCCGAGGCCGGGCAGGCCGGGGCCGCCGGGATCGGGCCGTGGTCTGCGGTCGTCGAAATGCCCGGTGAGGGCATCGAAGCCGTCGACCCGCGAGGCCACGTCTGGCGTCTGGGCTCGCGTGCCTGGGTGCTCGCAGGTGCGCCATCCCCGGGGCCGGCAGCGGGCATCCAGGCACCCTCGGTCCCTGGCTTCGAGGCATCGGCGCTGGCCGAGGCGTGCCCGCCGGCTGGTCGTGCCGTCGATCGTGCCGTGCTGGGCTGCGACGGGCAGGTGACGGCCGCCTTCGAACTCGACGAGGCGCTGCGGCCCGATGCCTTGCCGGCTGTCCGGGTGCTGCGTGAGCAGGGGCTGGCACTGACGCTGCTGTCAGGCGACGCGGCCGCGCGCGCGCACGCCATGGCGGCCCGCCTCGGCCTGCAGGACGTGCGCGCCGGTGTCGATCCGACGGGCAAGCTCGAAGCGGTACGTCAGGCCCGTCGCGAGGGGCGCACCGTCGCGATGCTGGGTGACGGCCTGAACGACGCCCCCGTGCTGGCGGCTGCCGATGTGTCCGTGGCGATGGGGCACGCCGCCCTTGCGGCGCGTGAAGGCGCCGACGCGGTGCTGGCGTCCGGACGGGTCCAGGGCCTGGTCGACCTGCGGCTCAGCGCGCTGCGCACGGTGGCCATCGTGCGCCAGAACATGGCGTGGTCGGTGGCTTACAACCTCTCGTGCATCCCCCTGGCGATGGTGGGCTGGATGCCGCCGTGGGCGGCCGGGCTGGGCATGGCGGCCAGCTCATTGTTGGTGATGCTGAACGCCCAGCGCGCGGCACGCAGCCCGCTGGCGCCCGGCGGCGCACCTTGACGCGCGGGCCGGTTCGGCGCAAAAGCCCTCGCGGCGACGGCCACTTCCCGGTACAGGCATGGACATCCTCTTCCTCCTCATCCCACTGTCGGCGCTGCTGGTGCTGATCATCGTGGCCATCTTCGGGTGGGCGGTGCAGAGTGGACAGTTCGACGATCTCGAGCGCGAAGGCCAACGCCTTCTACGGGATCACCCGGAGGCGCTTGACCAAGGTCAAGCCGCGTCGGTGCCTGCTTCCAGACAATTTGACGGTGCGCCCGGGAAGGGGCAGGAGGATTGAATGAACGCTGATCGACGCGGCGAAGGCGCCGTGTATTCCGACACGCCTGTGCGATGGTTTGCACTGGCGGCCGTGCTGTGGGGCGTGGTGGGCATGCTGGTCGGCGTGATCATCGCCGCACAGCTGACCTGGCCCGAATTGAACCTCGGTATCCCCTGGCTCAGTTACGGGCGCCTGCGGCCGCTGCACACCAATGCGGTGATCTTCGCCTTTGGCGGCAGTGTTCTGTTCGCCACCGCCTACCACGTGGTGCAGCGCACCTGCCAGACGCGTCTGTTCCTCCCGGGGCTGGCGCTGTTCACCTTCTGGGGGTGGCAACTGGTCATCGTGCTGGCGGCGATCACGTTGCCGCTGGGCTACACGCAAAGCCGTGAGTACGCGGAACTGATCTGGCCGATCGACGTGCTGATCGCCGTGGTGTGGGTGTCGTTCGCGGTCGTCTTCTTCGGCACGATCGGGATCCGCAAGGTTCGCCACATCTACGTCGCGAACTGGTTCTTCGGCGCCTTCATCATCGCCGTCGCCCTGCTGCACATCTTCAACAACATCCAGATCCCGACCAGCCTGACGCACTCCTACTCGGCCTATGCCGGCGTCCAGGACGCGATGGTTCAGTGGTGGTACGGCCACAACGCTGTGGGCTTCTTCCTGACCGCGGGCTTCCTCGGGATGATGTACTACTACATCCCCAAGCAGGCGGAGCGGCCGGTGTACAGCTACCGGCTGTCGATCGTGCACTTCTGGGCGCTGATCTTCACCTACATGTGGGCAGGCCCGCACCACCTGCACTACACCGCGCTGCCTGACTGGGCGCAGTCCATCGGCATGATCTTCTCGCTCGTGCTGCTGGCCCCGAGCTGGGGCGGGATGATCAACGGGATCATGACGCTGTCCGGCGCCTGGCACAAGCTGCGCGACGACCCGATCCTGAAGTTCCTGATCGTCTCGTTGTCGTTTTACGGCATGTCGACCTTCGAGGGGCCGATGATGTCGATCAAGACGGTGAATGCGTTGAGCCACTACACCGACTGGACGGTCGGGCACGTGCATTCCGGCGCCCTGGGCTGGGTGGGCTTGATCTCGATGGGCGCGCTGTACTACCTGATCCCGCGCATGTACGGCCGCAAGCAGATGTTCAGTGTGCGGGCGATCGAACTGCACTTCTGGATCGCCACCATCGGCATCGTGCTGTACATCGCCGCGATGTGGATCGCCGGCGTGATGCAGGGCCTGATGTGGCGCGCGGTGAACCCCGATGGCACGCTGGTCTACAGCTTCGTCGAGAGCGTGAAGGCGACCTTCCCGTTCTATGTGATCCGCCTGGTCGGTGGCCTGCTCTACCTCAGCGGCATGCTGCTGATGGCCTGGAACGTGGTGATGACCGTGCGCTCTGGCCGCGTCGTCACGGCCCCGGTGCCCGCCCCCGTGCCTGCGCACGCCTGAGATCGACGAGGAAACCGCACCCATGGCTCACGCCTCCACCCCCCCGCGCGGTCACGAGAAGATCGAGACCAACAATTTCCTGATGATCGTCCTGATCCTGATCGCCGTGGCGATCGGCGGGCTGGTCGAGATCGTCCCGCTGTTCTTCCAGCGCTCGACGACGCAGCCGGTCGAGGGTCTGAAACCCTACACCGCGCTGCAACTCGCCGGTCGGGACGTCTACATCCGCGAAGGTTGCTACAACTGCCACTCGCAGATGGTGCGGCCCTTCCGCTCCGAGACCTTGCGCTACGGCCCGTACTCCCGCGCCGGCGAGTTCGTCTACGACCACCCCTTCCAGTGGGGCAGCAAGCGCACCGGCCCCGACCTGCATCGGGTGGGCGGCAAGTACAGCGACGAGTGGCACCGGCTGCACCTGATCTCGCCGCGCGCGCTGGTGCCCGAGTCCAACATGCCCGCCTACCCCTGGCTCGAGAACGCGGCCATCGATCCGGCCATCATGGCCCCCCGCATGCGGGCGCTGCGGACCCTGGGCGTGCCCTACAGCGACGAGGACATCGTCGGTGCGGCCGACGCCGTGAGCGGCCGGACCGAGCTCGACGCCATCGTCTCGTACCTGCAGGTGCTCGGCACCGCAGTGAAGTGACGGAGGGACCATGGACGTCAACACCTTGCGCATCACCGTGACGGTGGTCAGTCTGCTGCTGTTCCTGGGCATTGCGGCGTGGACCTGGCAGCGCTCACGACAGGCTGAATTCGAAGAGGCGGCGCGCCTGCCGTTCGCAGACGAGGAGGAGGGCGCTGACGCATGGGCGGGCGGCGCTGCGAAGGGGAACAGGACATGAGTGACTTCTTTTCCGGGGCTTGGTCGATCTACATCGCCGGGATCACGATCGTCAGCCTGGTGGCCTGCCTGGCGCTGCTGATCATCGCCAGCCGTCGGCGCGTGATGGCCGACGACAACACCACCGGTCACGTCTGGGACGAGGACCTGAAGGAACTGAACAACCCGCTGCCGCGCTGGTGGATGTGGTTGTTCGTCATCACCGTGGCGTTCGCGGCGACCTATCTCACGCTGTATCCGGGTTTGGGCAGTGCGCCCGGCTCCCTGAAGTGGAGCAGCACCGGACAGTTGCAGGCGGAGACCGACAAGGCCGTGGCGGCGATGGCGCCGGTGTACGCGCGCTATGTGTCGATGTCGGCCGAGCAACTCGCCGACGATGCGCAGGCCATGGGCATCGGTGAACGTCTGTACCTGAACAACTGCGCCGCCTGCCATGGCTCCGATGCGCGCGGGAGCAAGGGCTTTCCCAACCTCACCGACGGCGATTGGCTGTGGGGGGGCACGCTGGAGCAGGTCAAGCAGACCATCACCGAAGGCCGCAACGGCGTGATGCCGCCCATGGCGGCTTCTGTGGGCAGCGCCGACGATGTCCGCAACGTCGCGCACTACGTGCTCAGCCTGTCCGGCAGCGCGCACGATTCGGTGGCGGCCAGCCTGGGCAAGCCCAAGTTCGCGGTCTGTGCCGGTTGCCACGGTGCCAACGGCGCGGGCAACCAGGCGCTGGGCGCGCCCAATCTGAGCGACAAGGTCTGGCTGCACGGCTGGGGCGAGCAGGCGATCGCTTCGATCGTGACCACGGGCAAGAACAACATGATGCCGGCGCAGGCCTCAAGGCTCACGCCAGAGCAGATCCATGTGCTCGCCGCCTACGTGCTCAGCCTGTCGCGCGGCACGCAGGCGGTGGCGTCGCGCTGATCGGCCGGCGCCTTCGGCGGACGTCTCACGGCAGCGATCGACAGACCCTTCATGGCACAGGCCTCCACACCTTCCGCAGACGATGACGAGGGCCATGTCGTCTCGCTCTACCAGAAGCAGGCGACGATCTACCCGAGGGCCGTCAGCGGCTGGTTCCAGCGTTGGCGCTGGGCGCTGGTGTGGGTGACGCAGGCCGTGTTCTACGGCCTGCCCTGGCTGGAGTGGAACGCACGTCAAGCGGTGCTCTTCGACCTGGCGGCGCGGCGCTTCTACATCTTCGGCCTGGTGCTCTACCCGCAGGATCTGATCTACCTGACGGGCCTGCTGATCGTCAGCGCCTACTCGCTTTTCCTGTTCACGGCCGTGGCCGGCAGGCTGTGGTGCGGCTACGCCTGCCCGCAGACCGTCTACACCGAGATCTTCATGTGGGTGGAGCGCCGGATCGAGGGTGACCGGGCCGCGCGCATGCGCCGTGATGCCGGTGCCTGGTCGCTCGACAAGTCGTGGCGCAAGGCGGCCAAGCACTTGGCCTGGATCACCATCGCGCTATGGACCGGCTTCACCTTCGTGGGCTACTTCACGCCGATCCGTACGCTCGGCGCGTCGGCGCTGGCCCTGGGCCTCGGGCCGTGGGAGTGGTTCTGGGTGCTGTTCTACGGCTTCGCCACCTACGGCAACGCCGGTTGGATGCGCGAGCAGGTGTGCAAGTACATGTGCCCCTACGCCCGCTTCCAGAGCGCGATGTTCGACAAGGACACGCTGATCATCAGCTACGACAACGCCCGGGGCGACCCGCGCGGCTCGCGCGGCCGCAAGGCCGACCCGAAGGCGATGGGTCTGGGCGACTGCATCGACTGCGGGCTGTGTGTGCAGGTCTGCCCGACAGGCATCGACATCCGCAACGGCCTGCAATACGAGTGCATCGGCTGCGCCGCCTGCATCGACGTGTGCGATGGTGTCATGGACAAGATGGGCTATCCGCGTGGGCTGGTGCGCTATGCCACGCAGAACAGCATCGCCAACCGATGGTCGGCGGCGACGATGTGGCAGCGCGTGCTGCGGCCGCGGGTGCTCGTCTACACCGCCGTGCTGGTGTTGATCTGTGCGGCGCTCGGCGTGAGTCTGGCGCTGCGGTCACCGTTCAAGGTCGACGTGGTCAGGGACCGCGCGTCGCTCGCCCGTCTGGTCGAGGACGGGCACATCGAGAACACCTACCGGCTGCAGTTGATGAACACCACCGAGCAGACGCAGCGCTACCGCGTCAGCGTCACGGGTTGGCCGCAGGCGCGGGTGGTGGGCGCGGCCGAGATCGAACTCGGCCCGGCTCAGGCCCGCTGGGTGCCCCTGGCCGTCCGCCTGCCGCCGCAGGAGGTCGAGCAACGCGGCCCGGGCGTGCACGAGGTGACCTTCCTGGTCGAGCGCGTCACCGAGGCGGGGCAGGCGCCTGCAGCGGTGGCCGAGGGCTCGACCTTCGTGATTCCGAGGTGAGGGAGATCCACTTGTCAGCAGACCTTTCGAAGCCGAGCCCGCCTGCGCTGCCGACCGCATGGTGGCGCGTGGGCATGATGTGGCTGGTGCTGGGCGGGCCCCTGGCGGTGGTGATTGCCGGTGTCACCACGGCTGTGATCGCGGTCCGCGGTGCGGACACCGTGCTTCCCCGGGATGACGGCGCGCGCTTTTCCGAGCGTCCCGCGATCCAGGGACGCAACCATGCGGCCACCGCCGACGACGCGAGGTAGGGCGCCGTGAGCCTGCGCATGGGCCGAGCCGAACGGGTGCTGTCGGTGCTCTGGCCGGCCTTCGTCATGGCCGGGGCGCTCGAGACGCTGGTGTTCGCGATGGTCGACCCCCAGACACTCACCTGGTTCGGCGGTGAGCCGGTGGGGTGGTCGCGCCAGGCGGTCTACACCGTGAGTTTCTTCGTGTTCTGGGGGGTCATCGCAGCCGCGAGCGCACTCACGGCCGCCCTGAGCTGCGAAGTGCGCAACGTCCGGGAGTCCGAGGCCGCATCTGCGCCACGCCTGGGTTGACCTGCGGCACCGGCTGCTGCGCGCTGCTGCCGCCGGCTGTCAGCAGCCCGGGTTGTTGACGATGCGCCGCAGGCCTTCCTGATCGACGATGCGGATCTGGCGCTGACGGACCTCGAGGAGGCCCTCGTCCTGGAATTTCGAGAAAGTCCGGCTGACGGTCTCGAGTTTCAGTCCGAGGTAGCTGCCGATTTCCTCGCGTGTCATCCGCAGGATCAGTTCGGTGCGGGAGAAGCCGCGTGCATGCAGGCGTTGGGTCAGGTTCAGCAGGAAGGCGGCCAGACGCTCCTCGGCGCGCATGCTGCCCAGCAACAGCATCACGCCGTGGTCGCGGACGATCTCGCGGCTCATGATCTTGTGGAACACCCGCTGCAGGTCGGTGATCCTCTGCGACAGGCCTTCGAGTTGCTGATACGGGATGACGCAGACCGTCGAATCCTCCAGCGCCACCGCATCGCAGGCATGCCGCTCGGTGCTGATCCCGTCCAGGCCGAGCAGTTCACCCGACATCTGGAAGCCGGTGACCTGCTCGCGACCGTCCTCGGACGAGATGCAGGTCTTGAAGAACCCGGTGCGCACCGCGAACAGCGCCTGGAAGCCGTCACCCGTGCGGAACAGGGCCTCACCCTTGGGCACACTGCGCCGGACCGCCACGAGGGCGTCCAACTCCTCGATCTGCGGTGCGGACATGCCCACCGGCAGGCACAGCTCCCTGAGGTTGCAAGATGAACAAGCCGTCTTGAACGGCTCGAGTCGTGTGGCTGTGGCCAAGGCCATGGGCATCCCCCTTGCGCGTCATCGCGTCGTGACTCCGAGTCCGACCTGTGTGTGCGGTCAGATCTCGCCCTCGTGATGGTCTGGCAGGCCACTCATCGGCGGCTCTTGTCCCAGGTCAAGCCCATGCCAGGCCAGACGCGTCAAAGTGTAGATCGATGAGTGCCGTCTTCCAACCCCCCGTGTGGCTCGTGCCCGAGGACCTCCTTCGTCGAATGGACGTTCCGGGCCCGCGCTACACCTCGTACCCGACCGCCGACCGCTTCGTCGACGCCTTCGGCCCCGAGGACTACCGCACGGCGCTGCGAGAACGGGTCCACGGGCTGCATGTCGGGGGGCCGGCGGCCTTGTCGCTGTATGTCCACATTCCGTTCTGCGAGTCGGTGTGCTACTACTGCGCGTGCAACAAGGTCGTGACGCGGCACCACGCCAAGGGGCCGGCCTATCTGGACCTGCTCGAGCAGGAGGTTCGCCTCCACGTGGCCGAACTCGGGACCCAGCAGGTGGTGTCTCAACTGCACCTGGGCGGCGGCACGCCTACCTTCCTCAGCGACGAGGAGTTGTCGCGTCTGATGGGTGGTCTCAGAAGGTCGTTCCGTTTCGAGCCGGGCGCCGAGGTGTCGATCGAAGTCGATCCCCGCACCGTGACGCCCGAGCGCTTGCAGGCGCTGGCCACGCTCGGGTTCAACCGCATCAGCTTCGGCATCCAGGACGTCGACCCTGACGTGCAGCGGGCCATCCACCGCGTGCAGCCTTTCGACAACGTCCGGGACCTGATGCATGCCGCCCGCGCGATCGGCTTCCAGTCGATCAACGCGGACCTGATCTATGGCCTGCCCAGGCAGACCGCGGCCTCGTTCGAACACACGGTTCGGCAGGTCGCGTCGTTGCGCCCGGACCGGATCGCGCTGTACGCGTATGCCCATCTGCCTGCACGCTTCATGCCGCAGCGGCGCATCGCCTCGAGCGACCTGCCATCGGGTGAGGCGCGGTTGAAGATGTTGTCGCAGGCCATGAGTGGCTTCATGGGTCAGGGCTACACCTACATCGGCATGGACCACTTCGCCGTGCCCAGCGATGCCTTGGCGGTGGCCAAGCGTCAGGGGCGCCTGCACCGCAATTTCCAAGGCTACAGCACCCAGCCCGACTGCGACCTGCTGGGGCTGGGGGTCTCGGCCATCGGGCGGATCGGCCCGTGCTACAGCCAGAATGCCCGCACGGTGCAGGAGTACGAGGCTGCGTTGCGGCAGGGTCAGTTCCCGACGCAGCGCGGGCTGCGCGCGACGCGCGACGATCTGGTGCGCCGTGCCGTCATCATGTCCATCATGTGCCAGGGTCGCGTCGATTTCGAGGCCCTGGGGGCGGCGCATCTGATCGACGCGCGCGACTATTTCGCCCGCGAACTCGAGGATCTGCGCCCCTATGTACTCGAGGGACTGGTGACCGTCGACAACGATTGCATCGAGGTCACGCCCCTGGGCTGGTTCTTCGTCCGTGGACTGGCCATGGTGTTCGACCAGCATTTGCGCACGGCCGATCGCAGCCGGTTTTCGCGCATCATCTGAGCCTGTGGGGGCGAGTTCGGCCCCCCGTGTTCCGCACGCCGACACACTCCACCTCGAACCCCGATCTTGGAAGCCTCCCTCGTCCTCAGCGCCCTGCTGCTCGGTCTGGCCGGTGCGCCGCACTGCGCCGCCATGTGTGGCCCCGCCTGCGGCGCGGTCGTCGGCGCCTGCAGTCGTGGAGGCGGCGTCTCTGCCGCGTCCTGGGCCTTCCATGCGGGGCGGATGCTGGCCTATACGGCGTCCGGTGCCCTGGCCGCCGCCGGCGTCGGTGTGCTGGCGTCCACCAGCGCGGCCTGGCCGGTGCTGAGGCCGCTGTGGACTGTGCTGCACCTGGCTGCCATCGTCCTCGGACTCTGGCTCGCCTGGACAGGCCGTCAGCCGGCCTGGATGAGCCGCATCGGTCGCGCCAGAACCGCGGTGGCGTTGCAGCCGGCAGGCCATGCCGGCTGGAAGCCTCTGCGCGGCCCGGTGTCGGGCGCGGCGGCGGCCACCGGCAGCGGGCTCGCCTGGGTGCTGTGGCCTTGCGGATTGCTCCAGTCGGCGCTTGTCGTGGCCGGGCTGGCCAACACGCCGCAAGGCGGTGCCATGGCCATGTTCGCCTTTGCCGCGACGTCGGCGCTGGGCCTGCAGTGGGCCCCCTGGGCCTGGCGGCGTTGGGCGGCGCGCGGCGCGGACGGCCGGCCGTCGCGCGTCATGGCCTGGGCTGTGCGTGGTGCCGGCCTCATGCTGGCCATCGGCTCGGCCTGGGCCCTCGGGCACGACGTCTGGGGCCGGGTCTGGGACTACTGCTTCGGCTGAAGGGCTCGAACGCGGCGGCCGAGCCGTGGGTCGTGCCCCTTGTGCACGGTCCGTGGCACGGTCTGCACTCTGCCGTTCCCGGTGGCAGGGCGCCCTTGCGCAGGCCTGCCACCAGCGCTTTGCAACCATTGGTTTGTCCGCAGCGTCCTGCATCCCCTGACACCCCTGTCGGCGCGGGCCCTGTGCATAGAATCAGGCATGCCTTCGCGCCCGGACGAGCCTTCGCCTCCCACGCCCACGCCTCCGGGTGGTGGCGCCGACCACGGTGCGGTGGTGGTCGAGCGGCAGACGGCCCGCGTCAAGCCCCCCTCGCTGTACCGTGTCGTCATGCTCAATGACGACTTCACGCCGATGGAATTCGTCATCCGCGTGCTGCAGCAGTTCTTCCACCATGACATCGAGACGGCCACGATGATCATGCTGAAGATCCACCACGAGGGCCGGGGCATCTGCGGTGTCTACACCAAGGACGTCGCGGCCACGAAAGTCGAACTGGTGCTCGCCGCGGCGCGGCGTGCCCAGCATCCCCTGCAATGCCTGATGGAGGCCGCATGATTGCCCAGGAACTCGAGGTCAGCCTGCACATGGCCTTTGTCGAGGCGCGACAGCAACGACACGAATTCATCACGGTCGAGCACCTGCTGCTCGCGCTGCTCGACAACCCTTCGGCTGCAGAGGTGCTGCGTGCCTGCGCGGCCAGCATCGACGACCTGCGCAAGAGCCTGACGGGCTTCATCAAGGAGAACACCCCGACCGTCTCGGGCACCGAAGAGGTGGACACGCAGCCCACGCTGGGCTTCCAGCGCGTGATCCAGCGGGCGATCATGCACGTGCAGTCCACCGGCAGCGGCAAGAAGGAAGTGACCGGTGCCAACGTGCTGGTGGCCATCTTCGGCGAGAAGGACTCGCACGCGGTCTACTACCTGCACCAGCAGGGGGTCACGCGCCTGGACGTGGTGAATTTCATCGCCCACGGGATCCGCAAGAACGACCCGGCCGAGCCCGCCAAGGCTGGCGAGCCGGGCCCGCAGGAGGGCGCCGAGAAGGAAGAAGCCTCCGACGGCAAGGCCTCCCCGTTGGACCAGTTCACGCAGAACCTGAACCAGGCGGCGCGTGACGGCAAGATCGACCCCCTGATCGGCCGCGAGCACGAGGTCGAGCGCGTGATCCAGGTCCTGTGCCGGCGCCGCAAGAACAATCCGCTGCTCGTGGGGGAGGCCGGTGTGGGCAAGACGGCCATCGCCGAGGGGCTGGCCTGGCGCATCACGCAGAAGGACGTTCCTGAGGTGCTGTCGCGCTCGGTTGTCTACTCGCTCGACATGGGCGCGTTGCTCGCCGGCACCAAGTACCGGGGCGATTTCGAGCAGCGCCTCAAGGGCGTGCTCAAGCAACTCAAGGATCAGCCCAACGCCATCCTGTTCATCGACGAGATCCACACGCTGATCGGTGCCGGGGCGGCGTCGGGCGGCACGCTGGACGCGAGCAATCTGCTCAAGCCCGCGCTGTCCAGCGGGGCCATGAAGTGCATCGGGGCCACCACCTTCACCGAGTACCGCGGCGTGTTCGAGAAGGATTCGGCGCTGTCGCGACGCTTCCAGAAGATCGATGTCGTCGAGCCCTCGGTCGAGCAGACGGTGGAGATCCTGAAGGGCCTGAAGTCCCGCTTCGAGGAACACCACGGCATCAAGTACGCCACGGCAGCGCTTCAGGCGGCCGCAGAACTGTCTGCCAAGTACATCAACGACCGCCACCTCCCCGACAAGGCCATCGACGTCATCGACGAGGCCGGCGCTGCGCAGCGCATCCTGCCCAAGAACAAGCAGAAGAAGACGATCACGCGCGCCGAGGTCGAGGACATCGTGGCCAAGATCGCACGCATCCCGCCGGCCAGCGTGTCGAGCGACGACCGCAGCAAGCTCAAGACACTGGACCGGGATCTCAAGAGCGTCGTCTTCGGCCAGGATCCGGCCATCGACGCGCTGGCGGCCGCCATCAAGATGGCGCGCTCGGGTCTGGGCAAGCCCGACAAGCCCATCGGCTGCTTCCTCTTCAGCGGCCCCACAGGCGTGGGCAAGACCGAAGTCGCGCGGCAGTTGGCTTATGTGCTGGGGATCGAACTCATACGCTTCGACATGTCGGAGTACATGGAGCGCCACGCCGTCAGCCGCCTGATCGGCGCGCCTCCGGGATATGTCGGTTTCGACCAGGGCGGGCTGCTGACCGAGGCGGTGACGAAGAAGCCGCATGCCGTGCTGCTGCTCGACGAGATCGAGAAAGCGCACCCCGACGTCTTCAACGTGCTGCTGCAGGTGATGGACCACGGCTCGTTGACCGACAACAACGGGCGCAAGTCGGATTTCCGCAACGTGATCCTGGTGATGAC
>JBMTXX010000013.1:0-29130 GCA_049453935.1 Rubrivivax sp.
CGATGAAGGCGCGACGTGGCTGGTCGCGGAATCGAGCGGCGGACAGGGCGGGCCAGATCATGGGCGGCAATGGTAACGATCGGGCAGTCGTGTCGGCAGCGCGCTGGCATCCATACGTCTGGGAAGCGATGCCTGCGTCACCACAAACCGGAACACGCCAATATGACCACTCGATCTGACCACTCATGCCGAGATGCCCGCCAACGACATCGCTGCCGCCGAATTCAAGGCCCACTGCCTGCAGTTGCTGGATGAGGTGGCCCGCACGGGCGAACCGCTGACCATCCGCAAGCGCGGACGTGCGGTGGCGCAACTCGTGCCGATACCACCGGCTCGCCCCCTGTACGGCGCATTGCGCGGCACGGTGGTGAAGGCCGGTGACCTGGTCTCACCGATCAGCGAGGACTGGGAAGTCGCGCGGTGACCGTGCAGCCGCAGCGGCTCGACACCCACGGCTGAATCTGGCTCGTCGAAGGGCATCCACGCCTTCCTGCATCTGCGGTCGAGCGGATCGAGCAGGCACCCAGCGCATCATCGGTCTGGATCGGTGCCCTCTCTGTCTTGACGACCGCCACGCGGGTCGTAAAGGGACGGCTGGTGCTTGCGTGCGACAGCGGACAGTGGGTCGACCCGTCAGCGCCCACGGAACACAGGATCGCGCTTGTGAGCAAAAGCGCGCGCAGCCTCCGCGAAGTCTTGCGTCATCAGTGCCAGCACCTGTGTGTGATTCTCCAACTCGACTGCCGCATGCAGACTTGCTGCGTCGACGTTGGTCCACATGATTCGCTTGGTGTGAGAGGTGCTATAGGGGCTGTGGCGCAGGATCTCGCGTCCAGCCTGTAGGGCCCGCTCGAGGAGGGCCTCGGCGGGGACGACGTCGCTGACCAAGCCGGTGCTGATCGCCTCCTGGGCGGGTATGGCTCGTCCGGTCAGCATCCACTCGAACGCCCTCGTGGCGCCGACGATGCGCGGCAGGTGGTAGCTGATGCCGCATTCCCCAGCCGAAAGCCCTACGCCCACAGCCCCGACATGAAAGCTCGCCTCGGTCGAGCAGAACCTGAGGTCGCAAGCCAGCGCGAGGCCGAATCCGGCACCCACCGCCACTCCATTGACCGCCGCGATCACGATCTTGTGGCTCGCGCGCAGACGCAGCACCGCCCCGGCGAAGACTTCCTGCAATCGATAAGCCTCGCCCGCATCCAGGCGGAAATTGCCCTGCCCGTCGAGCACCGACTTGAGGTCCAACCCAGCACAGAACCCGCGTCCGGTACCCGTGAGCACGAGCACGCGCAGTTGCGGATCGGCGTCTGCTGCATCCAGGACCTCGGTCAGACAGCGCATCGACGGCACGTCCATCGCGTTCAGCCGCATCGGTCGATTCAGGCGGATGATGGCCAAGCCAGGCAACGCATGCTCGATGGAGACCGGATCTTCATGGGGCTGATCCATCGTCAACTCCTGTCAAGTGATCGGGATGGGTGGCTCGGCGTGCGATACCGAATGGGAACTCAGACGCCCTGAAATTCAGGCTTGCGCCGTTGCAGGAAGGCCGACATGCCTTCGGCGAAATCGGCGCTGCGTGCGCACCCGGCGAAGGCCTGTGCCTCCGCATCGAGTTGTCCCGCATAGTCGCGCTGTGAGGCGCTGTGCAGCAGCCGCTTGATGCCTGCCAGCGCGATCGGAGCCGCCGCTGCCAGCCGTCCCGCAAGTGCATTCACCTCCTGCTGCAGGGCTGCAGCCGGTACGACCTGGTTGACCAGACCCAGGCGCAAGGCCTGGGCCGCATCGAAGGGGTCGCTCAGCAGGCACAACTCCATCGCCTTGCGCAGGCCCACGGCGCGTAGCAGGCCGAAGGAGGTCCCGCAGTCCGGAGTCGCTCCGATGCGGGGATAGGCGACGTTGAACCGGGTGTCTTCTGCGGCGATCGACAGGTCGCAAGCCAGGGCAACCCCGAGACCGGCGCCCGCGACGGCCCCATGCAGCGCGGCGACCACAGGCGCCTGGACGGTCGACAGGGCCCTCAGCCCGTCATGCATGCAGGTGATCAACTCATGCGTGACCGTAACGGGGTTGGCCTGCATCGCCGCGAGGTCTCCGCCAGCCATGAAGGCGCGACCCGCGCCACTGACCACGACGACCCGCACGCCGGGCTCCGCGGCGATGGCATGACAGGCCCGCGCGAAGGCCTGTGCCATCGCAACGTCGATGGCGTTCAGAGACTGCGGCCGGTTGAAGCGCAGGTGGACGAGCCCGTCGACATGCCAGCATTGCACCGGCAGTTCATTCGCACCCGCGGATGGCGGAAGTGAGCCAGTTGTCATGCCGTTCCCCTGGTGGCCGGCAGGTGATAGTAGGCAGCCGTGGCGCCACGCTGCCCGCGCGCGCGAGCGAGTTCCTGCCGGGCGACCACGCGCAAGTGCACCTCGTCCGGGCCGTCGAGGAAGTGCATCGCGCGGCCCCAGGTCCAGAGGTAGGACAGCGGCGTGTCAGGGGTCAGCCCCATCGCCCCGAAGACCTGGATCGCTCGATCGAGCACCCGCGTCTGCAAGCTCGCGGCGACAAGTTTGATCGCGGAGACGTCCACACGCGCTGCGGCGTTGCCCTGGCGGTCCATGAGCCATGCGGCGCGCAGCACGAGCAGTCGCGCCTGATCAATCTCCACGCGAGACAGCGCGATCCAATCCTGGATGTTCGCGTAATCGCTGAGATGGCGTCCGAAGGCTTTGCGTTCGAGCGCGCGTTCACACAACATCTCGAGCGCGAGTTCGCACTGGCCGATCGTGCGCATGCAATGGTGGATGCGACCCGGGCCCAGGCGGGCCTGCGCCAGCGCGAACCCTGCGCCCTCGTCGCCCAGCAGATGATCCAGCGGCACCCGTGCATCCTTGAACAGCACTTCGCAGTGCCCCTCCGGTGCATGGTGGTGCATGATCGGCACGTTGCGAACGAC
This sequence comes from Rubrivivax sp., assembly GCA_049453935.1. Lineage (GTDB taxonomy): Bacteria > Pseudomonadota > Gammaproteobacteria > Burkholderiales > Burkholderiaceae_C > Rubrivivax. The sequence continues at coordinate 2,951 of JBMTXX010000013.1, forward strand.
GGTAAAGCCCGGCGTGCCCATCGGGACGATGACCATCGAGTGACGCCGGTGGGCGTCGCCGCCCTCGTCGTCACCACTGACGCCCATGACGATGGCAAAGGCGCAGTTCGGATGCAGCGCCCCGGTGGTGAACCATTTGCGGCCGTTGATCACCCACTGATCGCCCTCTTGCCGGATCGTCGTGCGGATGTTGGTCGCGTCGGACGACGCGACGTCGGGCTCGGTCATGGCGAAACATGACCGGATGCGCCCTTCCAGCAGGGGTACGAGCCAGCGCTCGCGTTGTGCCGGCGTGGCGAACAGGTGCAGCAACTCCATGTTCCCGGTGTCAGGCGCATTGCAGTTGAACACCTCACTGGCCCAGGGCAACCGGCCCATGATCTCCGCCAGCGGGGCGTAGGCCAGGTTGTCCAGGCGGGTACCGGGTTCGTCCTCTCGCAGCCCGGGCAGGAACAGGTTCCACAACCCAGCCTCCCGTGCCTTTGTCTTCAGTGGCTCGATCACCTCCAGCGGATAGGTACCCGCATCGACCAGCTCGAGCCAACGCGGCTGCGCAGGAAGCACGTGCCGGTGCATGAACTGACGCAGTGTCTGCTGCATCAGCCGGCTTTCCTCGGAGTCGTCGAAGTCCATCTCTGCTCCCTGTTCGAAGTTTCATTGCTCCAGGCATTCAAGCCCGCGGCGCGCCAGCACGGGCCCAAGCGCGCCAACCTCTGAGGCGTTCTCGGCGCTGGCATTGCCCTCGCGCGCACGCGCTGCAATTCCCTCGAAGATGACGGCCCAGCGCATCAGCGCGAAGGCGCGATGGAAGGGGCCGATGCGCTCCACGCGGCCGCTGACCGCGTGGTAGGCATCGAGATACGCCTGTTCGGACGGGATGCCCAGGGCGGCAAGGTCGAGCCCGCGGATGCCCCCATATTCGCAAGGCAGGGTGCGCCATGCGGTGGTGTTGAAGGCGACGTCGGCCAATGGATGACCCAAGGTCGACAACTCCCAGTCGAGCACGGCCACGATCCGCGGCTCCGTCGGGTGGAACATCAGGTTGCCCAGACGGAAGTCGCCGTGCGTGAGCGTTGTGGTGTCGTCGCACGGCAGGTGGCCTGCCAGCCGGGCGATCAGCGCGTCGAGATCGGCATTGCGACGTGTCGCCGAGATCGCCCACTGCTGCGACCAGCGGCGGATCTGGCGCTCGAAGTACCCGCCCACGCGGCCGAAACCCGACAGACCCAGCGCCGCCCAATCCAGCGAGTGCAGCGTGGCCATGGCACGCGCCATTTCCAGGTAGACCGCCCGTCTTTCCTCGGGGGCGCAGTCCGGCATGTCCTGACTCGAAAAGATACGTCCTTGGACGCGCTCCATCAGGTAGAAGGCGGTGCCCACCACCTCCGGATCCTCGTGATAGAGCACCATCGGCGGCACAGGCAATGCGCTGCCGCGCAGCGCCTGCATCACCCGGTACTCGCGGTCGATCGCATGTGCGGAGGGCAGCAGCACGCCCGGTGGCTTCTTGCGAAGGACCAGCCGGCGCTCGCCGAAATCGACGAAGAAGGTGGGGTTGGACTGTCCCCCGCTGATGCGCTGCAGTGTCAGCGGCGCACCCCGATCGCCGAGCACCTCGCCGAGGAAGGCTTGCAGCCTGGCTGGCTCGAAGCCCGCAGCCCCGTCTACGGGACCGGCATCCGGTACGGTAGCCATCGTTGTCACTCGCGGGTGGGCCCCGCGGCCGAGGGAAGTTTTCCGAGGACAAATCCCGCATCGACGACGATTTGCTGGCCCGTCACCAGGCAATCGGGCTCGAGCAGCCAGCACACAGCGCTGGCGATGTGGTCAGGCTCACTGACGCGGCCAAGCGCCGAGGCGGCCGAGTACTGCGCCTTCACCCGTTCGTACATGTCGTCGCCCAGGCCGTCGCGCATCCATCGGCCTTCGATCAGCCCTGGCAGCACCGCGTTGACCCGGATCCGCGGCGCCAGCACGCGCGCGAGCCCGACGGTCAGGATGTTCAGTGCTGCCTTGGACATCACGTAGGGGAAGGAACTGCCGCTGCCGATCTGCCCGGCTACCGAGGACACGTTGACGACGGCAGAACCCGCGGGCATGTGGCGCGCGGCGGCGCGCGCCATCTGGAACGGCCCGATGGCATTGACGCCGTAGATGCGCTGGAAATCCTGCGCCTGCACGCCATCCAACTGCGGCATCGGCACGAACTGCGTCGTTCCCGCGCAGTTGACCAGCGCGTCCAGCCGCCCCCAACGCGCGAGTGCGGCCTCGACCAAGGCCACGCAGTCCTGGTCCTGCGCCACGTCACCTTTCACGGCCATGGCCTGGGCCCCAAGGGCCTCGCACTGGTCGACGACTTGCCGGGCCAGTCCCGCGTCGCGGCTGAAATTCACCAGCACCGACGTGCCTTGCGCCGCGAGCCTGCGTGCGACGGCCGCACCCACTCCGCTGGATCCCCCCGTGACCAATGCCACCCGGGCGAGGCCCTCTTGCTGATTCACCATACCTGTGTCTCCCTTGGCTGCTGCGGCAACGCGTCAAGCTCAGTTCTCGCCCGCGCGGTCAGGCGCGTACATCTGCCGCACCACCGACTCGGCCACGCAGGCCGGTCGCTCCTGGCCCTCGATCTCGATCGTCACCGAGAAGGTCAGCTGAAGTCCTCCTTGAATGTCTTCGAGTTGCGCCAGCCTGAACCGTCCACGCACCCGGCTGCCGCTGCGTACCGGGTGGGTGAAGCGGACCCGGTTCAAGCCGTAATTCAGCCCGTAGTCACAGAAGGGCAGGGTCAGATGGCGTTCGTAGAAATGCCCCAGCAGCGACAAGGTGAGGAATCCATGTGCAATGGTCTGTCCGAAGAGCCCATCGACCTGTGCGCGCAGCGGATCGACATGGATCCACTGGAAATCGTCGGTGGCCTGTGCGAACAGGTCGATTCGGCGCTGGGTCATCTCGACCCAATCGGTGACGAAGGCCTCTGTGCCCACCGCGCTGCGCAAAGCCTCGAGCGACGTGGCGAAAGCCCCAGCGCGACGATTGGGCGGCGGAACCACGGCGCTCACGTGGTCTCCTGCGGGCGCAGGGCCGCCGCCGCGGCCACCAGCGCGTCGCGCATTTCTCGCTTGAGCAGTTTGCCGTTGGCGTTGCGCGGCAGCGGTGTGGACTGCAGCGTGAAAGATTCCGGCACCTTGTAATCGGACAGCCGTGGCAGGCAGTGCTGGCGCAGCATTTCCGCGTCGACCACCGGATCTGCCAGGCTGACATAGGCGTGCACCCGCTCACCAAGGACGGGGCAGGAGCGGGCGACAACGGCGCATTCCAGCACGGCTGGATGTTCGTACAGCGCGTTTTCGACCTCGATGGTGTAGATCTTGTAGCCGCCGCGGTTGATCATGTCCTTCTTTCGGTCGACCACGCGCACGAAACCCTGCGCATCGATCGCGCCCAGGTCTCCCGATCGCCAGTAGCCGGCGGTGAAGTTCGCCTTGGTCGCTTCTGGGTTGTCCCAGTAGCCTGGCACGACCATCGGCCCACGGATCCAGATCTCGCCCAGGGTGTCGGGAGGGACCTCGCGTCCGTCGTCATCCATGACGCACATGTCGACGCACGGCAGTGCGCGACCCACGGTGTGACCATGGGTCGCCGTCGCACCCTGCGGCATCAGCGTCGAGGGCGACGTGGTCTCGGTCGACCCGTAGCAGTTCAGCAGCGTGAGCGAAGGCACGGTTCGAGCCAGGGCCTCGATGCTTGCCACCGGCATCGGGGCGCCGCCATAGGCCCCCACCCGCCAGGCACTCAGGTCTTGCGTGCCGAACCCTGGCTGGATCAGGCAGAGGTTGTACATCGCCGGCACCATCAGCGTGTGCGTGATGCGCTCGCGTACCGCCAGATCCAGGAACAGGCCGGCCTTGAAGGCCGGCATGATCACGAGCTTGCCCGCGCAATGAACGAACGTGGTGATCAGCGCGACCAGCCCCGTGACATGGCTCAGCGGCACGGCCGCCACGGTACTGTCGGTCGGTCCGAGGCCCATGGCAACGCGGTAGTGCATGGACGAGTGCACGATGCCCAGATGCGTCAGCATCGCGCCCTTGGGCCGGCCAGTCGTCCCGGACGTGTACAGCAGCACGGCCGTGTCCTCCTGCGACACGCGAGCCACAGGGGGGGCGGGGCGGGGCTGCATCCAGTCTGTCAGAGACAGCGAGCCCGTGGCAGCCCCAACGGCCACTCGGGTACGCAAGGCCGGTGCGGCCTGCAGGGTCGGCAGCCGATCTGAGAGTTCGTCCTCGTGCACGACCACACTGGCCTGGCACTGGTTGAGCATGAAGGCGATGCCCGGGCCCTGTTCGCGCACGCTCAGCGGAACCGCGATCGCGCCCAACCTCGCGGCGGCAAACAGGACCAGCACAAATTCGATCCGGTTGCCCAGCAGCATCGCCACACGGTCGCCCTGCCGTATGCCGATCGATTGCAGGCCTGCGGCGATCCACGCGGCTTGCTCGATCAATTCGGCATAGGACAGACGCTGAGACCCACAGACCAGCGCCTCCGACTGCGGATACCGCTGTGCCGCATCCTCCAGCATGTCGTGCAAGCTGGCCGGACGGTCGGCGAAGCAGCGCATGACACGGTCGGCGTAGTGCGCCTCCAGCCGCATGCTCGGCGGGGTATCGTCCCAGCGGGTCATGCGCCCCCTCCGTTGAAGTGCAGACCTCCTGAGCCCCAGCCGAGTGACGATCCATCGATGTGCAGATCCAGCAGCAGCCAGATCGCGGCCTTTTGCCAATGCAGACCAGGGCGCAGCGTCGCGTAGACCCCGCCGGGAAGGGCCTGTGGCAGCACGAACTTCAGCGCTCGCAATGCAGGCAGTTCATAGCGCAGCACCGGGCCCGGGACCACACGGTTGAGCACGGCTTGCAGCGCATCGGGCGTCAGCGCGCGCGACAGGATCTCGTAGGCCTGGTCGTCCCGTGCGACCAGCGTCAGATCCAGGACGTCGCCCTTGTCGCCTGCGCGCCCGCAGGCCAAGTCACCGATGCGCAGGCTCATGACTGGCTCCACACAAGCGAGGGCTGCACCTGTTCGTGATCGATGTAGCCGTCCAGAACCTCGATGCGCGCCCGGCGTTCGCTGCGCACGCTGCAGCCGCCGGCCGGGCCGCTGAGGGTCAGGGCGTAGACCTCGTCCTCGACGGTCTGGGCGGCTTCGAGGTCCCCGCAGCGCGCAGACACATGAACGCGGACTTCCGGTGGGGGTGCTGCCACCATGAGTGAGGCCGCACGCAGGATCGAGTCGATGCCGACGATATCGATTGCGACGTCTTCATCACGCCAGTCGGCCAGGCGCAAGCGCAAGACCTCCGCCGCGCGACGTGCCCGATCGAGGGCGCCGGTGCCTGCGAAGCCGATCTCGCAGTCCGCGATCCAGCCAGGCAACTCCAGGAAGCCCGCGACCTTGAGATCAGGGGGGCGGCCCCGAGAGACCGCCCCCGAGACCCTGACACGCCCACAGCCCGTGACCTCGAACCCGACGTTGCTGAAATCCAGCACGAGATCGGGCGTCGCGTAGCGGGTCGGGTCGTGGACTTCGTAGAGCAGTTGGAGCGTGCAGGTCTGCGGGTCCAGCACGCCCGGTGCACCCGGGGGCAGGCGGATCTCGGCCGTGCCGTCCTCATAGACCTCGGCCCAAGGGAACCCGAGGTCCGCATATCCCGATGCGGGAAGCATCTGCCCGCCGACCGGCTCGTAGTTCCCCCCGGTGAGTTGACCAGAGCACTCCAGCAGGTGACCGACCGTCAACGCGCCCGCCAGGGCTTGCTGGCCGGACTGCAATGACGGGCGAGCCGGCGCAGCGAACAGGGCGGAGTCAGCAACCCGGCCGGTGACGACGACGTCTGCGCCCTGCGCGAGCGCCTGCGCGATGGCATCACTGCCGAGGTAGGCGTGCGCGCCGAGCAGGCGGCCCGCGGTAGGCGTGCGCGTCCAGCGAATGCGGTCACACAGCGCCATCACGTCGTCACCGACCACAGCGGCCACCCGCACACCTGTCAGCCCCAGTTCTGCGGCCAACTCGGCGATGGCCTGGGCGGCGGCACGCGGGTTGGCTTGGCCGAGATTGGATATGACACGAACCCCGTGCGTCCTCGCCACGGGCAGCAGGGGTCTCAGACGACGCCGCAGCCGGGGGTCATACCCGGTGGAGGCATCCTGGGCTCTGGCTTTCAACGCGGGCAACAAAGTGCGTTCAGCCAAGCATTCCAGTGCGATCGAATCGACCTCGCCGGAGCCTGCCAATCGCACCGCCGGATCGATGCGATCACCCGCGAATCCAGCACCCGCCCCCACACGACAAGCGACCTTCATGCTCGTAGAACCCTCTCCACGCGATTCACAAGCCCATGTAGGCACGCTGCACGTCCGGGTCGGAAAGCAGGGTTGCGCCCGAAGCCTTCTTGACCACACGGCCATGATCCAGCACGCAGCCGCGACTGCACAACCGCAGTGCGTTACCCACGTTCTGCTCAACCAGCAAGACCGCAAGGCCCTTGCCGCGCACCAGCGATTCGACCTTCTCGAACAAGCGATCGACCATGATCGGTGCCAGACCCAGCGAGGGCTCATCCAGCATGAGCAGACGAGGCAAGGACATCATCGCCCTGGCCACCGCGCACATCTGGCGTTCGCCTCCCGACAACCGCCCGGCGAGCTGGTCGCGACGCTGCGCGAGGATGGGGAACAACTCCAGCACCTCCTCCAGCGTCTCCCGCATCCGAACTCGTGCCTGCCGGTGATAGGCACCGAGCTCGAGGTTCTCCATCACCGTCATGAACGGAAACAGACGCCCGCCCTCCGGGACCATGACCAGACCGCGCGGGGTGGTGTCGTGCGCTGCAAGCCCGGTGATGTCCTGATCATCGAATCGGACGCGTCCCTGCATGGGCTTCAGATGCCCCGCAATCGTCAACAGCAAGGTCGTCTTGCCTGCGCCATTGGCGCCGACGACCGAGACGATCTCACCGGGTTCGACGTCCAGCGTGACCTGGTCGAGCACCTGCTGCTGGCCATAGCCTGCGCCGAGCCCTTCCACACTGAGCAGTGGTTTGGTCATCTGACCTCCTGCGAGCCTGCCTCGGGCTGCATACGCGTGGAGCCCATGTGTCCGTCACCGAGGTAGGCCTGGATGACCTCGGGTGAGTTCAGAATCCGCTCGGCGGTACCTTCTGCAATGAGCCGTCCCCGGTCCAGCACGACCACCCGCTCGGAAAAGGCCCGAACGACCTTCAGGTTGTGCTCGATGATGATGAAGGTGTAACCCTCGGCATGCAGGCTGTTCAACAGGTCGATGGCACGTCCGACCTCCGCCTGGTTCAGCCCCGCCATGACCTCGTCGAGCAGCACCACACTAGGCTGGAGAGCCAAGGCTCGGGCAACCTCCAGGCGCCTGCGCTCGGACAGGGTCAGGTCGCCAGCCCGACGCGCAGCGAGTCCAGCCATGCCGACTCGCTCAAGCACGGCCATCGCCGCGTCGCGCGCCTGACCCAGGCGTCGCTGTCGCAGGAAGGAGCCGATCATCACGTTCTCCAGCGCCGTCAGGGCGATCAGCGGTTTGGAGATCTGGAAGGTCCGACCCATTCCGAGCTGTGCGCGTGCATGGGGCGGCAGGTCATTGATGCGCCTGCCCTGGAAGCGAACCTCGCCTTCTGTGGGGGCGAGCTGTCCTGTCAGCAGATTGAACAGCGTGGTCTTTCCCGCACCGTTCGGGCCGATCACGCTGAGGATCTCTCCCTTGCGCACCGACAGCGTCACGCCGTCGACGGCACGCAGACCGCCGAACTGCTTGCTGACGGTCTGAACCTCGAGCATCGGGTAGACGGCACTGTCCATCACTTGCCCTCCCTGCGACCTGAGGCGGCGCGCAATCTCGCCAGCAGGCTGTCCATCGCGCCGATGACGCCCCGCTTCATGAACAGTGCCGCCAGCACCATCAACAGCCCCAGGATGGCCAGGCTGACGCCGGGCAGGGCACTGGCGAACTGCGCTCTCAGCCAGTTCTCCAGCGGGATGATCAGGACTGCCCCGACGACCGGGCCGGCGATCGTCCCGATGCCGCCGATCAGCGCCAGCAGTGCGAACTTCACTCCCACTTCCGGCAAGGTGAACAGCGTCGGCGGGTCGATGAAGCGCAGATACATGGTGAACAGGGTGCCGCCGATGGAGGTCAGCGCCGCGCTCAGGCCCATGCCCCAAAGCTTGACGGCCAGCACGTTGATACCCGATGCCCTTGCCGCATCCTCGTCCTCGCGAACCGCCAGCAGGTAGTAACCCAGGCGGCTTCTGCGCAGCAGAACACTGATGGCCACCACCAGCGCCACGAAGCCGAACATCAGCAGCGCGTACTGCCAACGGTGGCGGAAGATCATGTTCTCCAGGCCGAGCTTGAACGGGATCATCAGCCCGCGAGGACCGCCGGTCACGGAGTCGAAGTGATTGGCAAGGACGAACGCCACCTCGTTGAAGGCCAACGTGGCAATCGCGAAGAACGGCCCGCGAAGCCGAAAGGTCGGCCATGACATGAGCATCGCGACGCCGGCAGCAAAGACCGCAATCGGCACCATCGTCAGCCACGGTGACCAGGCGAAGCGAATCACGAAGCTTGCGGTGAGGTAGGCGCCGATGGCGAAGAACACGCCATGCCCCAGTGAGAACTGTCCTCCGAATCCTCCGATGATGTTCCAGGACGCGGCCAGTCCACCCATCAGGTAGGTGAAGGCCAGGATGTTCAGCGCCGACGGTTCGTCGATGAAGACGAAGACAGGCGCCAACAGCACCGCCATGCCACCGATGTACTTCGCCAAGGCGGTGCGCCCTGGGTCGATGACCTGACGACTGATCTGGTCAGTGTTGTTCACGGAAACCCACCTCCTCTGCGCCCACCTGGCCGAGCAACCCGGAAGGCCGCGCGATCAGCACGATCAGGAAGATCACGAACCACACCGCACTCCTGAGCACGGGATCGATGTAGTAGCCCGCCAGGGCCTCGACAACCCCGACGATGAGCCCACCAAGATAGGCCCCCCAGACACTGCCCAAGCCGCCCAGCACGACCACGGCGAAAGCAGCGAGGATGAAGTTGCCACCCACCGCTGGCGTGATCGAGTAGACGGGCGTGAGCATCGCGCCCGCGAGTCCCGCCAGTGCCGCACCGATGCCGAAGGTGACCAAGAAGGTGCGTTCGACGTTGATGCCCATCGCTCTGGCCGCGCGCTTGTCCTGCGTCACCGCTCGTATGGCCTTTCCTGTCATCGTGCGGGACAGGAACAGGTGCAGACCGATGGTGATCAGCGTCACCGCCACCAGGGTCATCACCCTGACGGCGCTGAGCTTCATGTCGCCGATCTCGAGCACCGTGCTGCCGAACTGTCCGCCCACGCTGTAGGCCTCGCCGCGAGAGACCGCCAGCATCAGGTTCTGGAACAACATCAGCAGTCCGAACGTGGCGAAGATCTGCATGTTCGGCTCGTGCTGCAGCGGCTGGATGACCAGTCGCTGGATGGCCACGCCCAGGATTCCTACGGCCGGTGCCACCACGAACACCGACAGGTAGGGGTTGATCCCGAAGACGGTGTAGGCAAAGTAGCTCCCGTACATCCCGAACATCACCAACTCGCCCTGGGCGAAATTGACGATGCGGATGACGCCGAAGATCAGGTTCAGGCCGATGCTCACGAGGCCGTAGATGCCACCGAGCAGCAAGCCCATCACGAGGACGGTTGGGAGTTGGTCCATGACCTCAGATCCGTGGTTGGACTTCCAGATGCAACGATTCCCGGTGCGGCCTGCCGTCACGTCCGACAGGACCCCGTCGAACGTTCCAGCCGCTTGATTGGGCCGACGCCGTCGGCTTGCGCCGACGGCAGCAGGACGGAGCCCGTCCCGCGTGCTCGCGCTTCAGGGCGACGCTCAGGGCCTGCCCAGCGGCTTGAGTGCGACGCCCGGCAGCACTGCGGCCTTCGGGAACACGGTCACCATCTTTCCCCCCTGCCATTGCGATGCCGTGAACTGGGCGCGACCGTTCTGGAAATTCTTGTCAAAACGGGCACCGAATCCGGAAGGGAAGCTGTTCTCTGGCCGGTCCATCTTTGCGGCGGCGGCCTGAACCTTTTCCATATCCACGCTACCAGCAGCTTTCAGGGCCTCCCCCAGGATCATGAAGCCTGAGTAGGCCGCCATGCCTTGTGGGGCCACCGGATCGGCCTTGTACTTGGCACGATAGGCTTCCAAGTACGCCTTGTTGCCGGGACCGAAGGCTTCGGTGATGTCGTTGCGCGGATACCCGACGACGACGATGCCTTCGAGCGATGCCGCACCCAGTGCCTGCAGGGTTTCGGGCGTATCGCCCGTGCCCACCATCAGGATCGCGCCAGGCTTGAGTCCCTGGTCCCGCATCGTGCGCAGCAGCAGGTTGCCATCGGGGACGTAACCCGTTTGAATGAGCACGTCGGGCGAGACCCGCTTGGCACGCAGTACCGTGTCGGTCAGGTCGATGGTGCGCGCCGGGTGTGCGCCGACGCCCACCACCTGCACACCCAGCCCTTCGAGCAGGCGCTTTTGCGCCTGCGCAATGGACGTGCCGTAGATCGAGTCTTCGTGCTCGAGCCAGACCTTCAGATCCTTCAGATCCTTCTTCAGTGCGGGCGCGATGAGGTCACGAACGGCGGCGACCGAGGTGCTTGCGAACGCGTTGCCGTCGGGGCCGCTGCGGATGAAGTTGGGCAATCCGCGTTCGGTCAGCGCCTGGGCCACTGCGTTGGTCTCCCAGTAAAGCTTGTTGTAACGCAGTGCCGCATCGCTGGCCGTCAGGGAGATGCCGCTGATGTAGGTGCCCACGAAGAGATCGACCTTTTCCCTGCTGACCAGCTGCTCAACGGTGGCGATCCCCTGCTGCGGATTGGTCACGTCCCCACGCACCAGTTCGATGCGGCGACCCATGATCCCACCCGTAGCGTTGATCGCATCCGCGGCAAGCTCGTACCCGCGGGTGACCTCCGTGCCGTACAGCGCCATCGGGCCGCTGTAGGGGTTCAGGGCGCCAACCCTGATGGTCTGCTGGGCATGCGCGTGCCCGGCCCACACGGCGGCTGCGATCAGTGCTGCCGTTGCGAATCTTCTGCTGGTCTGCATCTCAGTCTCCTTGGTCATGAAGTGGCGTGAACACGAGGGTCCGGATCGGCGCCTGCCAAGGCGCCAACGCTTCGGCCAACCGGCCAGAAGATGCCGCCACCCGTGACGCCGCCGTCAACGGCGATGTCGGTGGCCGTGATGTAGGACGAGTGCGGCCCCAGCAGGAACATCACCGTCTGCGCAATCTGTTCTGCCTGCGCCATGCCGTGCAACGGGATCACGTGCTGCAGGGCTGAAACCAAGGCCGGGCTGTTGCGGATCATGTCGGTGTCCACCACCCCTGGGCAGACACAGTTCGCACGGATCCCGCGTGATGCAAGCTCCAGTGCAGCGCTGCGCGTGAGCCCGCGAAGGGCCCACTTGCTGCACGAGTAGGCGGCGCTGTAGTACCCGGTCATGCCCACCGTCGAGCCGATGTTGACGATCGAGCCACCCGGCTCCATGCAAACCGCGAGTTCGCGGATGGCCAGCATGGCCGCGGTCAGATTGACTGCCAGCACCCGGTTCCAGTCGGCCAGGTCGGTCTGGGTCACCGTGCGGCGCGGCCCCGTGATCCCGGCGTTGTTGACAAGGCCCTGGAGTGGCCGACCACTGGTCTTCAGGTGCTCCGCAAGACGAATCCAGGTCTCGTGCTGCGAGACATCCTCGTTCCAGACTTCGAGGCTGCCCTCGGCAGGGGTCGATGCAAACAGCGCCTGCCAGGCAGGATCGTCCCGATCCAGGTGGTCGACCACGTGAACGGAGGCGCGCGCTTTCAGCAAGGCCTTGACGAGGCTCGCTCCCAGGCCGCGGGCACCACCGCTGACCACGAACACGCCGCCGTCGACGCCGCATGACATGGACACGGGCACCATCACACAACCCGCCTCGAAGCCGACGACTCTTCGGCGAGTCTGAACCTGGGCACCGTCATACCGGCTTCGGTCTCGAGATGCAGGGCGAGCCGCATGTCGATCCGCAGTGTCGAGAAGTCCTCGACCCCGACCACATTGGTGATCAGTCTCGGACCTTCGTCGAGTTCGACGACCGCGACGACGTAGGGCAGGCGAGTCGCGAAAGCGGGGTGGTAAGCGTGCCGGTAGACCACCCAGCTCACAAGCCTGCCGTTGCCACTGGCCGCCTCGCGCTGCCAGACGTTGCCAAGGCACCCTGGGCACTCGCTGCGTGCCGGCAACCACGCGCGGCCACAGTGGCTGCAGCGCTGGAAGCTCAACACACCTGTGCTCAGGCCGTCCCAAAACGGGCGAGTGAGCTCATCAAGCTCGGGCAGCGGCAGCACGGTGTCGTCTGTCGTCTTCATCGATCGGCCCTCACTGCCCGAGGATCAGCGTGGAGTGGGTGTGCATGATCCCGCCCTGATTGCTGACGATGCACTTGCTGGCGCCCGGCACCTGGTTGACCGACGTCCCTCTCATCTGACGGACGCCTTCGATCACGAGTTGCAATCCCGGCATGCCGGTCTCGGACAGCAGCCCCCCGGAGGTGTTGACCGGCAGATCACCGTCGATCTCGATGGCGCCGCCCTCCACGAACCGGCCTCCGAGGCCTTTGGCGCAGAAGCCATAGTCTTCCAGCGTCATCAGCACAGCGATGGTGAAGCAGTCGTAGATCTGGGCGACGTCGATGTCGGACGGTCGCAGGCCGGCCATCGCGAAGGCGGTTTGCGCGGAAGCCGCAGCCGCCGTCGTGGTGAGGTCCGGCCGCAGCGCGACGTCCCAGGACGTCTGCCCCTGACCGAAGCCGAGGATGGGCACGGCATGCTCGACACCCGCCTCGCGCGCAGCCCGTGCGCTCATGACGACGACAGCCGCCGCCCCATCAGAGACCAGGCAGCAGTCATCGCGTCGCAGAGGCTCGACGATCAGCCGCGACTGCCGGTACTGCTCGAGTGACAGGGGCTTGCGCAGTTGCGCGTGTGGGTTGGCTGCGCCATGCTTTCGGCAGGCCACCGCGATCGCGCCGAGCTGGTCGCTCGTCGTCCCGAACTCTCCCATGTGCCGCTGCGCGAGCATGGCGTAGCCTGCGGGCGTGCCAAACCAGCCGAAAAGCGCACTGCCGTCGTCGCCGTAGGACTTCTCGTAAGCGTGGCGCGATCCTGTGGCCGGGTTGTCTGCCAGACACACCAGGGCGACCTCGCACTGGCCGGCCTCGATGGCCATGGCTGCCTGGCTGATCATGCCGATGTTGCTGGCGCCTCCCTGGTCCCACACGCCGCCGACGCGCGGCACGATCCCCAATGCCTCGGCCAGCTTCTGCGCGTACATCATCTCGAAGCGCGAGGTCGGGCACTTTGCGTACAGACCGTCGACACGATCCTTGGCGATGCCGGCGTCACTGAGTGCATGGCGCACCGCTTCGACGTTCAGCGACAGGGTCGTGCGTCCGGGCAGCTTGCCGAAGGCCGTGTGACCGACGCCTGCGATGACCGTCTTGCCTGACAGCGGATGCGCCATCTCAGATCACCTCCTGCTGCTGGAGCACCTCGAACTCCTGCGGCGTCAGCCCCAGCCAGTCGATGTAGACAAGGGCGTTGTCGCGCCCAAGCTCGCCGCTGGGGCGAAGCGCCAGAGGCAGGGCCCCGTCGTATCGCATGGGCGAGTTGGGCAGGCACATGCGCCCGTAGATCGGGTGGTCGATCCACTGCAAGGCGCCTCTTGCATGCATGTGCTCGTCATGCACGACGTCGTCCAGATCACGCACCGGCGAACACGCCACGCGATGCGCCATCAAGTGCTCGAACAAGGCCTGCTTGCGCCAACCGGAGGTGAACGCCCCCACCAGCGCATCGATGTCGTCCATGTGGGCCACTCGTGCCTTCAGGCTCTCGAAGCGCGGGTCTGCCAGCAAGTCCTCACGCTGCATTGCCTTGAGCAGCGACTTCCAGTGCACTTCCCCGACGCAGATGATTGCGATATGGCCGTCGGCCGTGGGGTAGACGTTGTAGGGCGCCTCCGCCAGACCGCCGTGTCGGTTGCCCGTGCGCGGCGGGACCTGACTGCCCATGCTGTAGTGCAGTCCCAGGTTGGACGCAAGAGAGGCATAGACGGCCTCCTGCATCGAGACTTCCACGAGCCGCCCTTGACCCGTGCGCTCACGCTCGTACAGTGCGGTGACGATGGCGCCGTACAGATGCACGCCACCCATGAAATCGGCGATCGCCGGTCCGGCCTTGACGGGGGGACGGTCCGCGAAGCCGGTCACGTTCATGATGCCTGCCATCGCCTGGACGGTCAGGTCCATGGCGGGGTAGTCACGGTTTGGGCCGCTTCGGCCGTAACCCGATCCAGCGCCATAGACAAGCCGGGGGTTGACGCGGCGAAGGTCTTCATACCCCACCCCAAGACGCTCCATCGCACCAGGCGCGAAGTTCTCGACAAGCACGTCTGCCCGCTGCACCATCTCACACAGCAACTGCCTGCCCCGCTCTGTCTTCAAGTTCAGCGTGGCGAAGGTCTTGTTCGAGTTCAACATCGCGAAAGGCAGGGCGGCGCCGCCCACGACGCTGCGGCGTCGCAGGTGCTCGCCGCCGCGGGTCTCGACCTTGATGACGCGAGCACCGGCCATGGCGAGGAGGAAGGAGCAATAGGGCCCGTTGTAGATCTGGCCGAGATCCACCACGGTGACCCCTTCCAAGGGCAGCGCTCGCGCACTCATGCGACGGTCTCCGGGCTGTGGCAGATGGCGGTCGGGCATGGCCAGGGATTCATTCAGCGCCCCTTGAAATCAGGGGCTCGGCGGGCGGCGAAGGCTTGTGGACCCTCCTTCGCGTCCTCGGACATCATCAGCATCCGGTTGATGACCGCCTCCATCCTCAGACCCGTGGCCAGATCGGTATCGCGACTGCGGATGGCGAGTTCCTTCGCGGCCTGAACAGCCAGTGGCGCGTTGGCGGCAATCCGCCGCGCGTACCCATAGGCTGTCTCGAGCAGATCTTCCTTCGGGACGACCCGGTTGATCAGGCCCCACCGCAAGGCCGTCTCGGCATCCATCGGATCACCGGTCAGCAGCAGTTCCATCGCAATCGGGTAGGGAAGTTGTTGCAGTACCCGCTGGGTGCCCCCGTTGCCCGGGATGACTCCGCGCTTGACCTCCGCCAGGCTGAAGGTGGCATGGGGTGAGGCCAGACGTATGTCGGTGGCGAGCATCAGGGTCATGCCACCGCCGAGGCAGTAGCCGTTGACGGCCGCAATCACCGGCTTCCAGACTTCCAGCCCGCGGTTGAGCAACTGATCCTTCTGCGTCAGCCACATCATCGACAGATCGGTGGGCGCGGTCAGAAAGCTCTTGATGTCGGCGCCGGTCGTGAACGAACGCTCGCCGGCACCGGTGACGATGGCCACTCGGATCGCCGGATCGTCCCGGACCGTGCACCAAGCTCTGGACAGCGCCTCGTAATGTTCGGCGTCCATCGCGTTCAGGCGCTCTGGCCGGTTCAGGCGTATCAAGGCGACCCCCTCGTCGCCGACCTCGAAATCGATCGCCATGTCAATGCCCCCGCCGGCCACCGAGGATGTCGCGCGCGATGACCATGCGGTGGACCTCGGAGGGGCCCTCGCCAATGCGCTTGATCCGCATCTCCCTGTACCAGCGCTCCAGGGGCAACTCCTGTGCCACGCCCATGCCGCCCAGGATCTGGATGCAGCGGTCGACCACACGGCCAGCCGTCTCGGTGCCATAGACCTTGGCAATCGAGGCGTCGACCTTGATGTCGCGGCCGAGGTCGGCATTCCATGCGGCCTGGTAGACCAGCAGCCGCGCGGCGCGGAGTTCGACTTCCGAGTCGGCGATCATCCACTGGATGGCCTGCTTCTCGGCCAGGGTGCTGCCGAAGGCCTTGCGCTGCGTGGCCCAGTCGATCGCGATGTCCAGCGCCGCCTGTGCAATCCCGATCGTTGCCGCCGCATAGGGTGGCCTGGCATGGATCAACCACTCCTCGGCCAGCGCGAATCCTCGGCCTTCGTCGCCCAGGCGGTCCTCCACCGGGGCCTCGTAGTCGTCGAAATGGACTTCGTAAGGGAAGTACGAGCGGATCACGGGAATCTTGGACAGACGGATGCCGGGTCGGCTCTTGTCGACCACGAAGCTCGTGATCCCGTCGCGTCCCTTGCTGTCGCCCACCCGGGCGAAGACGATGCCCCACTTGGCCTGGCCAGCACCGGAGATCCAGATCTTGGTGCCGTTGATCACATACCGATCGCTCTTGCGCTCGGCGCGCGTGCGGATCGCCCGCCCGGGATCGGAGCCCCCGCTGGGTTCACTGATCGCCACGAAGGCCTTCGTGCCGCGGGCCACGTCCTCCCGTGCGAACCTCTGCTGATGTTCCGTGCCCTTCCAGATGACGTTCGGGGGGTCGAAGCCGAAGGCTCCGCAGCCGGCGATGTAGGCCCCCATGCGGCACTTGGCCGTCTCCTCGGCGGCCACGCATTGACCCAGCAGGCTCAGGCCGGCACCGCCGTGCTCGGCCGGCGTCTCGAACAGCCACAGGCCCAAGGATCGGGCGCGGCTCTGCAGGGCCTGGAGTTGCTCGGCGGGCGGCTCGTAAGCGTCATGGGGCAGCTTGTCCTCGACCGGTTTGACCTCTTCTTGCATGAAGCGGCGAAGGGTCTCGCGCAACATGCGCAGGTCTTCGGGGAGTTCCCAACCGCCTTGGTTCTGGGTGTTCATCGGGATCGGCCTCGGCAAGTCAGTGGGCGCGCGAGCTGCGCAGACGCTCTCGCATCCGAGCGCTTGCCTCGGTGGCGACGCGATAGACGATGCGCCCGGTCGGCAGGGTGCGCGCGTCTTCGATGACCACGCCGTAGATGCTCTCGGCGGTCTGGTGGCTGATGTATCCGCGGTTGAGGTCCAGCTCTACCTGGCCAGTGTCACGGTCGAGCGGGTCACCGAAGCCGCCGCCTCCGGGAGAGGCGACGGCAAGGCCATCGCCCGGGGCCAGTGGCTCCTTCTCCTGCTTGCTGCGCATCGGTGGAATCCATCGACGCCCGGCGGTGATGAACTCCACCCGATTGGGCTGCGCCGGCTGGCCGCCACAGATGCCGAAGGGCGCATGGTCGACTCGGTCACCGAGCACAGACACCAGCATGTCCGCACCCGTCGTGAACCCGTATTCCGTGCCGCATCCGCCTCGCCGGGCGCCCGCGCCACCGGAGTCCTCACGCAGGCGGAAGTGGTCGAAGCGCAGCGGGAAGCGATGCTCCGACATCTCCAGCGACATGAAATTCGCCATCGACTGCGGGGGGGTGCCATTGACGAGGCCGTCGCTCACGGCGTTTGCGCCATAGCCGCCGGGGTAGGGAAAGACGCCGACGAAGTAGTTGCCACTGCGGGGGTGCGTCCCACTGATGGCCACCACCCCGATCGTGCCGAAGAACGCTGCTGGGGCCTTCTTCGGCAGGGCGTGCGCCAAGGCACCGAAGACCACGTCGATGACCCGGCCCATCGGCTCCAGATAACCCCCGCACGGCGCGGGATAGCGCGCTGACAGCATCGTGCCCTCGGGCACGTGGATGCTGATGGGCCTGAAAGTGCCGCCATTGACCGGCACATCCGGGAAGATGTGCTTGATGGCCACGAAGCATGAGGACACTGTCGTGTTCAGCGACATGTTCAGCGGGCCCACCGAACGTGGCCCTGTGCCACTGAAATCAAAGTGCATCCGGTCGCCCTCGACCGTGATGGCCAGACGCACCGGCCTTGGCTCGTCGACGATGCCGTCGTTGTCGATGAAATCATCGCAACGGTATGTGCCGTCGGGAATCTCGGCGATGTAGGAGCGCATCTGCCGCTCGGAGTGAGCGATCATCTCGTCCAGGCACTGGGACAACACCTGTCGCCCATAGCGTTTGACCAACACCTCGATGCCTCGGTGGCCAACGGTGAAGACATTGCTCATCGCCGCCAGGTCGCCCGCGATCTCGTTGGGCAGTCGGACGTTGGCACGAATCATCGACACGAGCGCGTTGTTGAGCCTGCCCTCCTCGTACAACTTGATCGGCGGGATCAGCAGGCCTTCCTGGTGCACCTCGGTCGCTCGAGGTGCCCAGCCGCCGGGGACGTTGCCGCCCATGTCCATCCAGTGGCCGGTCGTGGCCATCACGGCAAACAGCTCTCCCTCGGCGAATACCGGCGCGATCAACTGCACGTCCTGGATATGACTGCCTCCAAGGTAGGGGTCATTCATGATCCACATGTCACCGGGCTTGAAGCCGCCTTCGGCGCGTGCGAGCTCGATCACCTTCTGCACCGTGAACTGCATGTAGGCCAGGAAGACCGGCAGGCCGTAGCGTCCCTGGGCAATGGTTTCGCCCGTCTCCGGATGAAAGATGCCGTTGGCGCAGTCGTTGGTCTCGGAGATGATGGGTGAGATCGCCGCATGGATCAACTGCAGGTCCATCTCGTCGGCAATCTGCTCGAGACTGCCACGCACCACGGCCAAGGTCACGGGATCCATCAGATCATCCTCACCAGCAGGTTGCCCTGCGCGTCGACGCGCAGGCACATATCGGGTTCGACCACCGTGGTGGTGTCGCTTTGCTCGACGATGGCCGGCCCCTCCAATCGCATTCCGGGATGCAGGTCCTCACGCTGGAAGACGGGGGTGTCGTACCAGCGTCCGAAATGCACGGGCCGACTGCCACGGGGTTGCGGTGGCCCATCGGTCTCCTCGAGCCGAGTCTGTGCGGTCGAGGCACTGGTGCGGCTGCCTACTGCCAAGGTGCGCAGGTTGACCAGCACGACAGGGAGGTCCTTGAGCGTGTTGCCGAATTGATCACGATAGGCCTGGGCAAAGGCCTGTTCCATCTGCGCCGGCGTCCAGTCGGGTTCGACCGCCACGCGCAGGCTGTGGATCTGGCCCGCGTAGGCCATGTCCGCCGCGTGACTGACCACCACCGCATCCACCGGAATCTGGCTGTCGGCGATCTGTGCCCGAGCCTGAGCACGCTGGCGGTCGAGAATCGCTTGCAGTTCGACGGCTTCGAGACGGTCCAGCCGGCGCTCGATCGTCTGTGAGAGGTCGTATCGCAGGTCCGCGTAGGCACACCCCAGAGCGCAGAGCACGCCCGGATATTGCGGCACCAGCATCGTGCCGATACCAACCTCGCGGATCAGTGCACCACCGTGCAGCGGGCCCGCGCCACCGAACGCCACCATGGCGAAATCACGCGGGTCCAGCCCCCGTTCGATGGACATGAGGCGGATGCGTCCGGCCATGCGTTGGTTGACGATCGCGAGGATCGCCTCAGCTGCCTGCTCCATGCCCAGGCCCAGCTCTTTGCCGAGCCCTGTCACAGCCATGCGCGCGCCCTCGACATCGAGCCCGAGCGGCGATCCGTTCATCAGGCTGGTCGGGCTGATGCGACCAAGCACGACGTTGGCATCCGTGACCGTGGGTTCGGTGCCGCCCCGACGATAGGCGACCGGCCCCGGCACGGCACCTGCGCTGCGCGGGCCGACCTGGAGCATGCCCCCGCGGTCAAGGTGGGCGACGCTGCCTCCCCCGGCGCCGATGGTGTGGACGTCGATCATCGGCAGACGCAGGGGGACCCGGAACTCCAGGTTGGTCAGCTCGGCGATCTTGGGCTGTCCGTTGATCACGACCGCAACGTCGAAGCTGGTGCCGCCCATGTCAGCGGTGATGGTGTGGGTGAAGCCGGCCTGGGCAGCGATCCGAGCTGCCGCGGTCACTCCCGCCGCAGGGCCTGACCGCACGATGTAGGCAGAGCGCTGACCCAGTTGTCGCAGCGGCGCCACCCCGCCGTTGGACTGCATGATGGCCACTTCCCGATCGAAGCCCCAGTCCTGGAGCTGGCGCGCCAGATTGCGTGCATATCTCGCGACCAGTGGCTGGAGATAGCCTTGGACAACCGCCGTGCTGGTGCGCTCGAACTCGTAGTACTCACGCACCACCGAAGTGGCTGTCACGATCTCCCAGCGTGGCTCGATGGCTTCGAGGATCTCCCGGGCGCGGTCTTCGTGCGACGTGTTGGCATAGGCATGCAGGAATGCGATGACGACCGCTTCGACGCCACGCTCTTGCAGTTCCCGGGCGATCAGGCGCAACCCGTGCTCATCCAGCGGCTCGATCTCGTTGCCTTCGTGATCCATGCGCTGCGCGACCTCGAAGCGCAACTCGCGTGGAGACAACGGTTCGTGTGTGCCCTCCAGGCCATACATCTTTGGCCGATCCCTCCGGCCGAGTTCCAGCAGATCGCGAAACCCGCGCGTGGTGATCAGCGCGCAGGTGGCGCCCTTGCGTTCGATGACCGCGTTGGTTGCGATCGTCGTGCCGTGAACGATCGCGTCGAGTTCCCGGGGGGTGAGGTTCGCCCCATTGAGTGCGTTCAACAACCCGACCGAAGGATCGTGCGGTGTGGAGGGCACCTTCAGGATCTGGTGTGGCCGACCTTCATGGCCCGAAAAATACAGGTCGGTGAAGGTGCCGCCCACGTCGATACCGACAATGCTGCTCATCTCAGCCCCATATGCCTGATGGTGTGCGACTCGACGCGCCGCAGTCGTTGATTCGGCCCTTGCGGCCTGAGCGCTTTACCTGAAGGTGTTTCAAGCGGGTCTCCTGCTGTTCTTGCGCTGAAATCAGTGCATCGGCTGGTTGGTGATCAACACTTACCGATGTGCGCAGGCCACCGACCGGGCGGGTGTTTTGAGCAGACTTCATGTCTGTGCACCCTCCAACTTCACGCCTGAGCGGCCGGAAGCCGTCGAGCCCACGGAACTGACGTATGCACCAACGTGCCTGCCCATCCGACGCATGGCCGCATCGCCGTCGCGGCCTTGAATCGCATCCATCACCTTCTGGTGCGCAACGATCACGGCCTGGCGGACGTCGGGCGAATTGAACCCTTCAAGGTCGGTGGCCGCGTAGATGGACTGAGAGATCGCCGATGCAAACGCGATCAGAAGTTCGTTACCACCGGCTCGAACAACACTCATGTGCCAGTCGAGGTTTGCGGCCAGAAAACGAGGAATATCCTGAACATCGGCTTGGATGCGGTGATGCGCCGCCTGCAGGTGATGCCAGTGCTCGTCGGTGTGATTCAGGGCCGCCAGTCGTGCGGCCTGCGGCTCGATGGCTTCGCGCGCTTCCAGGACGGCCTCGAAGCGGATCCGCTGGCCGCGGATGAAGATGCCGATGGAGTGCTCGACCCGCGACAGTCCTGGCCGCACGACCTGAGAACCTCCATTGCGTCCGGTTCGCGTCGAAATCAGGCCTTCACCTTCCAGGATCCGCAGCGCCTCACGTACCGAAGTTCGTGACAGCCCGGTTTGGGAGCTCAATTCACGCTCGTTCGGCAGAACCGACCCTTCATCCAGATGGCCGTCGAGGATGCGTTGCCGCAACTTTTGCGCGAGCACGTCTGCGGCCTTTGGAACGAAGACTGGGCTGAGATCGATCATCACGGTGCTTGATGCCTTGTAGAAAGAGAATGCAGTTGATTTTGCATGACCATCATTTTGGTCAGACCAAACACATCTGGGCTTCCCTTTCCGAAATCGATCTCAGGGTCATGAACGGTCGTGTCGCGTGGGCCTCAGCAAGACGGGCATCGCTGCGCCGTCTCAACTCGAGCCGCTGCTCGGGTCAGCGCTTCTCACTCTGGCTGGATGTTGGCAGCGCGCGCAAGCCTGGCCCACTTGGCCACTTCAGCTGGAATGAAGGTGCGCATCTGCTCGGGCGTCAGCGGCATGGGCGAGAGCCCGAACGACGCCAGACGATCGCGGACCTCCTGTGCCCGAAGAGCTGTCTGGACAGCCCGGCCCAGCACGTCGGTGATCTCGCTTGCGAGGCCTGCCGGGCCAGCCACTGCGATCCATCCGGTGATGTCGTCGTAGGCAGGCCAGGTCTGTGCAATCGGCGGCCAATCCACCATCTGGCTGCTTCTCGGTGTGGTGATGCCCAATCCCTTCAACGTTCCGGCACGCGTGTGGGCAACGATCGTGCCCAGATCCGCAAACGTGAAATCGATCTGTCCTCCCAGCAGGGCCTGCACGGCCAAGGGTGTCCCGCGGTAGGGGACGCTGACGACGTCGAGGTCGGCGACCTGCGTCAGCGCGGCCAATGCGATCTGGGTGCTTGACGAGCCGTATCCGGCGTTCAACTTTCCAGGACGCTGCCTGACGTACGCAGCGAACTCGCCCGGTGTCTTCGCAGGAAAGTTCGAACGCACCACCAGCGCCGTCACACTGTCAGCCACGCCGGCGACCGGCGTCAGATCCTTGACTGGATCGTAGGGAATGGACTTCAGCAACGAGACATTCGCCGCCATCGTAGAACTCGATCCGAAGAGCAAGGTGTAGCCGTCTGGTGCGGCCCGCACCACCTCCATTGCGCCGATGGAGCCCCCTGCGCCGGGCTTGTTCTCGATCACGAAAGGTTGCCCCAAGAGCCCAGACAACTGCTGACCCAGCGTGCGCGCGGCCACGTCGGTGCCTGACCCCGGAGGAAACGGGACCACCAGCCGCACCGGCCGCGCGGGCCAGTTCCTTCCCATGGCGGGCAACGCTGTCAGCCCAGCGCACAGGTGGACGACATGCCTGCGTGAAATGTTCATGCAACGCTCCGTATTGGTGGGCTGAGGAAAACGTGTCCGGCGTAACGGGCTCGCGCGCGCAGTCGGGTGTGACCGACGACCTGCCTCAGTCGCGGCGTCGCCCGTCGATTCACGATCTGGAAGTCCGCAAGCGAAGTCGGGTTCATCCCACCGGGGATACAGACTCCCAACGATGGAGTGGAGGATGTGCAATGCCACCACTGCGCCTTGGCTCCCGGTAGCGACACCGCACACATAGTGGACGAATTGGTTGACTCGATCATGATGTAGGAGCAATGATATGGTCCAACCATTTATCTCGTATCCGTGTTTTCCCGGATTCAATCCTATGAAGTCAGCAACGCTGACGAGCGGCCGATTCGCTGGCCAGGCGCTTGGCCCCCCCAAGCAAGCCTCAGGCTCATCGCGACGAAGCTCGGCCACGAGCAGGTGCAGTTGCGCAACGACGCTGAGGTCACTGCATGAATCCCGTTCAAAAGGCGATTGGGGCACCCGCTGACGGGTGACCTGTTCGAGACCTACACGACCGCCGCGGCGTGAGTGACGGGAACGCTCAAGGTCATGCTCTCGTCGCGCGATCGCGGCCGGAGGCGCTCACACCCCCAGCCGGTCGAACATCTGCCCCGCCAGCCTTCGGAAATCAGCCGTCAGGCCTGGATGATCGGCCGCCCGGGCCCAGAAGGCCTGCGCCACGGGCCGCGCCGGGCTCTGCAGGTCCATCGGCTCCGGGAAGAAGGGCGACAGGTCCAGACTGCCGGTCTGGACGTCGGGGCGCCAGCGCATGGGCAGCATGTCGTAGACCGGCGCGAGCGTGAAGCGGCCGGCGGCCACGTCATCGGGCGCGACCCACAGGCTCAGGTTGCCGAAGTGCATGTCGCTGTTGCCGATGAGGCGGCCGAAGCGCAGCAGCGCCTCCACCTGGGGCCCGGCCTCGGCCGGCAGGCGCTGCTGGCGCACCAGGGCCTGCGCGGTGGCCGCCCAGTGCTGGCGCGGGCCGCCGACGAAAGCCTCGTGCACGGCGTGCAGCGGCACGGCGTGGCGCCGGCCTTCGAAGCCGCGACCGTCCACGGGCAGCAGACGATCGAAGCGCTCGGACACCAGATAGGTGCGTGCCACGCTCTCGATGACTTGGCTGGCCGCCACCGTCACCCCGTGGTCGCTCAGCACCTGCAGGGCCAGCGCCTCGGCGTGCAGCAGGTCGTGCCAGCGCTCGCCGAACGGCGTTCCACGCGGCGGTGAGAACTTCACCAGCACCGCCTGGCCGTCGGCACGGCGGGCCAGGAACTTGGCCTGCTCGCCACCGGCCGACGAACCGGCGGGCAGGGTGGCGGCGACGTCGGCGGCCAAGTCGTCCAGGTTCGCGTCCGGTCGTGCGGCGGGTGGGGAGGCTGCCGTCGCTGCAGGGGCCGAGACCCCCGAGGACGTCGAGCCGGGTGAGGTGGGTTCCTTGGCTGACGTCGGCAAGACCGGCAGCGCGCTGGCTCTGGGCTCGCCCAACACCAGCGCGCCGGGGGCATCCGGCTGCAGGGCGGCCGCGAAGACCTGCTGCGCCACCGTCCAGCGCTCGGGCTGGCGATCCAGCCCCTGCAGCGCCAGGCGCTGGGCCCACAGCCGCCCCAGAAAACCCTCGATACGCAGCGGCGCCAGCGGCCAGGGCAGCTGACCCTGGGTCAGCAGATCCAGCCCTGGCGCTTCCAGGTGGATGCGCTGCCCGGTGGCCACCGCCACCGTGCCCCAGGCCTCGATGCGGCCGTCGGCATGCACCCAGTGCAGGGTCTGGCGAGCTGGCAGGCCCCCAAAGGGCTCGGCCAGCGTGTAGCGGGTGCGCCGCCCCTGCCCCAGCACCAGCAGCTCCGGCCCCATCGCCCCCAGCAGGCGTGAGACGGTGGGCTGGCTGCGGCCGATCGCCACCTGCAACTGGGCGGCCGTGGCCACGCCCAGCTCTGTGAGGGCCTGTCTCAGCGCGGCGACAAGGGCACGTTCAGGAGATTCCATGAATACAAGCGATGGGACAATATTCCCTTGTCCATCAGTGACTTGTTATCCATGAAGCATAGCAAATGAATAGAAAAAGAATAGAAGAAGAATGGAAAACAGAGCGGACTTTCAAGTCCGAAGCGCAAAACCCGTCCAAGTGGCTGAAAGTCGAGGATTGACGGGCGACGTCATGCCGTCAAGCGTTGCGCCACTTGAGCATCAGCCCGTCCCACTTGGCGCGTGCCGCCTTCACATGCCGCTCCTTCACGTGGCCGTAGCCGCGGATCTCCTCGGGGATGCGGGCGATCTCGGCGGCCAGCGCCAGCCTGTCGGCGCTGAGCGTCTCCAGCAGTTCGTCGATGCAGGCCTCGTAGTCGGCCAGCAGCCGGCGCTCCATGCGGCGCTCCTCGGTGCGGCCGAAGACATCGAGGGCGGTGCCGCGCAGCGCCTTCATCCGCGCCAGCCACGGGAACAGTGACCGCACCCAGGGGCCGAAGGGCTGCTTGACCAGCTCGCCCTGGGCATTGCGCTTGGCGATGGCGGGCGGGGCCAGGTGGTGCACCAGCTTGTAGTCGCCGTCGAACATGCCCTCGATCTTCGCGGTGAAGGCCGGGTCGGTGTGCAGGCGCGCCACCTCGTACTCGTCCTTGATCGCCATCAGCTTGAACAGGTAGCGGGCCACGGCCTCGGACAGCGCCGTGCCCTTGCCGAGCGAGGCCTCGGCCGCGCGCACGCGGTCGACGACGGCGCGGTAGCGCTGCGCGTAGGCCGCGTCCTGGTAGCCGGTGAGGAACTCGACCCGGCGTGCCACCAGCTCGTCCACCGAGGGCTTGCGCACGATCTCGATCACCTGGCGCGCCGCGAACAGCGCCTGCACCGCGGCCAGGTCGTGCGCGCAGCGCCGGCCCCATTCGAAGGCGGCGAGGTTGTTGTCGACCTGCACGCCGTTGAGCTCGATCGCGCGCCGCAGCGCGGCGCGGCTCAGCGGCACGCGGCCGTGCTGCCACGCGTAGCCCAGCATCATCGGGTTGGTGTAGATCGAGTCGCCCAGCAGCTGCTCGGCCGCCTGCTCGGCGTCGAAGGCCGCCAGGCCCTGGGCGCCCACCGCGCCCTGCAGCGCGGCCTCGCAGCCGGCTTCGGGGAACTGCCAGTCGGGGTTGGCGACGAAGGCCGCGGTGGGCTTGCGGTGCGCGTTCAGCGCCACCCAGGTGCGCCCCTGCAGCATCGTCGCCAGCGTGGCGCGGCTGGCGGTGACGATGGGGTCGCAGCCGATCACCAGGTCGGCGCAGGCCAGGTCCACCTTGCTGGTGCGCAGCGCCTCGGGCGCGTCGGCGATCTGCACGTGGCTCCAGGTGGCGCCGCCCTTCTGCGCCAAGCCGGCCGAATCCTGCACGACCACGGCCTTGCCTTCCAGGTGCGCGGCCATGCCCAGCAGCGAGCCGATGGTGATGACGCC
>JBMTXX010000014.1:0-28999 GCA_049453935.1 Rubrivivax sp.
GGCATTGGACAGTTGCACTTCTGCCGCACTGAAGCAGCGCAACAGTTCGAGCCCTCGTGCCAGCGTCGTGGCGAACTGCCGATCGCCAGCGTAGGCTTCGAACCCCAGGGGTACGCGTCGGGGCTGGTTCAGAAAGTAGCGTTCGCGGTCGTTCATGCGTAGAGGGGCCCCCGTTGGCAGAGACAGGCGTCAGCATATCGAAATAAGCTACCGGATATCGAAATCCCGGATGGGCCTGTGACGTCTGCAGTCCTATGCTGCGCATTCGGTGCGATTTGTCGACCTGCACGCGGGGCTGTCACCTTGAAAAGTTCAGGCGCGCGCTGGGCCGGCCGAGGAGCTGGAGGAGAAAGACATTGAAGCGCGACGACCTTCCACTGCACGAGATCCCTGCGCTGTCTGGCAACAATGCGCCGATTGCCGACGAACTTGATGTCGAACAGCTTGAGGTGGAAGGCGAACTTCCGTCTGACTTCAACGGTTTGTACGTTCGCAACGGCCCCAATCCTTACTACCCCCCCGACTGGCGCTACCACGCATTCGACGGCGACGGCATGGTGCACGCCGTGCGCTTCGACCGCGGCCGCGCGAGCTACCGCAATCGCTGGGTGCGCACCAGCGCGCTGGCCGAGGAGCAGGCCGCCGGCCACGCGCTTTGGAAGGGCATCAAGGAAAAGCAGCGCGCCGACCGGCCCGACGAGCCGATGAAGAACACCAGCAACACCGACGTGAAATACCACGCCGGCCGCCTGGTGACGATGTGGTATCGCTCGGGCATGCCCTACGCGCTGGACCCGAACACGCTGCAGACGGTGGGCCGGGCCGATTACGGCGGCGTGCTCACGCGCATCTCGGCCCACTCGCGCCCCGACGAGGCCACAGGCGAGCTGATCTGGTTCGACTACGGCACGCAGGCGCCCTACATGCGCTACGGCGTGGTCGGGCCCGACGGGCGTTCGCGCCACCAGATCGACGTGCCGCTGCCCGGGCCGCGGCTGCCGCACGACATGGCGGTGACGCCGCGCTACAGCATCCTGCACGACTTCCCGCTGCTGCTGGACGAGGAGGCCTGGAAGCTCGGCCGCTACAAGCTGCAGTTCCGCCCCGACCTGCCCACGCGCTTCGCGGTGCTGCCGCGCTATGGCAGCGCCGAGCAGATCCGCTGGTTCGAAGCCAGGCCCTGCTACCTGCTGCACGTGGTCAACGCCTGGGAGGAAGGCGGCGAGGTGGTCATGGTGGGCACGCCCTACCGCACCTACGAGGACGCGCATGGCCGCGTCGACGCGCGGCGCCTCGAACATACGATCCACAACCGCCAGCGCGACTTCTGGCTCTACGAGTGGCGCTTCGACCTGAAGTCCGGACAGACGCGCGAGCGCGTGATCGACGACGTGCTGAACACCGAGTTTCCGGTCATCAACAGCGCCTTCCAGGGCCTGCCCACGCAGCACTCCTACCACCTCGTGTTCCCCAAGGGTGGGCGCGAGGAGGTGCGCTTCACGGGGCTGGCCAAGGTCAACCATCGCACCGGCGGCTACCAGGCCTGGAGCGAGGGGCCCGACTGGTTCTACAACGAGCCCGGCTTCGCGCCGCGCGACGGCGCCGTGGCCGAGGACGACGGCTACGTGGTCAGTTTTGCCTGGGATCCGCACAAGCTGCGCTCGGAGGTGCAGGTGTTCGACGCGCGTGGCACCGAGTTCGGCCGCGGACCCATCGCCCGCATCGTGCTGCCCCGGCGCGTGCCCCACGGCTTCCACGCCACCTACGTCAGCGAAGCGGTGATGCGGCGCTGGCCGGCGTCGGCCTGAGGCGGACGCGACGATGATCCTGGCCTCCCCGGAGCGCATCGCCGAGTACACCGCCCGCGGTTGGTGGGGCACGACCACGCTGGACCAGGGCTTTCGCGACATCGTCGCGCGCCTTCCGACGCGCGAAGCCGTGGTCGACGCGTCCAACCGCGAGGCGCTGACCGACGGCGTGCCGCGACGCCTGAGCTACGCGCAGCTCGAAGCCGAGGTGGCGCGCATGGCCGCGGTGCTGCACGCGCGCGGGCTGAGGCCCGACGACATCGTCGTCGTGCAGCTCGTCAACTCGGTCGAGCAGTACGCCGTCTACCTGGCCTGCCTGCGGCTCGGGCTCGTCGTCTCGCCGGTGCCGGTGCAGTACCGCGAGCACGAGCTCGAGCACATCCTCGGCCTGACCGGCGCGCGAGCGGTGGTCACGGCCACGCGCGTCGGTCGCCACGCCGCCGCGGCCATGTGGGTCGGCCTGGCGGCGCGGCATCCTAGCCTGCAGCACGTGCTGGCCTACGGCCGCCAGGTGCCGGCCGGCGCGCTGCCGCTGGACGCGCTGCTGGACGACGCGCCCGACCCTGCTGCAGCCGAGGCCGCGGGGCAGGCGGCGGCGATCACCGCCAACCACATCGCCACGCTGTGCTGGACCTCGGGCACCGAGGCGGCGCCCAAGGGCGTGCCGCGCAGCCACAACGAGTGGTGGATCGTCGTGCCGTCGCTGGTCGAGGCCGCCGAGTTGACGCCCGGCATGCGGCTGCTGAACCCCTTCCCGCTGATCAACATGGCGGGCCTGTCGAGCTGTTTCGCCACCTGGCTCGGGCTGGATGCCACCGTGGTGCAGCACCACCCCTTCGACCTCGACGTCTTCCTGACACAGCTGCGCACCGAGCGCATCGACTACACGGTCTCGCCGCCGGCCATCCTGACGCAGTTGCTGCAGCGGCCGGAGCTGCTCGAGGGCATCGACTTCCAGCGCCTGTCGCGCATCGGCTCGGGCTCGGCGCCGCTGTCGGAATGGATGGTGCAGGGCTGGGCCGACCGCGGCGTGGCCATCGTCAACTACTTCGGCTCCAATGAAGGCGCGGCGCTGACTGGCGCGCCGGTGGACATCCCCGAGGCGGTGCGGCGCGCGCGCTACTTCGCGCGCGGCGGCACGCCCGAGCGCTACTCGAAGATCTCGACCGCGAACAAGATCCGCACCCGTCTGGTCGATCCCGACACCGAGCGCGAGATCACCGAGCCCGGCGTGCCGGGCGAGATGCGCGTGGCCGGACCGACCATCTTCAGCGGCTACTTCCGCAACCCCGAAGCCACCGCGCGCGCGTTCGACACCCAGGGCTACTACCGCTCGGGCGACCTGTTCGAGATTGCCGGCGAGCGTGGGCAGTACCTGCTGTTCGTCGGCCGCTGCAAGGACATCATCATCCGCGGCGGCGTGAACATCTCCGAGGTGGAGATCGAGACGCTGCTGCTGGCCTGCCCCGGCGTGCGCGATGCAGCCGTCGTCGGCGCGCCCGACCCGGTGCTGGGTGAGCGCGTCTGTGCTTGCGTGGTGCCGGCGCCCGGCGCCACGCTGACGGTCGAGGGCATCGCCTGCTGGCTGCGCGACGAACGCCACGTCGCTGTGTACAAGCTACCCCAGCGCCTGCTGCTGATGGACGCCCTGCCGCGTAACCCGGTGGGCAAGATCCTGAAGCGTGAGTTGCGCCAGCGGCTGCAGCAGGAAGCCGCAGCCACCATTCCTTCGGCTGTCGGGACAGGGCCCCAATCCGCAAGCCCGACCCCGTTCCAGCATGGCCCATCCGCGACCTGAACGACACCTCATGAACACTCCCGTCCTGCTGCTGATCCCCGGCATGTCCAACACGCCGGCAGTCTGGGATCCAACACGGGCGCATCTGGGCGAAGGGCTCGAAATTCGCGTGATCGATGTACGCGAAGGCGCCGACATCGCCGACATGGCTCGCCGGGGCTGGGACGCGCTGGCCGATGTGCCGGCCGGCCGGGCCCTGTTCCTGGCAGGCTTTTCAATGGGCGGCTATGTCGCACTGCAGATGCAGGCCAGCGCCCCTCGGCCGCTGCAGGGGATGGCGTTGGTGTGCTCGTCGATCCGCGGCGACAGTTCGGAGGCACATCCGATGCGCGAGCGCGCCATCGCGGCGGCCACTCGCGACTACCCGAAGTACGTGAACAGCGTCTCGCAATGGCTGCTGGGGCATGCGACGACCATGGACCCCGCATTGCTGCAAGCCATCCGAGATGACCTGCTGGCCGCCGGCGCCGAGACGACGGTGCGTCAGCAACGCGCCGTCTCGCAGCGCGCAGACCACCGGGATCGCCTGCGCACGCTGGCCTTGCCACTACTCATGGTGGCCGGCGAATGTGACCAGCTTGTGCCCCTGGCCTTGTCACAGGAAGTTGCCCCACTCGTTCCCGGCGCGCGCGTCGAGATCGTCCCTGGTGTGGGCCATCTGCTGCCGTGGGAGGCGCCGGAAACACTGGCCAAGCTCCTTCGCAGTTGGATCGAAGCGATCCATGGCGTCGCCTGAACAACGCCACGACACCCGAAGACTCGACGCAACACAAGGAGACTTGCCATGACACGACGTCACTTTCTGTATCAGACTGCAGCGACACTCGGCATCTTCACCGCAGCGGGATCGGCTGGCCTGCACAGCGCCCCTGCTTTCGCCCAGGCGGCGCCCTTTCCGGCCAAGCCGGTCCGTGTGATCGTGCCCTTCGCGCCGGGCAACACGCTGGACGCGTCCCTGCGCCAGGTCAGCGAGGTCTTCCAGCGGGCCACCGGCCAGCCATTGCTGATCGACAACCGCCCCGGAGGCGCAGGCATCGTCGCGGTGCAGGCATTGCTGCAGTCACCGCCCGACGGCTACACGCTGCTGCTGACCAACACCAGCATGTTGACGATCAACCCGCACACCTTCAGCAAGTTGCCCTACGACGCAGAGAAGAGCTTCAAGCACGTCACCAACTACCTGGGTGCGACGATGGTGTTCGCGGTCAACGCTGCCAACGTGCCGCCGAACACGATGCCCGAGTTCATCTCCTGGGCCAAGCCGCAGGGTGGGAAGATCTCGTACGCGTCCTTCACAGCCGGTAATTCGTCGCACTTCGCAGGCGTGATCCTGAACAAGCGCACCGGCACCGATCTCACCCATGTGCCCTTCAATGGCACGCCGCCGGCGGTACAGAACCTGGTGGGTGGCCAGGTCCACGCCGCCATCCTGCCGCTGCTGGCAGTCAAGCCCCACGTCGACAGCGGCAAAGTCAAGGTGTTGGCCGTCACGAGCCCCCAGCGCTCACCGCTGATGCCGAACGTCCCCACCTTTACCGAGCTCGGTCTGCCCGAGATGGAGATCTTCATCTGGTCTTCGTTGGCGGTGCCTGCAGGCACTCCGGACGCCACGGTGGCGCAGCTCAACGCACACTTCGTCAAGGCCTTGAGCTCCGAGGAGATCCGCGAGAAGTGGAGACGCATCGACTTCACGCCACTGCCCACCACGCCCGAGGAGGTCCTGCGCTTTGTTCGCGCGGAGTCAGCCCGTTGGGGTGAAGCGGTCAGGATCTCAGGCTTCAAGGTCAGCGAATGAGGGTCGTCGCACCCCCGTTCCGGCAGACCCTGCCGGTTGCCAAATCGGCGAGCCTGGCCGATCTGCCTGACGAACAGAGGCCCGCCAGATGAACATCCCAGCCAGATCACAGCGCCCGCTGCGCTGCCGTATCCCGGTCTTCGCCGCGCCGATGTTCCTGGTATCCGGGCCGGAACTCGTCGTGGCTGCTTGCAAGGCGGGCATCATCGGCGCTTTCCCGACGCCAAACGCCCGGCCCATCGCAGCGCTCGAGGATTGGATGCAGCGCATCACCGGGGCGCTTGAGCGCGCGCGCGACGAGCAGCCGCCCGAGACCGTGGGCGCCTGGTGTGCCAACCTTGTCACACACCGCTCCAACGAGCGCCTGCCCGAGGACCTGAAGCTCATCGAGCGCTACAGGCCGCCGGTGGTCGTCACCGCGCTGGGCAGCCCCAAGCCGGCCATCGACGTGGTGCACGGCTACGGCGGGCAGGTCTTTGCCGACGTCGTCAACCTGACGCTGGCGCGCAAGGCTGCCGAGGCCGGTGCAGACGGGCTGGCCTGCGTCTGCAGCGGCGCAGGCGGCCACACGGGCTCGATCAACCCCTTCGCCTTCGTCAGCGCGGTGCGCGAGTTCTACGACGGCACCATCGTGGTGGGCGGCGGCATCTGCGACGGCTGGGGGGTGGCCGGGGCCATCGCCTGCGGTGCCGACTACGTCTACATGGGCACGCGCTTCATCGCCACCAGCGAGAGCATGGCCTCGCCTACTTACAAGCAGATGCTGGTAGACAGCACGGTCGACGACCTGATGCTGACCGACCGCATCACCGGCACCACGGCCAGCTGGCTCAGGCCGTCGCTGCGGGCCAGCGGCCTGGACCCCGACAACCTGCCCGAGGCCCCCGGGCGCAACTACAACAGCAACCGATCGATCGATGCGGCCAAGCGCTGGGTCGATGTCTGGGGCGCGGGCCAGGGCGTCGGCCTGGTGCAGGCGGTCGAGCCGGTGGCCGCCGTGGTCGACCGCATCGCACAGGAGTTCCACGCTGCGCAGGCGCGGATGGCGGCCTGGCGGCCGGCCGCCGGGGCAGTGGCGGCGTGACGGCGCCGTCGCCCGTGCTGCTGCAGGGCACCTGGGCCCTGGTGCGCTGGGAGATCGCCTACAGCGACGGCCGCCCGCCCACCCTGCCCTACGGCGTCGATGCCACCGGTCTGATCGTCTACAGCGCCGACGGCTGGATGAACGCGTGCATCGGCCGGGCCGGCCGGCCGCGGCTGTCCAGCGACAGCGTGCGCAGCGCCCCCGAGGCCGAGCGGCTGGCCGCCTTCGAGAGCTGGTTCCAGTACGCCGGCCCCTACGAACTGCGCGAGCGCGAAGGGCGGCTGCAGGTCGTCCACCGCGTCACGCACGCGCTGAACCCGAACTTCGTCGGTACCGATCAGGTGCGCCATGTCGACTTCGATGCCGATGGCACACTGACGTTGTCGGCCAGCGACCAGGTGCCCGGGTCCACCGTCGAGCGTCACCACCGGCTGCGCTGGCGGCGGGCGGGGCGCTGACCCCCGTCTTCCGTCGGCCCCGACTGCCCCCGAAGCCATGAGCCACCCGCTGCACGACAAGCACATCGCCCTGCTCGACCGCGCCGCCCGCGCCTGCCGCGAGCGCGACTGCTGGAGCCCCTGGCCCGAGACACCCGCCGGCTACCCCGACAGCGCGGCAGCGCAGGCCCGCGCCCGCGCCGCCTTCGAGGCGCAGTGCGGGCAGGCCTGCCCGATCGAAGGCCACCCGGGCGCCCTGGGCGAGCCGTCGGAGGAAGTCTCGCCCTACACCCAGCGCCCGCTGGCCGTGCGCTACCCGCAGTCCGATCCCGACACGCTGTTCGCCGCGGCGCAAGCCGCCATGCCCGCCTGGGCCGCCGCCGACATCGACACCCGCCTGGGCGTGCTGATGGAGGTGGTGGACCGGCTCTACCGCGAGCACCTTTTCGATGTCGCCACGGCGATGATGCACACCGCCGGCCAGAGCGCCAACATGGCCTATGCCGGCAGCGGCGTCAACGCGCTGGACCGCGCGATCGAGGCGCTGGTCTATGCGCGCGAGGCGCTGCGCGCGGTGACGCCGCGCAGCCGCTGGGAGCGCAGCTTCGGCAGCGCCCGTATCGCGTTGGACAAGACCTGGCGCGCCACGCCGCGCGGCGTGGCCGTTTGCTTCAGCTGCGCCACCTTTGCCACCTGGAACGCCTGGCCGTCGATGATGGCGAGCCTGGCCACCGGCAACGCCGTGATCGTCAAGCCGCACCCGACCTCGGTGCTGCCGATGGCGCACTCGGTGCGCGCCTTCCGCCGCGTGCTGGCCGAGGCCGGCTTCGACGCCAACCTGGTGACCATGCTCACCGATTCCAGCGCCGAGCCCGTCGGCAAGGTGCTGGTGCAGCACCCGAAGACGGCCATCGTCGACTTCACCGGCAGCGCGCGCTTCGGCCAGTGGGTCGAGCGCCATGCTCACCCGGCGCTCGTCTACACCGAGACCTCGGGCGTCAACACCGTGGTGCTCGAATCGGCCTCCGACCTCGACGCGGCACTGCGCACGCTGGCCACGACGATGTGCATGTTCAGCGCGCAGATGTGCACGAGCCCGCAGAACGTCTACGTGCCGCGCGCAGGCGTGCGCACGCCGCAGGGGTTGGTGCCGCTGGACGAGGTGGCGCAGCGCCTGGCCGGCGCCATCGCCGCCGTCGGCAGCGACCCGCGCCGCGCCGGCATGATCCTGGCGGCCATCCAGTCGCCGGCGACGCTGGCCCTGCTGATGCAGCTGCGCGACGAGGGCGCGCGCGTCGGGCGCGTGCTGCTCGAGCCCCAGCCCTATGCCCACCCCGAGTTCCCTGACGCGCGCACCAGCACGCCGCTGCTGGTGCAGACCGACACCACGCACCGCGCGCTGTACGGCGAGGAGCGCTTCGGCCCGGCCGGCTTCGTGATCGCCTGCGAGGACGCCGCCGACGCGCTGGCCCAGGCCACCGGCGACGTTCGCGAATTCGGCGGTCTGACCGCCTTCCTGTACAGCACCGACGAGCACTTCATCGACCGCGCTGTCGACGCCTACGCGCAGGCTGGCGCGCAGCTGACGATCAACCTCACCGGGCCGATGCCACTGAACTTCGCCGCCGCCTACAGCGACGTGCACGTCACCGGTCTGAACCCGGCCGGCAACGCCAGCCTGACTGACCTGGCTTTCGTGGCCGGGCGATTTCGCATCACGCAGTCGCGCCGTCCGTCGCGTGACGCCTGAGACACCCGTCGCAACATCCAGTACCCTGGAGACCCCGCATGAACGCACCCATCCGCCCCGAGAACCTGGCACCGTTCGGCGAGGACTACGGCCCGCTGCTGACCGGTCCTTTCGCCCCGTTGTCCGACGAGTCGACGCTGACCGACCTGCCACTGCTGAAGGGCGCGATCCCGAAGGATCTGAACGGCGTGTACATGCGCGCCGGCCCGAACCCACGCTACGCGCCCCAGGGCCGCTACCACCCTTTCGACGGCGACGGCATGGTGCACGCCGCGCACTTCGACCAGGGCCGACTCACGGTGCGCAACCGCTGGGTCCGCACCGAAGGCTTCCAGCGCGAGGACGCCGCCGGCGAGGCCACCTACTGGGGCATCCGCGAAACCCTGCTCGGCCGCGACGACAAGCCGCTGAAGGACACCGGCAATACTGACCTCGTCGCCCACGCCGGCAAGGTGCTGGCGCTGTGGTACATGTCCGGCGAGGCCTGGGAGCTGGATCCGATCACGCTCGAGACCTTGGGCCGCAGCCAGGCGATCGCGCAGACCGGGGGCAAGATCTCGGCCCATGCCAAGGTCGACGAAGTCACCGAGGACCTGCTGTTCTTCGACTACGGTCACGACGCGCCATACATGCATTACGGCGTCGTCGGCCCCGACGGCCAGCTGAAGCACCACGTGCCGATCCCGCTGCCGGGCGCACGTCTGCCGCACGACATGGCCGTGACCGAGCACCACTCGATCCTGCACGACCTGCCGGTGATGCACTGCCCCGAGGCGATGGCGCTCGGCCGCCACAAGGTCGTCTTCCGCGCCGACCTGAAATCGCGCTTCGGCGTCATTCCGCGCTACGGCAGGACCGAAGAGCTGCGCTGGTTCGACTTCAGCCCCTGCTTCCTCTACCACGTCGTCAACGCCTGGGAGGAGACCGACGCGCGCGGGCGCTGGATCACGATGGTGGGCTGCCGCTACATGCCGGTGACCCGCCCCGACGGCAGCATCGACGAGCAGCGCACCGCCAAGGACATCGCCGAGCTGGTGATGCACGCGCGGCTGTGGCGCTGGCGCATGAACCTCGACACCGGCGCTTGCGAGGAGCAATGCCTGGACGCCACGCACAACCTCGAGTTTCCCAGCTACAACAGCGCGCTGACAGGCCGGCGCACGCGCTACGGTTACATGGTCGACCACAGCGATGATGTCATCCTGCAATGGGCCGGGCTGCGCAAGTGCGACCTCGACACCGGCGCCACGCTGTCGGCCTGGCGCGACCACGCCTCGCAGAGCTGGTATTCCGAGCCCTGGTTCGCCGCCGCCGACGACCCGCAGACCGAGGACCACGGCTACGTCATCGCCTTCCAGTGGAACGCGGCCGAGCAGCGGCAGACGCTCGACATCTTCGACGCGCGTGACCTTGGCCAGGGCCCGGTGGCGCAGGTGCTGATCCCGCGCCACATCCCCACCGGCTTCCACGGCTGCTGGTTTGCCGCCTCGCGCCTGAAGACCCGGGCCGCGGCCTGAACCGCCCGCCCCCTGCCACCGCCCCGAAGCACCGACGGAGTTCCCCCCAGATGAGTACCCCCACCTACATCCTCGGCGGCTACCAGACCGATTTCGCCAAGGTCTGGTCGCGCCAAGGCCAGGACCTGTCGGACATGATGCGTGAATCGGTGATCGGCGCGCTCGAGCGCAGCCGTGTCGACGCCGCGCAGGTGCAGAGCATCCATGTCGGCAATGCCTTCGGCGAGATCCAGCGCGCACAGGCCCATCTGGGAGCGATGGTGGCCCAGGTGGTGCCCGAACTCTGGGGCGTGCCGGCGATGCGGCACGAGGGCGCCTGTGCCTCGGCCTCGCTGGCGGTGCTGGCGGCGATGGCCGAGATCGAGGCCGAGCGTTACGACTGTGTGCTTGTGGTCGGCGCCGAGGAACTGAAGAACCTGCCGGGCGACCAGTCCTCGGCGAATCAGAACGCTGCCGCCTGGCAGGGCCACGAAGACATCGACTGCCGCTTCATGTGGCCGGCGGCCTTCGGCCTGGTGGCGCAGGAGTACGAGCGCCGCTACGGGCTCGACCGGCGTCATGTCAACCGCATCGCCGAGATCAACTACAGCAACGCCAGGCGCAACCCGCTGGCGCAGACGCGCAAGTGGCGATTCGAGCCCGGCGCCTTCACCGACGACGATGCGCTGAACCCCGTCATCGAGCCCGGCACGCGGCGCCAGGACTGTGGCCAGATCACCGACGGTGCCTGCGCACTGCTGCTGGCCGGCCCGCGCTTTGCTGCCGAGCATGCGCGCCGCACCGGCGTCGCGCTCGCATCGATGCCGCGGATCCTGGGCTGGGGGCACCGCAACGCCGGCCTGCGGCTGAAGGACAAGCTCGAGCGCAGTGCCGG
This sequence comes from Rubrivivax sp., assembly GCA_049453935.1. Lineage (GTDB taxonomy): Bacteria > Pseudomonadota > Gammaproteobacteria > Burkholderiales > Burkholderiaceae_C > Rubrivivax. The sequence goes on from JBMTXX010000014.1 coordinate 11,064, forward strand.
CCAGCCCTACGTCTTCCCGCACGCGCGACAGGCCATCACCGAAGCCTGGGCCCGCGCCGGCATCGCCGGTCCCGAGAGCCTGGACGGCATCGAGACGCACGATTGCTTCACCAGCACCGAGTACATGGCCATCGACCACTTCGGACTGACCCCGCCGGGGCAGAGCTGGCAAGCGGTGGAGTCGGGGATGATCGAGTTCGGTGGCCGCCTGCCCGTCAACCCCAGCGGCGGCCTGATCGGCGGCGGACACCCGGTGGGCGCCACCGGTGCACGCATGCTGCTCGATGCCGCGCGCCAAGTCACCGGTCAGGCCGGAGACTACCAGGTCGAAGGCGCGCGCACCTTCGCCACGTTGAACATAGGCGGCAGTTGCTCCACGGTGTGCAGTTTCGTCGTCGGGACGCAGCGCTGAGCCTGTCGGCACGGATCTGCCGCGCTCAAGACGTCTTCCGCAAGGTCCTGTTGCCAAAGGCAGACCTGCCGACCACGTCACGAGTTCGATCGGTACCCGTCGTTCGGCCTGAGCACTCACTGCACGTAAACACCTCCGTCCACGATCAGCGTCTCCCCGTTGACGAATCCCGAGGCGGCGCCGAGAAGGAACAGGATGGGTCCGGTCATGTCTTCAGGCTGGGCCATGCGCTTCATGGGCACACGCTTGGCGTAGACCTCCTGCGCGATGCCATCGAAGATCTGTTCGCGACCGGTGCCGCCCAACAGGAATGCGGTGTTGGTCAGCCCGGGGGCCACGGCGTTGACGCGCACACGCGGAGCGTTCTCGCGCGCCATTCCCTTGACCAGCGCGACGATCCCGGCCTTGGCCGCGCCGTAGTGGGTGTAGTTCTTTACCACGTCGGCGGCCATGGTCGAGGCCACGCACACGAGCGAGCCGACGCTGCCGCCGGCGTGCAACAACGGCAGCGCCGCGCGGGCACAGAGAAATTGATTGCGCAGGTTGCCGGCGATGACCTCGTCGAAGATGTCGACCGGGAGGTCCTTCATCGGCTGGTAACCTTTGAAGAAGCCCGCCATGTTGACGAATCCGTCAAGCGCAGGCCATTGCACTTGCAACGCGGCGAACGCGCGGTCAACACTATGCGCGTCGCTGCCGTCGAGCTCCAGGGTCTTCACACCCGAAGGTGGCGGGTGTTGGGCCAGGGACGAGGGCAGATCCAGCACCGCAACGTCCACTTGGGTGGCTTGAAGCGCTTCCACGAGCTTTCGCCCCATGCCACCACAGCCCCCGACCACTGCCACGCGTGCGCCCGGGGCCGGTCCCAATCTTGCGGGATCGAAACCATGTCCCTCCATCAGCCTACCTCCTTCTGAGCGCAGCGACCGCGGCTCACTTCAGCACGGGCGACACGGTCTGCCAGCGGCCCTCACGGAACTGGTCGACGGTCGTTGCTTCCGGATCGAAGTGGTTGTTCTTGAAGCCTGCCGGCGAAAGGAACACCGGGTGGCGCGACGAACTGGCCTGCAGCGCCTTCACGGCACCGTCGGTGGTCAGATCGCGCCCAGCAGCCTGCAGCCCACTGACGAACCAGTCGGCATAGGCATAGGCGAGGTAGGCGTTCTCGTCGGGCTCCATGTTGAATCGCTTCTTGAAGGACTCAGCCCATGCCTTGTCGGCCGTTCCCCCGGCGTTGGGATCCAGGATCTTCCACGGCCCGACGCCGTAAAGTCCATCGATCACGTCCTTGCCAAGCTTGGCCACGATCATCGTGCGACCTGGATTGCCGGTGAGCACCTTGACGTTGTTCCAGCCGATCTTGCGAATCTCCGCCATGACACCTACGGTCTCGCGCGTGATCGTTGCCATGACAATCAAGTCGACGCCAGCTGCACGCATCTTCGCCACCTGGCTTGAGAAATCGATCTCGCCGGGCTTGTACGAGGCCTCGGCCGCCAAGGCCATCTTCTTTTCCGCCATCGCCGACTTGACCCCGCGCCCGATCAGGTCCCCGAAAGGCCCTTCCATGTAGAGCCAGCCGACCTTCTTCAAGTCTGGGTGCTGCCCGAGCATCCAGCCCAGGCCGAGATGGGTGGTGGTGTGGTAGTCGGGCACGGTCGTGAACAGACGCGGACTGCGGCCCGAGATCTGCTGCAGCACGGCAGACGCCGCCCAGGGTGCGAAATAGATCACGCCAGCATCGACGGCACGCTTGACCACCGCCGCATTCGCTCCCGACCCAAATGGGTTGACCATCGCAAAGACTTCGTCCTTGCGAATCAGTTTGTCGGCTGCGCGGACCGCCTGCTGCGGCTGACCGGCGTTATCCTCGACGATGAAGCGGACCTTGCGGCCGTGGATGCCGCCGGCCTCGTTGGCCTCGTCGAATCGCATCTGCGTGCCGTTGCGCAGTTGCGGCATGCCGGCCGCCACCGGACCCGACAGGTCCATGTGCGTGCCGACGACGATCTCCGAGGCGCTGACGCCAGGCGCGGCGGCCCAGGCCCCCGCTGGAAGCGTCGCGGAGATACACAGCGCGCCCGCGCCGATGATGCATTGACGTTTGCTGAGTTTCATCGATGTCTCCTGTTGTCGGTAAGGGTTGTGGAAAGGTTGAAAGCACTGTCGGCAGTGCAGCGGCCGGCCGTACGACTGACCGTCGCACCTGGACTCAGGGTGGATACATGCTCTCGATCAGGTCGCGATATTTGGCCGTGACCACTTTTCGCTTGAGCTTCATCGTCGGCGTCAGCTCCTCATCTTCGGCGGTGAGCAACTGGGCGATGAGGCGGAAATCCTTGACCTGCTCGACCCGAGCGACCCGTCCGTTGACCGCCTCTATCTCGGTCCGAATCAGGTCAAGCACCTCCGGCGCGCGTGTGAGGCTGGCGAAGTCGGTGTACGGGATCTGCCGGTCCTGCGCGTACTTCGAGACGTTGTCCTGGTCGATCATGACCAGACAGGTGATGTAGCGCCGGGCCTCACCGACCACCACCGCATCGGCCACATACGGGCTGAACTTGATCTGGTTCTCGATCAGGCTCGGCGTGATGTTCTTCCCACCCGAAGTGATGATGATGTCCTTGATGCGGTCCTTGACTCGAAGGTATCCGTCGTCGTCGATCTCGCCGCAGTCGCCAGTGTGCAGCCAGCCCTGCGCGTCGACTGTCTCGGCTGTTCGATCCGGGAGCTTCCAGTAGCCGACGAAGACATTGGGGCCGCGCACCAGAATCTCCTCGTCGGGCCCGATACGCACCTCGGTGCCTCGTGCGCGCGTACCTGCGAAACCGACCTTGATGCGTCCCGGTGGTGTGGCCGTGCAGAAACCACAGGTCTCGGTCAAGCCATAGGACTCGATCAGGTCGATGCCGATGGACATGTACCACTTCAGCAGATCCGGCGGGACCGGGGCGGCGCCAGTCAGCGCAGTCCTGACCTGCCCCAACCCAAGGAAACCTCGCAGGTTGGACACGACCAGCATCTGCATCAATCGGTAGCGCCACTGACGCCACACCGACACCGACTGCCCGGCCAGGCGCAACTCCGACAGGGCAGCTCCTTCTGAGGTGACACGACGGTAGGCCCAGCGCGCCAGCGGGATCGCGTCCTGCATCGCGAGCGTCACCTGCGAGTACATCTTCTCCCAGAAGCGCGGCGGACCGAACAACAGGTGAGGCATGACCTCCCGCGCATCGTTGAAGACCGTACCCGAGTTCTCAGGAAAGTGCACGACCACGCCGACCGCCAACGGGTTGTAGACGGTACCCATGCGCTCGGCGATGTGACACAGCGGCAGGAACGACAAGGTGCGGTCCTGCGGCTTCAGGTTCAGGTACTGAGGCGCGCTGGCGATCTGAAACACCAGATTGCGGTTGGCCACCATCGCGCCTTTGGGCTGTCCTGTGGTGCCGGAGGTGTACACAAGGAATGCCACGTCATCGCCGCGTCCGGCATCGATGGCCGCGTCAAAGCGTGACCCTCCGCCCGCGTCGTCGGCAAGGGCGCGCCCACTGGCGGCGAAATCCCTGAACGCGCCGACCATCGGGTCCGACATCGTGCGCAAGCCTTCCAGGTCGAACACGACAATCCGCGACAGGCGCGGACATTCCGCCCGTATGGCGAGTGCCTTGTCGAGCTGTTCCTGGTTCTCGACCAAGAGCACGCGGGCGCCACTGTCCTGCAGGATGTAGGCCAGTTGTGAAGGGGACGATGTAGGGTAGACGCCCACGCCCAGCATGCCCATGCTCTGGGCACCGAGGTCGGCATACAGCCACTCAGGACGGTTCTCGCTCAGGATGGCCACGCACTCGCCGCGGTGCACACCCGCCTCGGCAAGCGCCAGGCCCACCGATCGCGCCGCCTCGAAGTATTTCTGCCAGGTGACGGTGTGCCAGATACCCTTCTTCTTGTGGCGAAGCGCCGGCATCGATGCCCACTGGCGACACCGTGAGCGCCACAGCTTCTGTGGCGTTTCGCAGCCTTCCAGCGGAACAGGCGCTTCCGGCATGCCAAGGTCGTCCATGGGCTTCATCGCCAGGTCTTGCGCCGCTTCCAGCGCTGCTTGCCGCCTGCGCTGTCGGCCTCGCGCGCTGCAGCGCCACCAAGGTAGAACTCCTTGACATCTTCCTTTTGGCGCAGTTCTTCGCACGGGCCAGCCGCCACGACGCGTCCGAGTTCCATGATGTAGCCGTGGTGCGCTGTGTCGAGCGCGATGGCCGCGTTCTGCTCGACCACCAGGATGGACATGCCGGTGTCGGCGTTGATGCGCTCGACGATGCGAAAGATGTCGCGAGTCAACAACGGCGACAGTCCGAGCGAAGGCTCGTCCAGCAGGAGCACGCTGGGGCGGGACATCAGCGCTCGACCGATGGCCAGCATCTGCTGCTCGCCGCCCGAGAGCAAACCACCCGCCTGGCGAGCGCGCTCGCGCAGACGCGGGAACCATTCGTAGATCTGTTCGACATCTTTCTCCATGCCCTCAGCGGAACGACGCGCAAAGGCACCCATGCGCAGGTTCTCGGCCACGCTCAGGAAGGGAAACACCTGCCGCCCTTCGGGTACGAGCACCAAGCCACGCCGCGCCACCGCGTCGGGATCCAGCCCGTGAATCGGCTCACCAAGGAAGTGGACCGATCCCTTGAACGGGTCGATGACGCCAGCCACGGTGTTCAGCAGTGTGGTCTTTCCGGCACCGTTGGCCCCGAGCACCGCGACGATGCTTCCGCGGTGCAGTTCGAGGTTGACGCCTCTGATTGCCGCCACCGGGCCGTACCACGTTTCCAGGTTGCGCACGACGAGCACCGGCTGCGGCGCCTCGCCATCGCACTTTGCGGGTGACCGTTCCGAGGACATGCCATGATCCATCGTCAGTGACCCAGATAGGCTGCAATCACCAGCGGATCAGATTGCACCTGTGCCGGCGTGCCTGTCGACAGCGCCTGCCCGAGATGCATGCAAAGCACGCGGTCCGCCACCTCGGAAACCAGCGACATGTCGTGCTCAACCATCACCACGGTGACGCCGAGATCGGTACGGATGTCGTCTATCCAGAACGCCAGATCACGGGTCTCCTCTGGATTCAGACCAGAGGCGGGCTCGTCCAGCAGCAGCAGCTTGGGTCGCGTGGCAAGCGCGCGGCCTAGCTCGACCACCTTGCGTACGCCGTATGGCAGGCCGGTGACAAGGCTGCTGCGGTGCGGAGCCAGATCCAGCAGATCGATCACGTCCTCGACGTGTGCGCGCAGGCGAGCCTCGTCATCTTGCACCTTGCGAGTCCAGAGGCACTGGCCGAGGAAACTCTGGCGGGCGTCGCGATGGCACCCCAGCAGCAAGTTATCCAGTACCGTGGCCCCCTCGAACAGCTCGATGTTCTGGAACGTCCTCGCGATGCCATGTGACACGACCTTGTGGCGCGGCACGCGAGTCATGTCCACTCCGTCGAAGATGACCTGGCCAGCGTGCGGATCGAAGACACGCGTGACGACATTGAACACCGAGGTCTTGCCTGCCCCGTTCGGGCCGATGATGGCGAAGACTTCTCCTTCGACGACATCGAAGCTCAGGTCGCGGATGGCCTGCACGCCACCGAAACGCAAATCCAGCCGCCTTGCCTGAAAAAGGCTCATCGGTAGCGCTCCGACTTCATGTAACTCTTGCCTCTTCGGAACACGTCCTTGCGATACAGCGGAAAGGTCTGGAAGAAGGATCGGATCTTCAGCCAGCGACCGTTCAGTCCCTTCGGCTCGAACAGCACGAACGCCGCCAGGATCAGCCCGAAGAAGAAGATCTCCAGCCCGAACTGCCGCGCGATGCGCTCACCCAGGAGGGGCTTGACCTGCGAGATCAGCGCAGGGACCATGCCGATCAGGAAGGCGCCCATCACCGCTCCCCGCAGCGAACCCAGCCCGCCGATGGTCACCATGAGCACCAGTTCGAGCGACAGCAGGAGGTTGAAACCTTCCGGCGTCAGGTACTGGACGTGGTGCGCAAGCAGAGCCCCTGCCAGCCCGGTGATCGCAGCGGAGATGACGAAGGCCAGCACCTTGTGGCCTGCCACCCAGATACCCAGGCTCGCAGCTGCCGCTTCCGAGTCACGCACACCGACGAAGGCACGTCCCGTGCGCCCTCGCATCAGATTGACCAGCATCAAGAGAACGACGACCAGCACGGTCAAGCACAGGTAGTAGAACGGCGTCAGACCGGAGAGGTCTGCGCCGAACACCACCGGAGGGTCCACGGGCATGCCGCTGTAGCCACCGGTCACAGACTTCCACCGGCCGATCACATGCTCGATCAGGATGGCGAAGGCAAGCGTCACCATCGCCAGGTACAGGCCAGATACCCGGATCGCCGGCAGCCCCAGTGCGAGACCCACCAGACCGCTGATCGTCGCGGCCAGCAAAAGACTCGCCGCAAAGGGCACTCCTTGCGCCAGAAGCCAGGCGTGGGCATAGGCGCCCACCGCGACGAACGCCGAGTGACCGAGCGACACCTGACCGGTGTAGCCACTGAGCACCATCAATCCAAGGCTGGCAATGGACAGGATGAACAGGTAGTTCAACTCCCCAACGTAGTAGCTGGGCAACAGCCAAGGGGCGACCATCAGCACCACCGCGAGCAAGCCATACGCAAGCCACTGCGAAGGGTACCGCAGCAAGCGCCTTGCGTCGCGATAGGACGTGTCGTAATCGAAGCGCATGCTGGTACCCGCGTCCTTCAGACCCGTCGCCCGTGCGATTCACCCAGCAGCCCGCGAGGCCACAGCACCAGCACCGCGATCAGCACCACATAGGCGGCAATATCCTTTGATCCATCGGGAAGATAGACGCCGGCGAACTGTTCGATCAAGCCCAGCAGAATGCCGCCCAGGATGGCACCTGGGATGCTGCCGAAGCCGCCTAGCACCAGAGCTGCGAGCGCCTTGAGAACGACAATCCAAAGCGAGATGTCCACCAGCGCGATGGGCGCCAGCAAAAGCCCGCAGGCTCCGGACACCGCCCCCGCCAGTGCCCAGACCAATGACGTGACACGCTTGACTCTGATGCCGCTGAGGTAGGCAGCGAGTTGGTTCTGCGACGCCGCTTGAATGGCCACGCCGAGCGCCGTCCTACGCAGGAACACGAACAGGCCCGCTGTGAGCACCATCGACACCGCAAGGATCACAAGGTTCAGGTCGGCGACGACGACCGGCCCGAAGTGCGTGGTCTGCTGACTCCACGGCGTCGGGTAGTTCCGCGACTCGGGCCCGAAAACCATGCTGACCAGACCGCGCAGCATGAAGGCAATGGCGATGGTCAGCATCACGCCCGCAAACTGCGGCTGGCCGACGATGCGCCGCATGACGCGGGCGTCGATCTGCCAGCTCAGCAGTGCAGCGAAGGCCACCGTCAGCAGCGCAGCCAACCAGAACGGCAGACCCACACCGACGATCAGCCCCCAGGCGACGAAAGCTGAGGCCATCAGGACATCGCCATGGGCAAAGTTCAGAACCTCCGTGGCCTTGTAGGTGATCACCAACCCCAGGGCCACCAACGCGTAGATGGCGCCGGTGGCCATCCCGTTGAGGGTCAGCTGGACGACGGTGACGAGGTCCTGCGGCATGGGTCAGGCCCCACTGGTGAACGGGTCCGGAAGACGAGACATGACTGACACGGTACAGCGCGCCGCGGCGCGAAGGTATCGTGGAAAGCCCGATGGACACCCACCCGGCAAGATGACACAGGCGGCGCCGCACCCATTGTGCAGACGGCGCCGCAGTGCATGCCTCATGGCCGCGATCGCGGGAAGCGGGGAAAGAAGGTCGGTACCCGCGTCATGTATTCCGCGTAGCCAGGCCGGCTCCTGAGCAGGTAACGCTCAGTCATTCGGGTCGCCGAACCCTGGTTCATGAACCAGAACACGAACAACACGCTTGGCAGCCCGAGCCAACCCCAAGGCGCAGCCAGCGCGAACACACCGTAACCCAACCACATCACCGCCTCGCCGAAGTAGTTCGGATGGCGACTCCAGGCCCACAGTCCCCGATCCATCACGCGACCCTTTGTCGACGGGTCACGACGGAACCGGTGCATCTGGGCGTCGCCGACAACCTGGAAGCAGTACCCCGTGGTCCAGACTGCCATACCGAGCCAGGTCCAAGCATCGAATGGCCTGGAGGTTCCCAGCGCGAGTGCCATCGGCCAGGTCCAGATCCACACCAGCACGCCCTGCGTGATGTGGATCTGCAAATAGGACCACCACCACCAATCTGCGCCGCCTCGCTCGCGCCACCTTGCGTAGCGCGCTTCTTCCCCGTGCGGCAGGTACCTCCATCCAAGGTAAATCGACAGGCGCCATGCCCAAAGCGTCACGCAGACGAGCAGCGCCAGCGTGTGTGCCGAAGTGTCTGCGCCGGTCGACCACCATGCCACCAGCAACGACGCCCATGGTGCCAACGGGTAGGCGATGTCCATCAGGCTGTGGTTGCGAAGCGCCGAGCCCAGGATCCACACCAGCGTGAGACATCCCCACATCGACAGCGCCATCAGCAACGCCAGTGCGACGAAGCGCTGCAGCGGCAACGGCAGCGTTTCGGCGAAGGCCCACAGCAACAGCACGAGGCCGGGCACGAACGGGAAGACATGCCCTGGCAGCCGTGCATCACCCGGACGTCGCCGCCGCTCGAGCACGACGATCCATACCAGCGCAAGCGCCAGCCAGACCACAACCAGAACACTGGCCACGAGGCCGGCAGGCAGCAAAGACGTCGGCGTCATCACGAGCCGACTTCCGACGAACCGGCCAGGTCGGTGTCTGCAAGGCCCGCCGAGGAGGCCCGCCCGGCGTCCCCTGCCCTTGATCCTGCCGAATCGGTGAAGGCGGTCGAGCCGGTCATGAAGGCGGCAAAGGCCGCTGCGGCGTCCGGATGAGGCGATCCAGACGCCGCAGCGAGAACGGGCCAGTTCAGCGCATCAAGGCTGCCTTCAAAGCCAGGTGTCTCGACCGCCCAGGAGCGTGCGTGACGTCCACCGCCACTGACAATCACCTGACCCGTGAGCGTGCACTCATTCGACAGCAACCAGGCCACGACGGGACCCAGAAATGCTGGATCCAGCATCCTGGCCCAGTCCGCCGAAAGGTGCGGTGTCGTCATCTGCGAGGCCGCATAAGGCGACAGCGCGTTGCATCGAATGCCATGCCGGCGCCCTTCGATCGCCAGCGAGCGAACCAACGCCTCCACCGCGCCCTTGGACGCTGCATAGGCACTCAGCCCGTGGCCCCCGAATCGGCCGGCGCTGGATGTGGTGGCCAGCAGACGACCACCGCCTCGCTTGCGCATGACGGGCCAGGCCGCGTGAAAGAGTTCCAGGGTGCTGCCGAAACCGACCTCGACGATCTGTCTCAGTTCCTCCAGAGAGATCGCATGGAAAGCCGCATGCTGTGCACGCGCAGCATTGGCATGGACCATGTCGACCCGGCCCCAGGTATCGAGTGCCTGCTCCACCAGACGGGCACCGGCGCCGTGAACGGACACGTCCTCGGTGCTCGCCACGGCAACGCCACCTTCAGCAAGGATTTGCCCGACGACCTGTTGCGCGCTGCCGCACTGCGCGTCCTCTGCGCCGTGCGTCCGGTTGTTGACCAGTACCCGCGCGCCGCAGCGCGCCAGGTGCAGTGCGCATGCGCGACCGACGCCCTTGCCTGCGCCCGTCACGATCACAACCTCGCCGTCCATGCCCATCGTGGACCGGGGTCGATCGATGCCACATCGCCTCGCGGCGACAGTCACTCCAGAGAGATCTTCAGGGTCTTGTTCAGCTCGCGCAGGCTGTCGATCTCGGATCGCACCCGCGCGCTGAAGGCGTCACCCGAAAGCGAACGCGACTCCAGCCCCATGCCTTCGAACTTCGTGACGATCTCAGGATCCCGGGCCGCCGCCTCGAAGGCCTGAATCAATTTGAGGCGAACGTCCTGGGGGATGCCGGCAGGCGCGGCAAAGCCCAGCCAGCCCGAACTGACATGGGACACGCCTTGTTCCTTGGCCGTGGGCACATTGGGCAGCAGCTTGGAACGGGTTTCGCCTGTGTAGGCCAACATCGTCAACTTGCCGGCCTCGGCCAGCTTGCGGCTGCCTAGCGACGAGAACGCCATCTCCACCTGTCCGCCGGCAAGGTTGGTGAGCAAGGGCGACTCACCGTTGTAGGGGATGTGCTGGATCTTCATGCCTGCAGTCTGAAGGAACTGCTCGGTAGCCACATGGAAGCCTGTGCCTATGCCGGTAGACCCGAAACGTACCTTCTCCGGATCGGCCTTGGCTCGGTTGACCAACTCAGCGAGCGAGCGGATGCCGGTGCCCGGATGCGTGTTGATCAGATAGTGCGACTCGAAGCCCATCGCGATGTAGGAGAAGTCCGCCACCGCGTCATAGTTGACTCGGGCACCGAGCGCGGGCGAGGACACGACGCCGGCATTGGTGACGACGCCGATGGTGTAGCCGTCCTTCTGCGCCTTGGACAGTGCTTCGGTGCCGATGCGCTGGCCAGCCCCAGGCTGATTCTTGACGACGATCGTCTGTCCAAGCAGTGTTGATGCCTTCGCCGCGATCAGACGGGCGTTGGCATCGACGATGCCGGGTGGGAAGGGCACGATCATGGTGATCGGTCGGTCAGGCCAGGACTGGGCCGATGCATGGACAGTCAAGGTGGCCAGCCCCAGAAGGGCCAGCAGGTGAATAGGCTTCGGGTTCTTCATGTCTCGCTCCTTGGTTCTCGTGGGGGGGAAGCTGCAGGTTCTGGCGCATGCATCTGCGCAGCACGCTCGCGCAACACGCCCTTGAGAACCTTCTGGTTCGGGCTGCGCGGCATCTCTTCGAGCAGCATCAGCCGCTCCGGCAGTTTCAGTACGCTGACCTGACATACCTCGCGAAGGTGACGTGTCAGATCCTCTAGCGTCAGTACGTGTCCGATGCGAGGCACGACGCAGGCACAAACCCGCTCGCCCAGCCTAGCGTCGGCGTAGCCGACGACCGCCACCTCCAAGACGCTGGGGTGGGAGGCCACGAGTCGTTCGATCTCGCTGGCCGAAAGATTGAAGCCCCCGCGGACGATCACGTCCTTGACCCGGCCCGCATAGCGCAGGTACTGACCCCGGTCACCCGCGAGCTCGAACAGGTCACCGGTGCAGTACCAGCCCTGCGCATCGAAGGCAGACGCAGTCAGTTCGGGATCGCGGAAATATCCGCTCATCACCATCGGCCCCCGAAACCGGATTTCGCCCGCCAGACCTGGCGCTTCTATGTCGGCGCCGGTGCCCAGATCAACCAGACGGGTTTCTACCAGCGCATGCGCTGGGTGTTTCCAAGCCTGCCCCGCTGCACCGAGGCGGGGGAAATACTGAGCCCGCGCTGCGGCATCGGGCATGTCTGGGGGACCACTGACCAGCGATGCGCCTTCTGTCGAGCCGAAGAAGTTGATCACCTCCACGCCAAACTGCTCACGAAAGCCCCTCACGAGGCTCTCGCTCAGCGGGGCAGAGCCTGAACCGATGCAACGCAATTGCTGGAAGTCGATGTCCACGAGTTGCTCAGGCCGAGCGAGCAAGCTCGACAGGATGGCAGGCGCCAAAGCCGTGAAGCCGATGTGTTCCTGGCGCAACTGGGCGAGGAAGATCGGCAGAGAGAACGGATGGTGATTGACCAAGGTCCCCGCATGCCACAACCAGGGTGTGATCGTGCCGACAAACGCGCCATGGGTGCACAACGGTCGCCCGTTGAGAAGGCGGATCCCGTCTCCAATTCCGAAGTCTGCTCCAAACTGAGGTCCGTACAACAGCCAGTCGTTATGGGTGCGGCCCACTCCCTTGGGGCGCCCTTCGCTGCCGGATGTCCAGATCACGGTGACCGCGTCATCTGCAGTGACAGGTCGTGCACGCGCCAGGCGGTCCAGCGCGGCCTGCGCTGCATCGATATCCCGGACGACGTCGAGCATGCGCTGTCGAAGGTCGACCACATCGGGTGGTATCCGTCCAGCCCCAAAGGTCAAAACCTGCACCGGGTCGGCAAGTCCGCGTGACAGTCCGATGGCCATCGCTGCATGGTCGTGCGCGCCGATGCTCTGACTGACCACCAAGGCGCGCGCGCCCGTGCGTTCGATGGCCTGTGCGATTTCGTGCTCTCGGGCCTGGGCCACCATCGGGCTGACAACCACGCCGAGGCGCCAGCAGGCCAGGTACAGAACCAACACTTCGTGCGAATTGACCATCTGGACCACGACGACATCATCTGTCGTCCAGCCCAGCAAAGCCAGGACGCCTGCCAGACATTCCACGCGAGCATCGAGTTCTGCCCAGCTCAGTCTCTGCGGCAGGCTTCCGGAGATCTCGGTCAGATTCGGCGGATCCACGAGTGCTTCACGATCGGGCACACGCTGCGCATTGCGGCGCAGCAAGTCGTGAAGGCGAGTGTCACCCCAGACCCCACGTGCCCGCAGGGCGACAGCACGCTGTGGCGGATGGATCAACATTCGTGACCTGCTGTTCCGGGTCGATCCAGGAAGCCGTTTTGGCCGAGAAACTGCAGGAGTTGTGCATTGAAGCGGTCGGGCGCTTCGGCCCAGCCGAAGTGGCCCAGGCCCTCCAGAGCGACGAAGTTGGCGCCTGCGATCTTCGCCGCCATCTTCTCCATGACCCCCGCAGGTGCGGTCGCATCGAGTTCGCCGGCGATGCACAGAACAGGCACGTCCAGCGTAGGCAGGATTTCGCGACCTTCGTAAGCGGCGATGGCCGCCACCGCGGCACGGAAGGTTTCCTCACGCATCAGACTGACCGTGGAGACCAGCAGTTCCACCGCCGCCCCCCCTGCCCCCGCAGCCATCATGCGACGCAGCATCTCGGGCGCATAGTCGGGGATGGAGCGTCCGGCGTCCAGGGGTGCCACGCGATGTCGCACGAATTCGCGTTGGAACTCGCCGTCGGGCTTGCCGAAGGCCGCGCTTGTGGCCGAAAGCACGTATCCATGGATCTGCGAGCGTGCATGGAGCCAGGCGCGCTGGGCGATGAAGCCGCCCATGCTGTGGCCGAGGACGACGTTGCGCGATCCCCCCTCACATGCCAGCAGTCGGGCCAGCGAACGCGCACAAAGGTCGACGCCGAAACCTTCCGGCAGGGGAGACAGGCCATAGCCCGGGCAGTCCCAAGCAACGACACGGCACCCTGCCTGCGCCAAGGCATTCACCTGGGCTCGCCAATACTCTTTGGCCCCGAACGCACCGTGCAACAGGAAGATCGTGGTGCCGTTGGGCAGGCCGTGCGGGTTCGCGACGGCGTAGTCGGGCATCGGTGCTGTTGAATTCATGCGGCCACCCGGTGCAGGTCCTGCGACGGGGCCCAGTAAGCATGCGCACCAAGCGGGATATACCCTGGAAGCATCACTCGGCACACAGGGCCCTGTGTGATGTCGCGTGCGTCGAAGACGGCACACTGTGCCTGGCGCCTGCCGGTATCGACGAGGTAGGTGACGAGGTAGCCGTCGTCTTCCTGCACGGCGCCCAGACGGGGCGCGAAAGGCGCCTCACTGAGGTAGCAGCCTTCGGGCGCATGCCATCGCTGTGTCCGGCCTGTCTCGAGGTCGTACTTCTTCAGGCCGGTCAGGTGCCAGAAGCCCGGAGCCATGTAGGCGTTGTATGCATAGCGGTTCGGTCGGCCCTTGAATCGGCCGTTGACCATCGGGAACTCGGTGACCTCGTCGTCGAGGTCCTCCTCATGCGTCTGCCCGGTCGCCAGGTCGAAGCGCCAACGGTGCATGCGCGTCTGCTGTGCATGTGTGTCGAGCAGCCTCATCATCCGGGCATAGCCCTCTTTCGGCAGGCCGGTCAGGTCAGGGATGGGGTTGGTCTGGATGCAGCCCTCCATGACGATCTCGTTGCCCCGCTCGTAGCTGTTGGCCAGGTGCAGGATGTAGCAAGGTTGTCCCTCGAACCAGCGCACATCGCCGCTCTTGCCGAAACGCGGGATGATGCCGAATCGAGCCGGAACGTCGCGGTGGAATTTCAGTCGATGCTGGCCGCGTGCCAGGCCGTCCTGATCGAAGAACATCGGCAGGTCGTGAAGGATGCAGTAATGCTGTGTCATCCCCAGGTCATGAGGCCAGCGAGCCCCCGGCAAATCGATCGGCTCGTAGTGGATCAGTTCATTGGCAGCGCTGACGACGCCGTAATTCATGTAAGGCGGCGTCTCGCCATAGTTGAAGAACATCATCTCGCCCGTGTGCTCATCGATCTGAAAGTGTGAGCAGATGCCGCGCTCACCCAATCGACGTGCCCAATTGCTGTCAGGTCCCAGCGTCTCCAGCGTGAAAGGGTCCAGGCGATACGGCTCACTGCACTGGCTCATCGCCACCAACGCCCTGCCGGCGTGCACGATCACATCGGTGCCGGCGTTGTCTTTCATCGCACCGATCGAACCCCACCCACGGAGGGTCGCGCGACGAGGCTCGGTGATGCCTGGCCACAGCGATCGCCCAGCGGCCTGCTCGGCGTAAAACCCCGTTGTGCGGATGAAGCGGTTGCGGTACTCGACGCGTCCGTCCTCGAAGCGAGTGGCATGCACCATGCCGTCGCCGTCGAAGGGGTGGTACCTGCCAATGGGGGCGTGCACCTGGTTATGGCCGTTGCGCAGGTACAGGCCTGCCAAGTCCTTCGGGACCTCACCGATGATTTTCAGGTCGGGTGTCGAGGCCGTCCACTCGGTGTCAGTCGGCTCCCAGGCCCCATTCAGGTAGGGGTTGTCCGACGGCAGGCAAGTGCGCTGGACGCGACTGTGGATCTCGAGCATGGCAGCCCTCTTGTGCTCTCGGTCCGCCACAGACAAGGCTGGCGGAGTCGGTAAATGCTTTTATAGACAGACCGAATCTTAGTCCCGACCGGCGCGGCGTGCACCCAGGAAAACCCGGATTGATGCATGGGGGCCTACGATGCGTGCCGATGGCCTAATCAAAAACGTGACAACCAGACCTTTCGAGTCATCGACACCGACGGGCACCGACCTGGAGACCGACGACTTTCCCGCCCCACCTACGCCCCGAGACAGTGGTGCGTCCAGGGCCATCGCCGTGCTCGGCGATGCGTGGGTGCTGCGGATCCTGCGCAGCGCCTTTCGCGGCGTCAGCCGATTCGGCGAGTTCCTGAGGGCGCTCGACGTGTCACGCGCCGTGCTCAGCGACCGACTCGAACGCATGATGGCCGACGGTCTGCTCGAAAGACGTCCGGCGCCGCACGGCGCTCACGCCGAATACCGCCTGACTCCACGCGGGCTGGACCTTTGGACCGTGCTCATCGGGATGTGGCGATGGGAGCGCGACTGGGGCACCGGACAAGCCCTGCGGCAAGTGCTACCCGTGGACCGCCCTCGTCCCCGTCTGGTCCACCTGGCCTGCGGCCATGTCATCACGCCGCAATACGTGTGTGGCCATTGCGCCGGCGTGGTGTCGCCGTTCGACACCGAAGCGATGGCGCAGCCGGAAGGGGGCGCAACGCGGACCACGCCGGGACTGCGTGACCTGCCACTGCGAAAACGCTACAGAAAGGCCCGCGGCGATGACCGCAACCAGCTCCCGACGCTGATGCGCACCTATGGCGACCGGTGGAATTGCGCATTGCTGGCAGCTGCGCTGCAAGGCGCGCGCACCTTCTCGGAATTCGAGCGTGCGCTCGGCATAGGACCGTTGCAACTCAGCGACCGGCTCGCCGAGTTGCAGGAGCTCGGAATGCTGCGCGCAAGGGCATACGCCGGCAGCCGGCAGGAATACCGCCTGACACGCGCAGCCATCGCCACCTTTCCGATCACGGTGGCACTGATCCAGTGGGGCGACCGATGGCTTTGCGACGGCGTCGGGCCTCTGGCCGTACGGCACCGGCCCTGCGGGCACCGCATCGATGCCCTATGGGTCTGCGGCGAGTGCCGCGAGCCACTCGAGCGCAGGGCCCTGCGCTTCGCGTAGGAATTTGGTCAGGGGAGTTCGACCCGCCCTGGGGGCCCGGCCTCCCACACCCTTGGGCGCTGTTCGAGTCCTTCATGACCGGGCTCAATGCCCCTGAGGTCACTGGCGAGCACCTTCACAACCTGCACTCCCGGCTGCGGCGGATGGTCCGACGCGGACATGCCTGGCGGGTGCCCCAAGCCTTGTGGAGGTCAAAGTGAAGAAGTCCCTGACACACCTGCTGGCGGCCGGCCTGACCGGCATTGCCGCCCTTTCGACAGCCGGGTCCGTCCTCGCGCAGAACGCGCAGAACTGCGGCTGGCCGCTGACCGTCTCGCCTTCGGGCTCGGGCAACTACCTGGCGCCCGACGATCAGGCGCGCTACTGGATGATGCCGATGCCTGCGGGCGTGCGCACGATGACGCTGCGTGGCGCCTACCCGAACGCGCGCTACTTCTCCTTCGTGGCCTATGACGGGGATGCCAACGGGCGGCCGGTCGGTCCGGCCGGTGACCTGTACGACTCGACGATCGCCCCGGACAGCACGGGCGCAGGGGCGACGTACACGGTGCGCATCTCGCGCGACCCGGCCGTCTCAGGCATGCGCAACAGCATCGTCGTCGGGCCGAACGACGCCTGGGTGGCGCTGCGCATGTACGTGCCACGCGCCGACACCGCCCTGAGCGGCAACAGCCTGACGGGCGGCGTGCCGCTGCCGACGGTGGCGCTGGACGACGGCATGCCGCTGCAGACCTGCCCGACGGCGCCGCCGATGGACGGCAGCACCCACTATCCGGTGCGGTCGGTGAACAAGCTGGAAGACCTGCGCGCCTTTCTCGAGCTGATGTTCCCGCCAGGTTTCGACCTGCGCCAGCCGGCCGATTTCGACCAGCCCGCCACGGGCCGGCTGTGGTTCTCGCCTCCGAGACTGTCGCCACCGCTGCTGTTCCCGAACCCGCACAACAAGTACATCCTGATGACCCCCGGCCCCTACCAGGCCGGGCGCGTCATCGTGCTGCGGGCGCGGGCACCTGACACCACCGAGCGCCTGCGGCGCTCGCCGCAGGCCCGCACACGCGCGGCCGGCGCGCCGGAGATGCGCTACTGGTCGGTGTGCAACAACGACTTCGCGTTGCCCATCGGGGTGGTGCGCTGCATGGCCGACACCAACGCCGCGGTGGAAGGGGGTTACTACACGGTGGTGATCAGCGACGACCTGACGCGCCCGCGCTGGCTGCGCCCCGGCGTGAACTGGCTGCCCTGGGGCGACCCGCAATACCCCAAGCTGGTGTTCTTCCGCCACATGCTGCCGGCAGACGACTTCCCCTACGCGGTACAGCGCGTGGTCGAGGGTTGTCCCGACAACTGCCTGAACAACGACGCGGTCTTCGACTTCACGCTGCCCGACCTGCCGTCGCGCGCGGCCATCGGCGCCGCCGGGCCGGCGGTGCAACGGATCATGGGTGAGTACTACCCAGTGGCGGCGTGGTGCGACCGGGCGACCTTCGAACGCGGGGGTTGGCAGGCGTGTCT
>JBMTXX010000015.1:0-25998 GCA_049453935.1 Rubrivivax sp.
CGACCTCGGGCTCGAGATGCGAATCGGCGACGACGGCGAAGCCGAAGCGCCAGCGCCCGAGCGCGCGGGCCGTGCGGTCAGCCTCCATCGGTCACCTTCTTCCTCCGTCGGGCATCGGCCACGGCCACGAACAGGCCGCATCCCGATTGTCGACACGCCCACCCCTCGGCCAGGACCGCAGGCGCGTTTCGTGGCGCGGAATGGAATCCCGGCGGCGGCGACAGCCGGTCACCGGAGGCCGATCCTAGACTGGGGCTCGGGCGGTCAATCGCTGACGAGCCTCTGACGTCGCCCTCGATCGGCAGGCACCGCCTCGGCCCCGACAGGCCCTTTCCGCGTGCCACCCCTTCCATCACCGACCGTCGACGAACTGCCGCATGAACCCCACACCAGCCCACCGCTTCGGCGGCATCTATCCCATCCTCTACGCCTTCTTCGACGCCCACGGCCGGCTGGACCGGCAGGCGATGCGGCGCCAGATCGAGGGTTGTATCGCCGGCGGCGTGCACGGGGTGGCCATCCTGGGCATCGTCACCGAGTACAACAAGCTCGATGTCACCGAGCGGCGCCAGATCATCGAGTGGACGGCCGAGGATCTGGCGGGCCGGCTGCCGCTGGCAGTGACCGTCAACGAGATGAGCGTGCACGGGCAGGTGGAGATGGCGCGCGTGGCGGCCGACGTGGGGGCCGACTGGGTGATCCTGCAGCCGCCGCCGGTGCGCAACGTGCCCGAGCAGGAACTCGTGCGCTTCCTCGGCCGCGTGGCCGATGCCTGCACGCTGCCGGTGGCGATCCAGAACAACCCGGTCAACCTGGACGTGTGGCTGTCGAACGCGGCGCTGAAGTCGCTGCACCGCCACCATCCCAACGTCACGCTGCTCAAGGGCGAAGGGCCGATCGACTACGTGCGCCGGCTGATCGAGGAGACCGACGGCGTGTTCACGGTCTTCAACGGCCGTGGCGGGCTGGAGCTGCCCAGCAGCATCCGCCTGGGCTGCGCCGGGCTGATCCCTGCGCCGGAGTGTGCCGACGTGATGGCGCGCGTGCACACGCTGATGAGCCGCGGCGACGAGGCCTCGGTCGCGCAGGGCGAGGCGCTGCACGCCAGCCTGCTGCCGCTGCTGACCTACATCATGGCCTCGCCCGAACACATGCTGTGCTACGGCAAGCGGCTGTGGGCGCGTCGCCTGGGCTTGCCCGAGGTGCACCCGCGTCATCCCTGCGTGATGCCCAACGACTTCGGCACCGCGGTGGTGGAGCGCTATGCGGCCGGGCTGCCGGCGCTGGGGATGCCGGATTGAGTCGTCGCGGCACGGGGCCATGACGCGTCTGCGCGCTGTCCCGTGCGACAGAGCGGTTCAGACCAGCCCGTCGAACATCCACACATCGACCAGATCGCCCTCGGCCACCGCCCCTTGATCGTGGCCAAGGACCATCAGCGCATTGGCCTGTGACAGGCTGCGCAGGATGCCCGCGCCCTGCGAGCCGGTGGTGCGCACCTGCAACTGGCCATCGGCGTCCGGCTCGACCACCGCGCGCTGGAACTCGGTGCGGCCAGGGCGCTTTCGGATGGTCGCGGCACTGCGCACGCGCAACACCGGCAGGGGCTCGGCCCGCGCGCCGGCCAGCACGAGCAGCGCCTCGCGCACGAAGGCGTAGAAGGTCACCAGCGCCGCCACCGGGTTGCCGGGCAGTGCGAACAGCCAGGCCGGACGTGCCGGCTGGCGTGCGGACTCGGTCGCGCCAGGCGGTGCAGATCGCAGCGCACCAAAGGCGAAGGGCCGGCCGGGCCGCATCGCCACCTTCCAGAACGCCACCTCGCCGAGCCGGGCCAGCAGCGCGCGGGTGTGGTCGGCGTCACCGACGCTGACGCCGCCGCTCGTGACAATCGCATCACAGCTCGCCGCAGCGCGCGTGAAAGCCGCCTCCAGCGCCGTCGGGTCGTCAGGCACCCGGCCCAGGTCGACGACGTCGACGCCCAGGCGGCGCAATGCCCCGGTCAGGCTGGCACGGTTGCTGTCGTAGATGCAGCCGGGCGGCAGGGGCTCACCCGGATCGCACAGCTCGTCGCCGGTGGACAGCAGGGCCACGCGCAGCCGCCGGCGCACCGCCAGCGTCGCAAATCCCAGCGACGCGGCGAGCCCGAGGTCCGAGGGCCGCAGCACGCGCCCCGCCGCGATGGCCACACGGCCCCGGGCCAGGTCCTCACCGGCACGGCGGCGGTTCTCGCCGCGCTGCACCACCCCGGCCGGGATCTCGATCAGGCCGGCCGTGCCCTCGGACGTCCCGGCCTGGTCGCCACCCGCGGGGGCGCGCACCAGTTCCTGGGGCACGACCGTGTCCAGCCCCTCGGGCATCACCGCCCCGGTCATGATGCGCAGGCAGGCACCGGGCGGGACCGCCGCCCGCCACGCGCCCCCTGCGTGCAACGACCCGACCACGCGCAAGGACAGGGACGAGCCGCCGGCGGCGGGCAGCGCCGCGCCGTCGAAGGCATAGCCGTCCATGGCCGAGTTGTCGTGCGGCGGCACGTCCATCGGGCTGACGAGGTCGTCGGCCAGCACACGGCCGATGGCCTCGGCCAGGGGCACGGTGTCGATGCCGTCGACGGGCTCCAGCGCCTGCAGCACGGCCGCCCGAGCCTCGTCCACGCGCAGATGGCGGTCGTTGGCGATCAGGGGCGAGGGGCCGAGCGAGGTCATGACGCAGGACATCCAGGACGACGGGCCCCGATTGTCGGCGGCGGCGCGCGCTCCCGGTGCGCACAGGCTCAGCCCGGCCTCACCGCGTGCTTACTGCACCGGCGCAAGGGCGGGCGCGCCGACAATCCCTTCCAGTCTTCCGCCCTGCCCCGCCCGCCGTGTCCACCTTCTCCGACAGCCTGCGCACCGCGATCGACCTCGTCGTGCAGGCCGACGCGCAACTCGCGCAGGTGGTGGCGCTGTCGCTGCGGGTCAGCGCCACGGCCTGCCTGATCGGCGCGGCCGTCGGCCTGGCCGCGGGTGCGGCGCTGGCGGTGTGGCGTTTTCCCGGCCGGGCGCTGGTCGTCGGGATCCTGAACACGCTGCTGGCACTGCCGTCGGTGGTGGTGGGCCTGAGCGTGTACCTGCTGCTGTCGCGGGCCGGTCCGCTCGGGGATCTCGGGCTGCTGTTCACGCCGACGGCGATGGTGGTGGCGCAGAGCATCCTCGTCGTGCCGCTGGTGGCGGCGCTGTCCAGGCGCCTGGTGCTGGGGGCGCTGGCCGAAGGTGGCGACGAACTGCGCGCGCTCGGCGCCGGCCCGCTCACCTGCGCGGCCCTGCTGCTGCTGCACCAGCGCCGCGGCGTGCTGACGGTGGTGCTGACGGCCTTCGGACGCGCGGTCTCCGAGGTCGGCGCGGTGATGATCGTCGGCGGCAACATCGAGGGCGTCACGCGTGTGATGACCACCGCGATCGCGCTCGAGACGAGCAAGGGCGACCTGCCCCTGGCCCTGGCCCTGGGCCTGGTGCTGCTGGGCGTGGTCGGCACCTTGCATGCGCTGGCTGCGCTGGTACGGTGGCACGGCCGCCCCGTGGTCGCTTCCGAGGCCTGGCGATGAATGGTGCCGGCGATCCGACGTCCGGTCTGCCCGAACACCCGGTGCAGACGCCGGACATCACGGCGCACCCCCGCCTGATCGACGTGTCAGGTGATCCGCTGGTGACGCTGAACGGCGCCGGCGTGCGGTTCGGCAACCTGCAGGCGCTGGCCGCGGTCGACCTGGTGCTGCACCGCGGGGAGTGCCTGGCGCTGGTGGGCCCCAACGGTGCGGGCAAGACCACGCTGCTGCGGCTGTTGCACGGCGTGCAGCCGCCTCAGGCCAGCGCGACAGGCGCACCGACGCGCATCGTGCACACCGCCGCCGGCGCTGCGGGGCCGCTGCGCAGCGCGATGGTGTTCCAGCGGCCCTTCTTCGTCGACCTGTCGGTGCGCCGCAACCTGTTGCTGGCGCTGTGGCTGCAAGGCGTGCCACGCACCCAGCGCGGGCCCCGCTGCGACGAGGCACTGCGCCGGGTGGGCCTGGCCCGGGAAGCGGGACGCCGGGCGCTGGAGCTGTCTGGCGGGCAGCAGCAGCGCCTGGCCCTGGCCCGCGCCTGGGCCCTGCAGCCGGACCTGCTGTTCCTGGACGAGCCCACGGCCAGCCTCGACCCGGTGGCCAAGCGCGAGGTCGAGTCGCTGGTGGCGGGCTTCGTCGCCGAGGGCATGACGGTGGTGATCAGCACGCACAACCTCGGGCAGGCCAAGCGCCTGGCCACCCGCGTGGCCTGCGTCGAGGCGGGCCGGCTCCAGGTGGTGCTGCCGACCCGACAATTCTTCGACGAGCCGGCCCTGCTGCCGGCCTCCACCCAGCGTTTCCTCAAGGGAGAACTCGCATGGCCCGACCGAACGACCTCCAGCCCCGGCGACCCGGAGTGACCCGACGCACCCTGTCCCTGGCGCTGGCCGGCCTGCTCGCCTGGGCCGGCGCGGCGCCGGCGGTGGCGCAGGACCGCAGCATCGTGATGGCCAGCACCACCAGCACCGAACAGTCCGGGCTGTTCAAGCACCTGCTGCCAGCCTTCCGCCAGGCCACCGGCATCGACGTGCGCGTCGTGGCGGTGGGCACCGGCCAGGCGCTGGACATCGGCCGGCGGGGGGACGCCGACGTCGTCTTCGTCCACGACACCGCCGCCGAACGCAAGTTCGTCGCCGATGGCCATGCGCTCGAGCGTCGCGACGTGATGTACAACGACTTCGTGCTGATCGGTCCCAAGGCCGACCCGGCCGGTGTGCGCGGCCGGGACATGGTCGCGGCGCTGAAGGCGCTGGCGGGCACGTCCCACCCCTTCGTGTCGCGCGGCGACCGCAGCGGCACCCACGCCGCGGAATTGCGGTTGTGGGCGCAGGCCGGTGTGGACGTCTCGACTGCACGGCCGGCCGGCTACCGGGCCTGCGGCTGCGGCATGGGGCCAGCGCTGAACATGGCTTCGGCCACCGACGCCTACGTGCTGTCGGACCGCGGGACCTGGATCGCCTTTCGCAACCGTGGGACGCTGGACATCGTGGTCGAGGGCGACGCGCGCCTGTTCAACCCCTACGGCGTGATGGTGGTCAACCCGGCACGTCACCCGCACGTCAAGGCGGCGCTGGCGCAGCAGTTCGCCGACTGGGTGGTGTCGCCGGCCGGGCAGCAGGCGATCGCGTCCTACCGCATCGACGGCCAGCCGCTGTTCTTCCCCAACGCGAAGCCGTGATCGATGGTGGACCTGCGCGCCGCGCCGACGGCGCGCACGGGGCAGACGACGGCACAGACAGCGCAGACGGCGCCGAGCACCACAGCGCATTCTGCGAAGATCCACGGCCATGAACGACGACGAGCTGCTGCGCTACTCCCGCCACATCCTGCTCGACGAGATCGGGATCGAAGGCCAGCAGCGCCTGCTCGACGCGCACGCGCTGGTCATCGGTGCCGGTGGGCTGGGCTCGCCGGTGGCGCTGTACCTGGGCAGCGCCGGCGTGGGCCGCATCACGCTGGTCGACCCCGACGCGGTCGACCTCACCAACCTGCAACGCCAGATCGCGCACGACATGGACAGCGTCGGTCAGCCCAAGGCCGATTCGGCGCGCCGCCGCATCGCCGCCTTCAACCCCGGGGTCCAGGTCGACGCCCTCGTGAGTCGGGCCGATGCCGCCTTCCTCGACACCTGGGTGCCGCAGGCGGACGTGGTGCTGGACTGCAGCGACAACTACGCCACGCGGCAGGCGGTCAATGCGGCCTGCGTCCGGCACGGCAAGCCGCTGGTGTCGGGGGCCGCCATCCGCTTCGACGGGCAGGTGTCGGTCTACGACACGCGGGCGCGGTCCACCGACGGCGACCGCGGGCCCTGCTACGCCTGCCTGTTCCCGCCCGAGCAGCGCTTCGAGGAGGTGGCCTGCGCGACGATGGGCGTCTTCGCGCCGCTGGTGGGCATCGTCGGCGCCGTGCAGGCGGCCGAGGCCCTGAAGCTGCTGGCCCACACCGGCACGTCGCTGTCCGGCCGGCTGCTGATGCTGGACGCGCGAACGATGCGCTGGGACGAGATCGGAATCCACCGGACGCCGGACTGCCCGGTGTGCGCGGCGGGCCCGAACGCGGCCTGAACGGCCTGCAGGGGTCCGGATCCCAGGATCGCTCAGGCGTCGTCGGCCACCGGGTTGCGCAGCACCCCGACGCGATCGATCTCGACCTCCACCACGTCGCCGGCCTTCATCCACACCGGCGGCTGGCGCCGCGAGCCGACCCCGCCCGGCGTGCCGGTGACCAGCACGTCCCCAGGCACCAGCGGGGCCACGGTCGAGACGTAGGCGATCTGCCGGGCGATCGAGTGGATCAGCATGTCGGTGGTCGCACGCTGCATCTCCTGCCCGTTCAGCCGGGTGACCAGCGTCAGTCGACTGCCGAAGGGGATCTCGTCGGCGGTGACCATCCAGGGGCCGAAACCCCCGGTGCGCCAGAAGTTCTTGCCCGGGCCGTATTGCGCGGTGTGACGCTGCCAGTCGCGCACGCTGCCGTCGTTGTAGCAGGCATAACCGGCCACATGCGCCGCGGCGTCGGCCTCGGCGATCCGGCGCCCGCCCTTGCCGATGATGACGGCGATCTCGCCTTCGTAGTCGAGTTGCGTGGACTCTCGCGGCCGCAGCATGGGCTGGCCGTGACCGACCTGCGAGGCCGCGAAGCGCATGAAGAAGGTGGGCTGCTCGGTGACCTCGCGCTGGGTCTCGCGCACGTGCTCGGCGTAGTTCAGGCCGCAGCACCAGATCTTGTCGGGGTTGGGAATCACGGGCAGCAGCGTCAAGCCGGCCAGCGACAGGTCAGGGCTGCGGGTGGCCACGAGTTGCGCCGCCTCGGCCAGCGCGTCCGCGGCCAGCAAGGCCTTCAGGTCTGCGTGGCGCCGGCCCATGGCCGCGCCGAGGTCGACGACGCCGTCGCCGACGACCGCGCCGAAACCGGCGCGTCCCTGGTGTTCGAAGCTGATCAGTTTCATGGGTGTCGCGCCGATGTGGCGCTTGGAGTCATGGAAGGGGGCCGCCGGCATACGTCGGCGAGCCAGGATTGTCGACGCCGATCAAGGCACCGCCCATGCCTCGTCCTCGCTGGCAGGCCGTGCACCGGCAAAGCCCGCCACATGGGGCTCTACCGGCGGCGTCCGGCGACCAGGGCGCCCGGTGGGCGCGCGCCGTCGCTGCGCCCCAGCGCCTCCACCAGCTGCTTCAGGCTGTCCAGGTTGTGCACCGGCATGAAGGCGTCGACATGCGGCAGCATCGCCCGCACACCGGCCGCACGCGGCTCGAAGCGGTCGAACCGCAGCAAGGGGTTCAGCCACAACAGGCGGTGGCAGCTCTTGTGCAGGCGCTCCATCTCGAAGGACAGCGCGTCGGTGGCGCCGATCTCCAGCCCGTCGCTGACCAGCAGGACGGTGGCGCGGCTGCCCAGCACCCGGCGGGCCCAACGGTGGTTGAACGCCTGCAGGCTCTCGCTGATGCGGGTGCCGCCCGACCAGTCGCGTACGCCGGCGGTGGTGCGTGCGACGGCCACGTCCGGGTCGCGCTGGCGCAGCCAGGGCGTGATCCGCGTCAGGCGCGTGCCGAAGACGAAGCTCTCCACCTTCGGCGGTGTGCCGCTACGCCCCTGCCCGAGCAGGTGGGCAAAGTGCAGCAACATGCGCGAATACCGCGACATCGAGCCCGAGATGTCGGCCAGCACCACCACCGGCGGGACCACCTGCCGCGGCGCGCTCCAGCGCAGCGGCAGGTGATCGCCGCCGTAGCGCGCCGAGGCGCGCAGCGTGGCGCGCAAATCGAGCCGGGCTGCGCGTGACGAGGGCGCGCGGCGACGCGTGGCCACCGGCGGGAAGGCCACGCGCAGTTGCGCCAGCAACCGCTGCGCGGCGCGCAACTCGGCGCTGGACATGGTCTCGAAATCGGCCTTCTGCAGCTTCTCGGAGGCGCTGGCCGTGAGCGAGGCCTCGAGCTCGATCTGCTCCGGCGGCGGCGCGCGCGACGGGGCCTCGCGCTGGGCCGGGAACATCGCGTCGGCCAGGCGGCGGTTCTCCTTGACAGGTGGCGGCGTGCGGGTGTTCACGCGCGGCAGCAGCAGCGCGCGCATGCGGCCGGCCAGGTCCGGGTCGCGCCAGAACAGCGTGAAGGCCTGATCGAAGAGTTCCTGGTGTTCGTGCCGGTCGAGCAGGCAGGCGCACAAGGTGGCGTGGAAATCGGCGCGCGATTCCAGCCCCGCCACCTGCAAGGCCTGCAGCGCCAGCTGCACCCGATCGCTGCCCACGGGCACACCCGCATGGCGCAGCACGCGGGCGAAGTGCATCACGTTCTCGGCCAGTCGGTGCGCGCCGCCGCCGGCCAGCGCCGACCAGCCCAACGGCCCACCGGCCGCACCAGCGCCCACACCCGGGCCAGGGGCGGAGCCCGCCTGCGCCAGCCCGCCCAGCCCGGGCAACCCCGGCCGGCCGACCGCCGTCGGACCCGGCATCGCACCCGACCGCTCAGACACCCGCGTCGGCCTCGGCGCGGATCTGGTCCAGCAGGCGCATCGCCTCGTCACCCTCGACGCGCGCGATGTCGTCCTGGTACTTCAGCAGCAGCCCGAGCGTGTTCTGCACCACCTCGGGGTCGAGCACGATGGCGTTGAGTTCCATCAGCGCACGCGTCCACTCGATGGTCTCGGCCACACCCGGCAACTTGTACAACTCCACCGCCCGCAGACGCTGCACGAAGCCGACGATCTGCGCGGTCAGCGCCTGCGGCGCGCCGGGCACGCGGCGGCGCAGGATCTCCGCCTCACGCGCGGCGTCGGGGAAACCCACCCAGTGGTACAGGCAGCGACGCTTGACGGCGTCGTGGATCTCGCGCGTGCGGTTGCTCGTCAGCACGACGATGGGCGGCTGCTTCGCGCGCACCGTGCCGTGCTCGGGGATGGTGATCTGCCAGTCCGACAGCACCTCGAGCAAAAAGGCCTCGAAAGGCTCGTCGGCGCGATCCAGCTCGTCGATCAGCAGCACCGGCGCCACCTCGCGCGCCGGATCGATCGCGTCCAGCAGCGCGCGCTTGATCAGGAAACGCTCGCTGAAGAGTTCCGCCGCCAGCGTGTCCCGCCCGGCCGGGGCGCCCGCAGACCCGTCGCCGGCACGCGCAGCTTCCGCCAGCCGGATCTCCAGCATCTGGCGCGCGTAGTTCCACTCGTAGGCCGCACCTGCGAGGTCCAGCCCTTCATAGCATTGCAGCCGGATCAGCGGACGGCCGAGCATCGCCGCCACGGTGCGCGCGATCTCGGTCTTGCCGGTGCCCGGCTCGCCTTCGAGGAAGAGCGGACGCTGCAGCCGCAGCGCCAGATGCACCACCGTGGCCAGACGGCGGTCGGCCACATAGTCCTGCGCCAGCAGGCGCGCGGCGGTGTCGTCGATGGAAGTGGGGAGGTCGGTCTGCATGACTGCAGTATGCCGCCTCCCCGTCACCGTCACGCGACGGCGCGTGCCGCCAGCACCGGGATCAGCGCGGCGCGGTACTCGGCCGAGCCGTGCAGGTCGGTGTTCAGGCCGTCGGCGCTGACACTGGCACCGGCCAGCGCGGCACCCGACCAGTGGGCCGCCAGACGCTCTTCGAGCGCGGTGGCGCGGAAGGCGCAGGGCCCGGCGCCGGTGACGGCCACGCGCACGCCCTGCGGGCCCTTGCTGACGAAGACGCCGACGATGGAAAAGCGCGAAGCCGGCTGCTTGAACTTCTGCCAGCCCGCGGCCTGCGGGATGGGGAAGCTGACGGCGGTGATGACCTCGTCCTCGGCCAGCGCGGTGCTGTACAGGCCGGTGAAGAAGTTGTCGGCAGCGATGTCACGCCGGTCGGTGTGGACGGTCGCCCCCAGGCCGAGCACGGCCGCCGGGTAGCAGGCCGCCGGGTCGGCGTTGGCCAGACTGCCGCCGATCGTGCCGCGGTTGCGCACCTGGCGATCGCCGATGTGGCCGGCCAGCTCGGCCAGGGCCGGGATGGCGGCGCGCACCTCGGCGCTGGCGGCCACGGTGGCGTGCGTGGTCATGGCGCCGATCTTGACGACACCACCGGCCACGGTGATGCCACGCAGGTCGGCCAGGCCGGACAGGTCGGCCAGCGCCTCGGGCGCCTGCAGACCGAGCTTCATCGAGGCCAGCAGGCTCTGCCCGCCGGCCAGCAGCCGCGCGCCCGAGGCCAGGGCCGCGCTCGCATCGGCCACCGAGGCCGGGGTGCTGTAGTTGAACGCTTGCATGAATGGGTTCTCCTTCTTGTCCTGGTGCGCTCAA
This sequence comes from Rubrivivax sp., assembly GCA_049453935.1. Classification (GTDB taxonomy): domain Bacteria; phylum Pseudomonadota; class Gammaproteobacteria; order Burkholderiales; family Burkholderiaceae_C; genus Rubrivivax. Next base: position 10,323 of record JBMTXX010000015.1, read on the forward strand.
GCGGCCTGACGGGCGGCCTGCCAGACAGTGAACGGGGTGGCCGGCATCGGCACGTCCTTGACGCCGAGGGCATTGCAGATGGCGTTGATCACCGCCGGCGGCGAGCCGATGGCACCGGCTTCGCCGCAGCCCTTGACGCCCAGCGGGTTGTGCGTGCAGGGCGTGCCGCAGGACGAGTCGACGACGAAGCTCGGCACGTCGTCGGCGCGCGGCATCGCGTAGTCCATGTAGCTGCCGGTCAGCAGCTGGCCGCTGGCCTCGTCGTAGACGCCGTGCTCGAGCAGCGCCTGCCCGATCCCCTGCGCCAGACCGCCGTGCACCTGGCCCTCGACGATCATCGGGTTGATGACGTTGCCGAAATCGTCGCAGGCGGTGAAGCGGTCCACCCGGGTCTGGCCGGTGGCCGGATCGATCTCGACCTCGCAGATGTAGGTGCCCGCCGGGTAGGTGAAGTTGCTCGGGTCGTAGAAGGCGTTCTCGTTCAGGCCGGGCTCGAGCTTGTCGTGCGGGAAGTTGTGCGGCACGTAGGCGGTGAGCGAAACGCTGGCAAACGGCACCGCCTTGTCGGTGCCCGCCACCTTGAACTGCCCACCCTCGAAGATGACGTCCGTGTCGGCCGCCTCCATCAGGTGCGCGGCGATCTTGCGGCCCTTGGCGATGATCTTGTCCAGCGCCTTGACGATGGCCGTGCCGCCCACCGCGATCGAGCGGCTGCCGTAGGTGCCCATGCCGAACAGCACCTTGCCGGTGTCGCCGTGCTGGATGTCGACGTCCTCCATCGGGATGCCCAGCTTGTCGGCCACGACCTGCGCGAAGGTGGTCTCGTGCCCCTGCCCGTGGCTGTGGCTGCCGGTGTAGACGGTGACCTTGCCGGTGGGGTGCACGCGCACCTCGCCGGCCTCGAACAGGCCGGCCCGCGCGCCGAGTGCGCCCGCCACCGACGAGGGCGCGATGCCGCAGGCCTCGATGTAGCAGGCGTAGCCGATGCCGCGCTTCAGGCCCTTGGCCTCGCTGGCGGCCTTGCGCGCCGGGAAGCCGGCCACGTCGGCCAGCTCGATACCGCGCGTGAGCGTGGCGTTGTAGTCACCGATGTCGTAGGTCAGGCCCACCGGGGTGGCGTAGGGGAACTCGGTGATGAAGTTGCGGCGGCGGATCTCGGCTGGGTCGATCCCCATCTCGGTGGCGGCCGTCTCGACGATGCGCTCGAGCAGGTAGGTGGCCTCGGGCCGGCCGGCGCCACGGTAGGCGTCCACCGGCGCGGTGTTGGTGAACACCGCCTTGACCTCGCACCAGATCTTGGGCGTCTTGTACTGGCCGGCCAGCAGCGTGGCGTGCAGGATGGTGGGGATGCAGCTCGCGAAGGTGGACAGGTAGGCGCCCATGTTCGCGGTGGTGGTGGCGCGCAGGCCCAGGAAGTGGCCGTCCTTGTCGAGCGCGAGCTCGGCCAGGCTGACGTGGTCGCGGCCGTGCGCGTCGGACAGGAAGCTCTCGCTGCGCTCGGCGGCCCACTTGATCGGACGGCGCAACTGCTTGCTCGCCCAGACCATGGCGGTCTCTTCGCCGTACAGGTAGATCTTGCTGCCGAAGCCGCCGCCGACGTCAGGGGCGACCACGCGCATCTTGTGCTCGGGGATGCCGAGCACGAAGGCGCACATCAGCAGCCGCTCGACGTGCGGGTTCTGGTTGGCCACGTACAGCGTGTAGCTGTCGTCGTGGGCGCTGTAGCTGGCGTTGGCCGCCCGCGGCTCGATCGCGTTCGGGATCAGCCGGTTGTTGCGGAACTTCAGCGTCGTGATGTGCGCCGCCTGCGCGAAAGCGGCCTCTACGCCCGCCTTGTCACCGATGCCCCAGTGGTAGCACTGGTTGTCGGGGGCCTCGTCGTGCACGGCACTGCCGGCGCCGAAGGCCTTCGCCGTGTCGACCACGGGCGTGAGCACGTCGTAATCGACGTCGATCAGCGCCACGGCGGCCCGGGCCTGCTCGACCGTCTCGGCCACGACCATGGCCACGCGGTCGCCCACGTAGCGCACCTTGCCGTCGGCCAGCACAGGGTGCTTGGGCTCCTTCATGGGCGAGCCGTCCAGGCTGTTGATCAGCCAGCCGCAGGGCAGCCCGCCGACGGCCTTGAAGTGCTCGCCGGTGAAGATGCCCACGACGCCCGGCGCCGCCGCGGCGGCCGTGGTGTCGAGCGACTTGATGCGCGCGTGCGCGTGCGGCGAGCGCAGGAAGGCGGCATACGTCTGCCCGGGCAGCGTGATGTCGTCGGTGTACTGGCCCTGGCCGGTCAGGAAGCGGGCGTCCTCGCGCCGCTCGACCGACTGGCCGACGAACCCTTGGCGTGCGTTCATGCGTAACTCCTTGGGGGATGTGTTCGGTGGATGGGGTTCAGGCCTGGGCGGCCATGCCGGCGGCGCCCTGCTGGACCGCCTTGACGATGTTGTGGTAGCCGGTGCAGCGGCAGATGTTGCCCTCGAGCGCCTCGCGCACCTGGGTCTCGCTGTGGCAGCCGTGGTGCTGGACCAGGTCGACCGCACTCATCACCATGCCCGGGGTGCAGTAGCCGCACTGCAGGCCGTGGCAGGCGCGGAAGGCGGCCTGCATGGGGTGCAGCGTGCCGTCGGCCGCGGCCAGGCCCTCGATCGTCGTCACGGCCTTGCCCGCAGCCTGCGCGGCCAGCATGTTGCAGCTCTTGACGGCGCGGCCGTCCACGTGCACGGTGCAGGCGCCGCACTGCGCGGTGTCGCAACCGACGTGCGTGCCGGTCAGGCGAAGATGCTCGCGGATGAACTCCGACAGCAGGGTGTGCGGCTGAACGTCTTGCGTGACGGCTCGGCCATTGACGGTGAGGCTGATGGAAAGACCCATGGATCTGGACTCCTGTGGACGGGCGATCCTGCCCAGCGCGGACCGCCGATGAATGCCGGATACTAGAACGCGCCGCGCGCGCCGCCAAGCTGTCGCTTTCCCCTATGTCTGCCCCGCAAGCACCGGCCGGCCAACGAGCGCGACGCTGCGTCTGACTTCCGGGTCGCGCAGACCGTTCCCGGAATCGAAACCACCGATACCCCGACTTCCGTCATCATGGACAACATCGATCTGCAGATCCTGCGTCAGGTCGCCACCTGGCGCGCCGCCGGGCACCGCGTCGCGCTGGGAACCATCACGCGCACCTGGGGCTCGGCCCCGCGCCCGCCGGGCTCCAGCGTGGCCATCCGCGACGACGGGCTGGTGGCCGGCAGCGTCTCCGGCGGTTGCATCGAGGACGACCTGATCGACAAGGCCAAGGCCGGCGCATTGGCCACCGGCGTGCCGCAGGTGGTGCGCTATGGCATCGACGCCGATGCCGCGCACCGCTTCGGCCTGCCCTGCGGCGGCCTGATCGAGCTGGTGCTCGAGCCGGTGGAAGCCCGCACGCGGCTGGACGAGCTGCTGCAGCGCCTGGAGCGCGGCGAGCGCGTGCGGCGCCGGCTGACCATCGCCAGCGGCAACGTCGCGCTCGAGCCCGCGGGCACGGCCGACGAACTCGAGCTGACCGACACCCACCTGACCACCCACCACGGCCCACGCTGGCGGCTGCTGCTGATCGGGGCCGGGCAACTGACGCAGTACCTGTCACCGATGGCCGTGGCCCTGGGCTATGAGGTGCTGGTGTGCGACCCGCGCGAGGAATACACCACCGGCTTCACCTGCGAAGGCGCGCGGCTCGTGGCGGGCATGCCGGACGACGTGGTGCGCGAGCTGCGCCCCGATGGCCACACCGCGGTGATCGCCCTGACGCACGACCCCAAGCTCGACGACCTGGCGCTGATGGAGGCCCTGGACAGCGCGGCCTTCTACGTCGGCGCCATCGGCTCGCGGGCCAACCAGGCCAAGCGCAAGCAGCGTCTGGCCGAGCACTTCGGCCTGGGCGAGGCGACGCTGGCGCGACTGCACGGGCCCGTGGGCCTGAAGAACGGGGCCCGCACGCCACCGGAGATCGCCGTCAGCATCCTGGCCGAGGTGACGGCGGTGCGCTATGGCTTCCGCATCCCGGAGCCGGTGGCGGTGAACCCGCAGGCGCTGGTGGAGGCGGGCTGTCTGGCCTGACAGGCTGAGACGCTGACCAGCGCACGTCACACGCAGCCGTCTCGCGCGCCGCAGTGTCGGTCTCCGGGCCCCGCTCGCCTACAGCCTACAAGGAGCGGACGACGCGCTCCATGATCAGCACCAGGAAGAAGCCCAGCACGCCCAGCACCGTCCAGCGCAGGACGCGCAGGCCACGATGACGCCAGACGGGGTTGCGCGTGAGCATGTAGAGCACGAAGTACCCTGCGCTCCACAACAGCAGCCCGCCGACGATCAGACGCAACAACAGCATCATCGGCGAGGCTCCTCGACCTTGGGCCGACGCATCACCAGGCCGGGGCCAGCGCGGCCAGACCGGCCGGCGCCTGCGCGGCGTCGTCGAAGGTGACGATCTCCCAGGCCGAGCGCCGCGCCAGCAACGCGCGCAGCAGACGGTTGTTCAACGCGTGGCCGCTGCGGTAGGCGCGGTAATGCGCCAGCAGCGGCTGGCCGACGATGTGCAGGTCGCCGATGGCGTCCAGGATCTTGTGCTTGGCGAACTCGTCGCCGTAGCGCAAGCCGTCGGCATTGAGCACGCGGTAGTCGTCGACGACGATGACGTTGTCCAGGCTGCCGCCCAGGCCCAGGCCGCGCGAGCGCAGCATCTCGACGTCGCGGGTGAAGCCGAAGGTGCGGGCGCGGGCGATGTCGGTCTTGTAGCGGCCCGAGCCCATGTCGAAGCAGACCTGCTGCCCAGTGGCGTCCAGCGCCGGGTGACCGAAGTCGATCTCGAAGCTGAGCCGGTAGCCGTGGTGCGGTTCGAGCCGCGCCCACTTCAGCGTCGCGCCCTCGCCGTCGCGGATCTCCACCGGCTCGAGCACGCGAAGAAAGCGCTTGGGCGCACGCTGCACCTCGATGCCGGCGCTTTGCAGCAGGAAGACGAAGCTGGCGGCCGAGCCGTCGAGGATGGGGACCTCCTCCCCGTCGATGTCGACGGTGAGGTTGTCCAGCCCCAGCCCGGCGCAGGCCGACATCAGGTGCTCGATGGTCTGCACCTTGGGCGCTTTCGGGTCGCCCCCGGCGCTGATCGTCGAGGCCATGCGCGTGTCGCACACGGCCTGTGCGTCGACACGGATGTCGACCGGCTCGGGCAGATCGACGCGGCGGAAGGTGATCCCGGCGTCCGCTGCAGCCGGGCGCAGCGTCAAGCGGACCTTCTGGCCGCTGTGCACGCCCACGCCGACAGCGTGAACGACCGATTTGAGGGTGCGCTGGCAAAGCATCACTGCGGATTGTCGGTCATCCGCGTGGTTCGGGGCTGGAAAGATTCGGACCCGAGCACTTTCCGACGGCACGTGAAATGAGGCCAACGGCGAGGACAAGACCGCCCACGCCGGCGCTGCCCAGGACACACGGGCCCCGCCGACCGAGGAGGCAAGCGACCGGTATTTCTGCTTGAGCCCGACCCGGAGCGGCCGATATAGTCGCGAAAAACCCCACACAAGACAGAGAAACAAGGGGCGGCGCCGCTGGGGGCGCCTCAGGGAACACCTATCCACCGTCCGAAGAGGCCACCACCTTGTCGGGCCCAGCGGAGCGCCGTTCATGCCAGCCACCTACGCCGGAACCTTCTCAACCGCCCAGGTCAACGCCCTGTTCCAGGGCTTCACCGTCCTCTCACAGCGCCTGTCGGAAGCCGGCCAGGCAGCGCAGTTGCCGGCCACAGACGGCGACCTCGGTGTGGCGGTGACCAGCGCTCTGCAAGCGCAGATGGTCGGTCTGCAGCAGCCGCTGGCCACGATGACCGATCCGGGGCAGGTGCTGCTCGAAGGGTTGGCGCAGCCGCTGCAGGCGCTGGCCGTGGGCGCGGCCCAGACGGCCGACCAGGTGGCGGCACTGATCCAGAGCGCCGCCGCCGCGGTCGGCTCCCTGAGCCTGGCGTCGGTCACACACGCCCTCGAGACGCTGGCCGATGGCCGCCAGATCGTCTGGTTCGAGATCCCGCTCAGCGCCAGCACCACGCTGGTGGACTACACGCTGGATGCCGGCCTGGCTCCGTCGGAAAACCCCGATGCCCCGTCCCTCGGCGACCGCGGCCTGCGCCTGGACGCCCTGGCGGTCGACGTCGAGGCGGGCGTGTCGGGCACGTTGCGCGTGGGTCTGGACCTCTCCCCCGGCCTGTCGAGCGACGAGGCCGTCGTCTTCGACATCGACGGCCTGCGGGTGTGCGCCGAAGCCGACGGCACGGTGGAGGACGTGCAAGCCTCCTACGGCGTGATCGACCTCGGGCCGACCGACGTCGCCGTGTCGATGGACCTGTGCGTCGAACTCGACCTGATCGAAGGCTCGGCTGGCTTCCTGCAACTCGGCGCGCTGAACAGCCTGGGCATCGGCGAGTTGTTCTCCTTCGGCCTGCCGCATGGCGGTGACCTGACGCCGGATTTCTCGATCGACATCCCCTTCACGCTGGGCATCGGCGGCTTCGACCAGACCTCGGGCACAGGGCTGACGCTGTCGCTCGCGGCGCTGGACGGCTTCGACCTGGGCAGTCTGGACTTCGAATTCCCCGAACTGACCATCGGCGGCGTGGGCTTCGACTTCGGTCAGCTCGGCGAGATCTCGCTGAACGACCTGGGGGCCTGGCTCACCGGCATCGGCGACTGGCTGCCGCAGTTTGGCAGCGGGTTCGAACTGCCGCTGATCGACCTGGACCTGGGCACCGTGCTCGACCTGGGGGGCGACTGGGAGCTGATGCTCGACGACCTGCGCGACGACCACGGCGCGTGGGACTTCGACGGCATCGGGGACCTGTTCGGCCGGATCGCCGACCACTTCGGCCTGCCCGCCACCCCGGCGGACCTGCAGGCCACCTTCGCGCTGACCTGGAACCCGGTGGCGCAGGCGCTGGAATGGACGGTGCCGTTCTCGGCCAGCCTGGACGAGACGGTGGAGTTCGACACTGACGGCCTGCTGCCCGCCGCACTGCCGCTGGAGGTGCAGGGGCGTGCGTCGGCGACCGTCAGCGCGGATCTGGATTTCGCCATCACCGGTGGCGTGGCCATCAGTTCCTCGGCGCAGGTGGATCCGGTCACGGCAGCCACGCTGCTGACCGAGATCAACAGCGGCATCGGGCTGACGACGCAGGGGCTGCTGCCAGGGGCCGACCTGCGCTTCACGATGCGTGACGGATCCACCGTGGACGTGGACCTGAACGGCATCGTCAACCTCGGCACCACAGGGTCCGTCGGCGGGCTGCTGGCGGTACTCAACGCGGCCTCACCAACCAAGCTGTCGGCCGCCATCGCCGATAGCCGGCTGGTGCTGACCGATCTGACCTCGGGCGGCGGCAGCTTCAGCGTGGCCTCGGTGTCGGCCACCGTCACCACGACCAGCAGCACGACCGGCGCCACCATCGATACCGAGTCCACCTCGGTCGCCCCGCTGGTGCTCGGCCTGTGGGGCGTGTCGGCCTCGCCGAACGAACTCGGCCAGCCGCAGATCACCGGCCACTCACTCGAATCGCTGTCACTGGCCGACCGCCTGTACATCAAGGAACAGGGCGGTGACGACCCGCTGCTGTCGGGCACGGTCACGATCGACGCCACGCTCGACGGCGGCGCCGCCATCGGCCCCGTCTCGCTGCGCGTGGTCGACGGGCAGGCCCACGGTGAAGCCGCCTGGGCGCTGACACTCAACGATCCGGCCACCGGCGCCGACGACGGCCGCATCTACCTGTCGGAGCTGGCCGACGCCGACCTGGGCACGGTACTCGACCACGGCTTCACGACGCCCCCGACGCTGGACGGCATCTTCCAGCTCGCGGTCACACCGGACGCGCTGAACGCGGCGCTGGACGTCGATCCAGCACACTATTCCACCGACCCGCTGAATCTTGATGCGGCCAACCCGGACGTCGCACCCGATACCGAACTGGTCCCCTACCTCGACTTGAGCGGCGGCCTCGTCGACGGGCAATGGGGCTTCTCGGTCGAGCCCAGCGTCAAGCTCGAAGAAATCCTCTCGGGCGGGTTCGCCGAGTTCTCCTGGCACGACCTGCCCGACCTGCTCGACCACCTGCTGCTGCAACTGCAGGGCACCGACCTGTGGAACCTGCCCCTCCCGCTGACCGGCCTGCACCTGGGCGACCTGCTGGGCTTGGACGGGCTGTTCGACGGCTTCGCCCTGCCGGACCTGGGCGACTGGTTCGGCAACGGCACGCCCAACGGCGGGTCTGACAGCGGCGGCTGGAACCTGACCGACTGGAAGCTCGAATTCGGCGATCTGCTGGATCTGGCGCTGCCCGACCTGCAGGCACTGGACCTGTCCCTGCCCTCCTTCGACCTCGACCTCGGCGGGCGGCTGCAGCAGATCCAGTGGGAGTTCAACCGCATCAACCTGGCCTGGGACACCCGTCTGCCGGGCGACATCGACTTCGAGATCGACTTCGGCACACGGCTGGGCGCCTGGGCGGCCAACCTGGGCAGCTTCCTCGGAGACCTGGACTTCGCGCTCGACCTTGCCTTCCCCGGCGGCAGCGGCCAGCCCAGCAGCCTGGGCACGCTGGACCTGAGCCTGGGCAGCCTGTCCGACTGGGTCTTCGACCTGCCCATCGGCCTGAACGGCCTGTCCTGGCTGCTGGAAGGGCTGATGTTCGAGTCCGACGGCACCACCCCGCGCATCCCGGGGCTGACGCTGGACGTCGACCTGCCCAGCCTCGCTTTCGGCACCGATGCGCCGCGCATCGTCTTCGACCTGGCGTTCACGCTGGATCCGGCCACGTTCCAGCAGACCGTGGACCTGACCGGCCTGAGCTTGGGCGGCGACTCGGTCCTGGACATCACGAGCACCGGCTCGATCGCCATGGCGGTGGGCGGTGAACTGCACACGCAGATCGGCTTCGACTTCGGCACGATGACACCGGTCTTCGACCCCGACGCCCTGTCGGCGGCGCTGACGCTGGGCATCGCGACGAGCGGCGACGCGGTGCTGGGGGCGTCGCTGGGCGGGCTCGCAGGGGTGTCGATCGGCCGCGTGGACGACGACCCAAGTGCCCCCGGCTACGTCAACGACCCGTACAGCATCACGCTGACAGAGGCCGACGGCTCCCTCGCACCGGCCACCGTTACCTTCAATGCCACACCGGGTGCCGGGCTGGGAGGTTCTGCCTACTTCGAGGCCCACCTGCCGGTGTATGTCGACGGGCTGACCTCGAGCACCTCCGTGGGCGATGTCGATGTCACCGCCACGCTGGTCGTCAGCCCGCTGGACTTCGACGCGAATTTCACGCACGACATCGACCTGACCACGCTGTTCTCCAACTTCGACCTCGGCTTCGGTGGTTGGATCGACGGTGCGCTGGCCTTCATCGACGGGCTGATCACGGTGCTGGAGTCCGACCTCGTCGGCAACCTGCCGGTGCTGGGCGACGTCGACCTGTCGAGCGATGGCTTCCTGTTCCAGTTGCGAGACCTGATCGCCACGCTGGCCGATCACGACACGCTGGGCGAGTTGTACCTCGACCTGGACCCCGAGCTCGACGGCTTCGGGGATGTGGGATTCAACGGCAACCTGTCCTTCCAGATCGGCGGTGTGACGCTGTCACCGTCCAATATCGCGTCGGCAACCGATGCCAACCAGCACGCCATCTGGAACGCCAACCTCGGCGACCTGTTCTTCAACGCCGATTTCGAGGATCTGAACGCCAGCGACTTCGTCATCGAACTCGACGTCGGCGGACAGACCACCGCGTCGCTCGACGGCAGCGATCTCGACCTCGGCCTGGACGGCCTGGGCCTGTCGCTGGACACCAGCGGTGGCATCGACTTCGTCGCCGACTTCGCGATGCAGATCGGCCTGGGCTATTCGCCGACCGCGGGATTCTTCGTCAGCGGCGGCACCGAGGGCGGCTCGGACGTCGCAGTGCCCGAATTGAGCGCGAGCATCGGCGCCGGGTTCAAGCCCGGCAGTTCGCTGGCGTTGGACATCGGGCCGCTGAACTTCACCGTCAGCGACGGGACACCGGGCGCCATCATCGCCGGCGGCAGCGTCACACCCGAACAAGCTATTGCCAACCGCGAACTCCACGCCGAGATCGCTCTGGATCTCAACCCCACAGGCGGGTCGATCGTCAGCACCTCGGGCGGGCTGGGAAGCAATCTGGCCATCACCGGCGCAGCCAAGGCCAAGCTCGACCTCGACCTGTCCTCCAACCTGGGCGTCGGGCTCGAGCTGACCACCGGCTATTACGACGCCAGTGCCGACGACGGCGCGGTCGATCTGGCCTGGAACAGCAACACCGGCCTGTCCATCGGCGACGGTGACTTCCACTTCGAGATCACCGACACCTATCTCGACCTGGGCAAGCTGCTGGGGCCGGCCTTCATCGAACTGGTGCAACGCATCGACGAGGCCTTCGAGCCGCTGGACCCCATCCTCGACCTGCTGACCGGCGAGGTGCCGCTGATTTCGGACGTCTCCAAGCAGGTCGGCGGCGGGCCCGTCACGGTGCTGGACGCGATCAGCTGGTTCGGCGAAGGCGCGCAGAGCGCGGTGGAGTTCGTCCAGTTCCTCGACACGGTGCTCACCGTCACCGATTCGCTGGCCGATTCGGGCAAGTTCTACCTGGGTGGCTTGCTGGCACCGGCCAGCAGCGGGCCCTCAGGCCTGGGGTCGGCGCTGTCCGGTGCCTCGGCCCATACCGCCGCTGCCGTCCCCGACGACGATGTGCCCGCGGCAGACGGCGCGTCGTCGTCAGACGCGAGCATCTTCGACAACAGCCTCGGCCTGAGCTTCCCGTTGCTGCAGAACCCGGGCGAGGAGTTGTTCGATTTCCTGTTCGGCGGCGAGGCCGACCTCATCGTCTGGGACATCCCCGATCTGTCGGCAGGCTTCGACTTCCGGCAGTCCTTCCCGGTGTTCCCGCCGCTGTTCGTCAGCCTGTTCGGCGGCGTGGAGTTCAACACCAACTTCGACGTGGGCTACGACACGCGCGGCTTGCGCATGGCCATGGCCGATGGCGGTGGCGCCGAGGACCTGCTGCTGGGCGTGTACCTGGTCGACGAGGGCCGCGCCAGTGGCGACGACCTGGAGATGTCGGTCACGGCCGAGATCGGCGCCGGGGCCGAGCTCAACGTCGTCGTGGCCAAGGCCGGTGTCGATGGCGGCCTGCGCGGCACGCTGGGCGCCGACCTGAACGACCCGAACCCGGACGGCAAGGTCTATGTCGACGAGTTCGCCTACAACCTGCTGCGCGGGCCGCAGTGCATCTTCGACCTCGAAGGTGCGCTCGACGTCTTCCTCGAGGCCTTCATCAAGGTCGGTCTCGACACGCCTTTCGGCTTCATCACCTTGTTCAGCGACCGCTTCAAGCTCGTCGAGGCGACGCTCCTCGACTGGAGCCTGGTGGTGTGCCCGCCGCTGGCGCCGGACATCGCCAACTTGAGCGGTGGCGTGCTGACGCTGCACATGGGGGCGGACGCTGACCTCGTCGTGCCGGGTGAGACCGCCGACGGCGACGAGACCTTCCTGGTCGACTACGTGGCCGAGCGGCGAGACGACGGCGGGAACGTGATCGGAACGAACGAGATCCGCGTCACCGCCTACAACTTCGAAGAGTACTTCGACGCCAATGAGGTGACGAAGATCGTCTTCAATGCCGGCATCGGCAACGACACGGTGCTGATCGCACCCGAGGTCAACAAGGCCGTTGAAGGCCATGGCGGCGACGGCAACGACAACCTCGTCGGCGGCTCGGGCGCCAACAAGCTCTGGGGCGAGGACGGCTCCGACGTGCTGGCCGGCCGCGCCGGCAACGACACACTGGACGGCGGCGACGGGGACGACTTCGTCTACGGCTACGGTGGCGCCGACTCCATCGTCGGCGGCGCCGGGGACGACCAGCTCTACGGCGAGGACGACGTCGGCGATCTCGTCGACTTCAAGGCCGCCAACCCCGACTACAACGCCGGCACCGCCGGCAACGACACGATCATCGGGGGCGACGGCGACGACCTGATCATCGCCGGCAGCGGCCACGACCGGGTGGATGCCGGCGACGGCGACGACGCCATCGCCGCCGGTGCCGGCGACGACACCGTGCAGGGCGGCGCAGGCAACGACCAGATCCAGGGTGGCGACGGCAACGACAAGCTTTGGGGCGACGACTCTGCAGGGCTGATCGACGGGGGTTCCGACACCGTCCATGCCGACAAGATCGAGGGCGGCGCGGGCTACAACGAGATCGACGGCGGCACCGGCAACGACCTGCTGTACGCCGTCGACGAAGAACAGTTGGCCACTGCCGCGCAGCCGGTGCTGGTGGGCGGCTGGGCCTCGAAGGTCTCGGGCGGCGACGGTGCCGACATGATCTACGGCACCGCCGGCAAGGACAGCCTGTCGGGCGGCTTCGACAGCGACTACATCGAATCCGGCACCGGCGACGACCTGCTGCTCGGCGGAGCTGGCAGCGACGCGCTGCTGGCCGCCGGCGGCAACGCCACGGTCTACGGCGGCCACGGCAACGACGTCATCGACGGCGGCGACGGCGCCAACTGGATCGAGGGCGGGCCCGGCAACGACCAGATCTATGCCCGAGGCGGCGCGGACACGGTCTACGGTGGCACCACCGGGCTGGGTTACACCTATCTCCTGGACGATCTGGCCCGCGGCGTGGTGGACCCGCTGCACGGCGGCTTCCGTTCCACGCTGGCCGAGGACAGCTGCGGGCCCGAGATCTTCTTCTACCCCGAGGTCTACGAAGGCCCGACCGGCCCGCTGAAGTTCAGCCTGTTCAACGACGCCGACCGGGATGGCGTGCAGGACGCCACCGAAGCCCTGGTGCCTGAGGACTCAGAGTGGCAGGTGCTGGTGGTCCAGGCCGATCTCAGCGCAGAGGTCTACGCTGGCACCGTCACCGGCGGCGACGTGACACTCGAGATCCCCAACGGCCTGCCCGACGGCGACTACCTCGTCATCGTCACCGAGGGCGCCACCGGCTGGCACCCGGTGTCGGGCGATTCGGTCGTCGCCACGGCCAGCCTCAGCGGCGGCGTGGCCACGGTCGCGCCTGCGCTGGCCTGGTATGCCACCGCCGACATCACCGGCAAGGTCACCTGGGGCAACGGCGACGCCGAAGGTCAGGGTGCGGACGGCGCGACGGTCTTCATCGACACCGACCGCGACGGCAAACGCGATGCCGGCGAGACGTCGCAGGCCGTGGGCGCAGACGGCGTGTACCGGTTCGAGGACCTGTCAGCGGGCACCTACCAGATCGGCGTGGAGTACACGGCGGCCTGCACCACGGCCATCCCGCGCGCCAAACTGGTCGCGCACGACGGTGTGTCGGACTCGAAGGCCGAGTTCGTATTGGTGGAAAACGTGGGGCCTGTCGTGTCGGGCGTGGCGCTCGGCAACAGCAAGGGCGACACCTGGTGGGACGTGGCCGACGGCAGCGAACAGAAGCAGGCCGTCCCCGCCACCGAGCCGGTGACGCGGATCGCGATAGACCTCTGCAGCGGCGTCGAGGTCAAGGACACCGACATCACGGCCAAGCTGCAAATCGGCAAGAGCGGGCCCGAACTGCTGCTGGCCGTGGCGTCGTCGGACACCGACCGCGTGGTCTTCAGGCTGCCCGACGGCCAGAACGGCCTGGGCCCAGGGGAATATCGGCTGATCGTCTCCGCCGACACGCTGACCGACGTCCTGGACACGCCCCTGGACGGCAACTGGATCGACTTCAAGCAATCGTGGTCCTCCGGCGACGGCGTCCCGGGTGACGACTTTGCCTTCACCTTCTTCATCGGCGACACCAGCGGCGGGAGTTACGAGCCGGCGGCGGCCACGCTGGCGTCGACGGATGAGGAGGCCACCGTCACCCTGCCGGGGAACGGCACCGGCGTGTTGCAGGGCACGGTCTGGGTGCACGACACGCGTGAGCCCGGCAGCCCGGGCCGCGACGCCAACGAAGCTCCGCTGGCCGGACAGCGCGTGGAGATCCGCGATGCCGACGGGCAGACCGTGGCCACCGTCACCAGCGGCCCGGTCGACCTCGACGGCGACGGCGCGATCTCCCGGCCCGAGCAAGCGGCCTTCCGCGTCGAAGGCCTGGGCCCGGGCACCTACACCGCGGTCCAGGTGCCGGACGAACCCTGGCTGCAGGCGGTGAGCAGCCAACCCGCAGACGACCTCTGGCTCGCCGTCGTGACCGACCCGACGACCAGCAAATCGACCCTCTCCTGGATCGACGTCGACCAGTCCCCACCGAAGGCGGTGGGCGGTCGCGTGATGCCCGACGCGATCGATGCTCGCGACGTCGCGCTGCTCGATCCGCTGAGCGCCTGCATCGTCGGCAGCGAGGGCGGTATCGGCGCGGCCTGGCGGGTGACCTTCGACAGCACCGGCGGGGCGCCGACCTACATTCCCCTGGCGCCGCCGCCCGATGCGACAGGCAAGGCACAGCTGGTCGGGGCCGACGTACTGGGTAACGGCAAGGTGGCCGTGCTGACCGAATCCGGCACGCTGCTGCATCTGGACCCCGCCGGCAACGGCAACTGGACGGTGGTCAAGGCCCTGATCGACCCGTCCGGCAAGACGCTGTACCCGATCGGCGACCTCGCCGTCGTCTCCGACACCCAGGCCTGGATGGTGGCGAGCACGCAGGCGCCCAAGGACGGCGTGCAGGTGCGCGAAGGCCAGTTGCTGGTCCAGCTGAACCCACTGACCGGAGGTTTGATCGGGGTGCCGCAGCCGCTGAACGTCGATGGATCGGCCTCTGAACTGCCGCCACTGATGATCGGACTGGAGTGGCACGACGGCGCGCTGGCGGCCCTCAGCGAGGACGGGGCGCTGCACCTGATCTCGACCGCCACGGCGACGGTGTCGCCACCGACGAATGTCGATGGGCTCAGCCCGCCAGGGCAGGAGCGCTGGCTCGGCGGGCTGTCGGTGCAGGCGGTGGACGAGCAAGCCACGTACAACGGCGGCGGCGTCACGGTCGACGTCGAGCAAGGCACGACGACCGACATCGGCTTCGGCAACGTCCCTGAGCGACAGGACTGGCTGGACGGCGACGACACGATCGACGGCGGCTGCGGCCCCGAGGGCGACGTGCTGCACGGCGACGACTACCTCGGCACCAACCCCGCCTTGCAGCTGCCGCCCAACCTGCTGCTGGTCGGTGGCAACGACCAGATCCGCGGCCGCGACGGCAACGACACCATCGACGGTGGCCTGCAGGGCGACACGCTGCAGGGCGAGGCGGGCGACGACCGCCTCACCGGCGGCCGCACCGAGACCAACCGCCTCGAGGGCGGCGAAGGCCACGACACGCTCACCGGCGGCGCGGCAGCCGACTACATCCTGGCTGGCGACGGCAACGACAGCGTCGACGCCGGCAGCGGCGCCGACCTGATCTTCGGCGAGGCCGGCGCGGACACGCTCAACGGCGGGGACGGCCACGACGTGCTCGTCGGCGGCGCGGGCAGCGACACCGTCCGCGGCGGCGATGGCGACGACACACTGGTCGTCGTGAACGGCGCGCTGGGCGATGCCTACCAGGCCGCCCCGGCCGACTCGGTCGGGGGCAGCTACGAGGGCGGCGCCGGGGTCGATCAGATCGTCGTGGTACGGTCGCACG
>JBMTXX010000016.1:0-25584 GCA_049453935.1 Rubrivivax sp.
CCGCGAAGGCGGCCGCACCGTCGGCGCCGGTGTGGTGGCCAAGATCATCGAGTGAGCCTGGCGGTTTGCGCAAGGAGGGCGTGCTGGCCACAGCCCCCCTTGTTATCCCTGCCTCATTGAAGGAACCGTCATGCAGAAACAGAAGATCCGCATCCGCCTCAAGGCGTTCGATTACAAACTGATCGATCAGTCGGCGCTGGAAATCGTCGACACCGCCAAGCGCACGGGTGCCATTGTCAGAGGCCCGGTCCCCTTGCCGACGCGCATGCAGCGTTTCGACATCTTGCGCTCGCCCCATGTGAACAAGAGCAGCCGAGACCAGTTCGAGATCCGGACCCACCAACGACTGATGGACATCGTCGACCCCACCGACAAGACGGTCGATGCTTTGATGAAGCTCGACCTGCCCGCAGGGGTTGATGTCGAGATCAAGCTGCAGTAAGTCGGCAGCGCTGCGCACGGTAGGCCCGTGCGCGGTATACTAATCAGCTTTTCTGGGCGCGCGGCCACTGGCCTTCGCGTCCAGTCATTCCGGCCTGGCCAATCGATGTCAGGCATGTGCAACCAAAGCCTCGGAAGGGCACAGCGCACGGCCATCGCCGTTGCGTTTTGTCGTCGACGGGGCTGGAGAAAAAAAGATGACGACCGCAGATGCGAGCTATCGGCTCGGTTTGCTGGGGCGGAAGGTGGGCATGATGCGCATCTTCACGGACGACGGCGATGCCGTGCCCGTGACGGTGCTCGACGTGTCGAACAACCGCGTGACCCAGGTCAAGACCGTCGAATCCGACGGCTACACGGCGCTGCAAGTGACCTACGGGGCTCGCAAGGCTTCCCGGGTGAACAAGCCTGAGGCAGGCCATCTTGCCAAGGCCGGCGTGGAAGCTGGCGAGGTGCTGCGCGAGTTTCGGGTGCCCGCTGAGGTGGCCGGCCAATATCCGGCAGGTGCCGTGGTTCCCGTGACCCTTTTTGCGGCCGGTCAGACGGTCGACGTGCAGGGCACCTCGATCGGCAAGGGATTCGCCGGCACCATCAAGCGTCACAACTTCGGCTCGCAGCGCGCGTCGCACGGCAACAGCCGGTCGCACAACGTGCCGGGCTCGATCTCGATGGCGCAGGACCCGGGCCGCGTGTTCCCTGGCAAGAAGATGACCGGGCACATGGGCGATGTGACGGTCACCACCCAGAACCTCGATGTGGTTCGCGTCGACGAGGCGCGCCAGCTGCTGATGGTCAAGGGTGCCGTGCCGGGTTCCAAGAACGGACACGTGGTGGTGCGGCCTGCCATCAAGGCGCGCAAAGGAGCCCAGTGATGCACCTCGAGCTCCTCAATGAACAAGGGCAGGCCGCCGACAAGGTGGAAGCCCCCGATACCGTCTTCGCTCGCGAGTACAACGAGGCCCTGGTCCACCAGATCGTCGTCGCCTACCAGGCGAACGCCCGTCAGGGGACCCGCGCTCAGCTCGACCGCGGTGAGGTCAAGCACTCGACCAAGAAGCCGTTTCGTCAGAAGGGTACTGGGCGTGCCCGCGCTGGCATGACCTCTTCCCCGCTGTGGCGCGGTGGTGGTCGGATCTTCCCGAACCGTCCTGACGAGAATTTCTCGCACAAGGTCAACAAGAAGATGTATCGCGCCGGCATGGCGGCGATCTTGTCTCAACTTGTGCGGGATGGTCGGCTGGCGGTGGTGGACTCGCTGTCTGTCGAGGCGCCGAAGACGCGCTTGCTCGCGCAGAAGTTCAAGGCCATGGGTCTGGAATCGGTCCTCGTGATCGCGGATCAGATCGACGAAAACCTGGCGCTGGCGTCGCGCAACCTCGCCAATGTCATGGTGGTCGAGCCTCGGTACGCAGACCCCCTGTCCTTGGTCTTCTTCAAGAAGGTGCTTGTGACCAAGGGCGCGATCGAGCAGCTCAAGGAGATGTACGCATGAGCGCGCCGCAGAAATTCGACGAGGGCCGGCTGGCCCAGGTGCTGGTGGCGCCGATCATCTCCGAAAAGGCCACGCGCGCCGGTGAGGAGTACAACCAGGTCCTGTTCAAGGTCCTGCGCAACGCCACCAAGCCCGAGATCAAGGCTGCGGTCGAACTGATGTTCAAGGTCGAAGTCGCCTCGGTGGCCACGTTGAACCGCAAAGGCAAGACCAAGCGTTTCGGTCGGTCCATCGGGCGTCGCGATCACATCAAGAAGGCCTACGTCTCACTGAAGCCGGGACAGCAGCTCAACCTTTCCGGGGAGGCCGCGTAAATGCCAGTCGTCAAAGTCAAGCCGACGTCCGCCGGTCGTCGTGCGGTCACCAAGGTGGTTCACCCGCACCTGTACAAGGGGCGGCCTGAGGCTTCCTTGCTCGAGCCGCAGAAGCAGAACGCCGGCCGGAACAACAACGGGCACATCACCGTCCGCCACAAGGGCGGCGGTCACAAGCATCACTATCGGGTGGTTGATTTCCGTCGCAACAAGGACGGCATCCCCGCGAAGGTGGAGCGCATCGAGTACGACCCGAACCGCACCGCACACATTGCATTGCTGTGCTACGCGGACGGCGAGCGTCGCTACATCATCGCGCCGCGTGGCGTGGAAGCCGGTGTGACGCTGGTCAGCGGCGCTGAAGCGCCGATCAAGGCCGGCAACGCCTTGCCGATCAGGAACATCCCGGTGGGTTCGACCATCCATTGCGTCGAGATGCTGCCGGGCAAAGGCGCCCAGATTGCACGCTCTGCAGGGTCGTCGGTCACCTTGATGGCCCGGGAAGGAACCTACGCGCAGGTTCGGCTGCGGTCGGGCGAGGTGCGTCGGATTCATATCGACTGCCGCGCCACGATCGGCGAGGTCTCCAACGAGGAGCACAACCTTCGGCAATACGGCAAGGCTGGCGCGCGTCGTTGGAAGGGCATCCGTCCGACGGTGCGTGGTGTGGCGATGAACCCGATCGACCACCCGCACGGCGGCGGCGAAGGCAGGACTGGCGAAGCGCAGGCGCCCGTGTCTCCGTGGAACACCCTGACGAAGGGTTTCCGCACGCGCAAGAACAAGCGGACACAGACGATGATCGTCTCGCGTCGCAAGAAGTAAGAGGATCGTGTCATGACCCGTTCCCTGAAGAAAGGCCCGTTCGTCGACCATCACCTGATGGCGAAGGTCGACAAGGCGGTGGCCATCAAGGACAAGAAGCCGATCAAGACGTGGTCGCGCCGCAGCACGATCCTGCCGGACTTCATCGGTTTGACCATCGCGGTTCACAACGGCAAGCAGCATGTGCCGGTGTACGTCACCGATCAGATGGTCGGCCACAAACTGGGTGAGTTCGCGCTCACGCGGACCTTCAAGGGCCACCCGGCCGACAAGAAGGCCAAGAGGTAAGGAGAGCGCTGATGGAAACCAGAGCAATCGTCCGTGGGGTCAGGCTGTCTGCAGACAAGGGCCGCCTTGTGGCCGACCTGATTCGCGGCAAGAAGGTCGACCAGGCCCTGAACGTCCTGAACTTCACACAGAAGAAGGCGGCAGGCATCGTGCGCAAGGCGCTCGAGTCGGCTGTGGCCAATGCCGAGCACAACGATGGCGCCGACATCGACGAGTTGAGGGTCAAGGCCATCCACGTCGAGCAAGGCGCCACCCTGAAGCGGTTTTCTGCGCGGGCCAAGGGCCGGGGCAACCGTATCAGCAAGGGCACCTGCCACATCTATGTGACGGTCGGCAACTGAAGGCGCACTGAAACACCATGGGACAGAAAATTCACCCCACCGGCTTTCGCCTTTCGGTGACCCGGGCCTGGTCGTCGCGCTGGTTCGCGTCGAACCGAAACTTCAGCCAGATGCTGGCCGAGGACCTTGACGTCCGCGAATATCTGAAGGGCAAGCTCAAGAGCGCTGCGGTGTCGCGGATCCTGATCGAGCGTCCGGCAAAGAACGCCCGCATCACCATCTTCTCGGCACGGCCTGGCGTCGTCATCGGGAAGAAGGGCGAGGACATCGAGAACCTCAAACTCGAGCTGGCGCGTCGCTTGCGTGTTCCCGTTGCGGTGAACATCGAAGAGATCCGCAAGCCTGAGATCGATGCGCAGTTGATCGCCGACTCGATCACGCAGCAGCTCGAAAAGCGGATCATGTTCCGCCGGGCGATGAAGCGGGCCATGCAGAACGCGATGCGACTTGGTGCACAAGGCATCAAGCTGATGTCGTCGGGACGCCTCAACGGGATCGAGATCGCGCGGTGCGAGTGGTACCGCGAGGGCCGGGTGCCGCTTCACACGCTGAAGGCGGACATCGACTACGGCTTCTCCGAGGCCAAGACCACGTACGGCGTCATCGGCGTCAAGTGCTGGGTCTACCGAGGTGACAACCTCGGCCGCGGAGAAGCGCCGGGCGCGCAAAAGCCCGACGAGTCGGCTGACGATCGTCGCAATCGACGTGGTCCGCGTCCGGGTGCGCCCTCTGGGCGTGGACGGCCGGGGATGGATCGCGGTGCGCGCCCTGAGGGCGCCGCACCGGCGGGTGCAGAGCCTGGGCGCACGCCCGCCGTCAAGCGCGTTCGACGTGCGGTGTCGCCGGCGGCCGGCGAGACCAAAGGAGAATAAACATGCTGCAACCCTCTCGCCGCAAGTTCCGCAAGGAACAGAAGGGACGCAACACCGGCGTGGCCACGCGTGGCGCTGCGGTGTCGTTCGGCGATTTCGGCCTGAAGGCGACCGAGCGTGGTCGCATCACCGCCCGCCAGATCGAGGCGGCTCGTCGAGCCATTTCCCGTCACATCAAGCGGGGTGGTCGGATCTTCATCCGCATCTTCCCTGACAAGCCGATTTCGCAGAAGCCGGCCGAAGTCCGGATGGGCAACGGCAAGGGCAATCCCGAGTACTACGTGGCCGAGATCCAGCCTGGAAAGGTGCTGTACGAGATCAACGGTGTGCCCGAAGCGCTCGCCCGCGAAGCTTTCACGCTCGCGGCTGCCAAGTTGCCCCTGCGTTGCACCTTTGTGGCGCGCCAGGTTGGCGCCTGACCGGAGACCCGCATGAAAGCATCAGAACTTCGCGCCAAGGACGTTGCCGCGTTGGAGAAGGAAATCTCCGATCTGTTGAAGGCGCACTTCGGTCTGCGCATGCAAAAGGCGACGCAGCAACTCACCAACCATACGCAACTGGGACGCACCCGCCGGGATATCGCCCGCGCTCGTACCGTTCTGGCTGAAAAGAAGAAGGAAGCCGCGCAATGACCACGGTCGAAACCCGGCAGACGAACACGCGCACGCTGATCGGAACAGTTGTCAGCGACAAGCGGCAGAAAACGGTCACGGTGCTGGTGGAGCGTCGTGTGGCGCACGAGCTCTACGGCAAGATCGTGGCTCGGTCACGGAAGTACCAAGCCCACGATGAGCACGGCACCTTCAAGCAGGGTGACGTCGTCGAGATCGCTGAGGGGCGCCCCATCTCCAAGACCAAGTCTTGGTCTGTGGTGCGCCTGGTCAAGAAAGCCGGATTGGTCTGATCTGCGTTGCCGGACAGGCGTTCGCCGTCTGCGGCGAGGTGTCTGTGCCCTGGTCGGCACACAGATCACGAAGGGGTTGTGATGTTGAAAGTTGGTGACAGACTGCCTGACGTGGTGCTGCGCGAATTCGTGGAAGTCGAATCCGAAGGCTGTGCCATCGGGGTGAATCGATTCGATGTCTCGAAGCTGGTGGCTGGAAAGCGCATCGCCGTCTTCGGATTGCCGGGCGCATTCACACCCACCTGTTCGGCCAAGCACCTGCCGGGCTACGTCGAGCATGCCGATGCACTGCGCTCGGCCGGCGTGGACGAGATCTGGTGTGTCTCCGTGAATGATGCATACGTCATGAACGCGTGGGGCAAGGCGAATCAGGCGTCAGGCAAGGTGCGGATGATGGCTGATGGCAGCGCCGACTTCACCAAAGCGATCGGTTTGGTTCTCGACCGTACAGCCGACGGCATGGGTTTGCGCAGCCAGCGTTACTCCATGCTGGTGGAGGACGGCATCGTGAAGCGTCTGAACGTCGAAGCATCGGGGAAGTTTGAGGTCAGCGACGCCGCCACGATGCTGAACGCAGCACGTGCTGGTTGACAACTGACCATCTGGCTGTCATACTCGACAGCTTTTGCGGCGCCTGGCCCTGACGGGTCAGGCGTCATCTGCCCAAACGTTTTGGCTTTCGTGCCGCCCAAGGTGGTGCTAGCGAAGCGACGGGCCCAAGACTGATGCAGCTTGGCCACCGGCTGGTTGTGTCAAGTTGGGGAAAGTACACATGATCCAAATGCAATCGCGGCTTGATGTCGCGGACAACACGGGTGCGAAGTCCGTCATGTGCATCAAGGTGCTGGGCGGATCCAAGCGTCGTTATGCGGGCATCGGCGACGTGATCAAGGTCTCCATCAAGGAAGCTGCGCCTCGCGGCCGGGTGAAGAAGGGCGAGGTCTACAGTGCCGTCGTCGTTCGCACCGCCAAGGGTGTGCGTCGCCAGGACGGCTCTCTGATCAAGTTCGATGGCAATGCCGCGGTGCTGTTGAACGCAAAGCTCGAGCCGATCGGCACACGTATCTTCGGGCCGGTCACGCGCGAGCTGCGCGGTGAGCGGTTCATGAAGATCGTTTCCTTGGCTCCCGAGGTCATCTGACGCGTCACGGCGACTGGAGTTGCATCATGAACAAGATTCGCAAAGGTGACCAAGTCATCGTCATCACCGGGCGCGACAAGGGCAAGCGCGGCACGGTGTCGCGTCGGGTCGACGATCAGTATTTGGTGGTCGACGGCATCAACGTTGCGAAAAAGCACGTCAAGCCAAACCCGATGAAGGGGACAACGGGCGGCGTGGTCGACAAGACCATGCCTATCCACCAGTCGAACGTCGCCATCTTCAATGCGGCCACCGGCAAGGCGGATCGCGTCGGGGTGAAGATGTTGCCCGGTGAGGGCAAGATCCGTGTATTCAAGTCCACTGGCGAACAGATCAAGGTCTGATCGGACGAGTGGCGGAAGGCAAGAACATGGCTCAACAGCAAGCGGCGCGCCTGCAGGCGCACTTCACCGACAAGGTCGTCCCGGAACTGATGAAGAAGTTCGGGTACACATCTGCGATGCAGGTGCCGCGTCTGACCAAGATCACCCTGAACATGGGTGTGGGTGAGGCGGTGTCCGACAAGAAGGTGATGGACAACGCGGTCGGCGATCTGACCAAGATCTCGGGGCAAAAGCCTGTGGTCACCAAGTCGCGCAAGGCAATCGCCGGCTTCAAGATTCGGGAAAACGTGCCCATCGGGTGCATGGTGACCCTGCGCGGTACGCGGATGTACGAATTCCTTGATCGATTCGTCACGGTTGCGCTGCCCCGCGTGCGGGACTTTCGGGGTATCTCCGGCCGGTCCTTCGACGGGCGCGGGAACTACAACGTGGGCGTCCGTGAGCAGATCATCTTCCCCGAGATCGATTACGACAAGGTTGATGTCATCCGCGGACTGAACATCAGCATCACCACGAGTGCGAAGACGGACGAGGAGTGCAAGGCACTGCTTGCGGCGTTCAAGTTTCCGTTCAAGAACTGACGGCACGGCGGGAATACAAGACATGGCCAAACTTTCCCTCAAGCAGCGCGAACTCAAGCGCGAAAAACTTGTCGAGAAGTACTCGCGCAAGTACGCCGAGTTGCAGGCGATCGCGCGGGACGCGAAGCGAACCGATGACGAGCGTTATGCGGCACGGCTGGAGTTGCAGCGGCTGCCGCGCAATGCCAACCCCAGCCGTCTGCGCAACCGTTGTGAGATCACCGGTCGACCCCGCGGTACGTTCCGCAAGTTCGGTCTGGGCCGCAGCAAGATCCGCGAACTGGCGTTCAAGGGCGATATCCCGGGTATCGTCAAGGCCAGCTGGTAAACCGCAGGATCTGCAGGAGTTGACCCATGAGCATGAGTGATCCCATCGCGGACATGCTGACGCGCATCCGCAATGCGCAACTCGTCGAGAAGTCCATCGTGATGATGCCCTCCTCGAAGTTGAAAGTCGCTATCGCCCAGGTGTTGCTGGACGAAGGCTACATCGAGGGCTTTCGCGTCAAGGCTGGTGCCGGCGCCGGTGAGCTCGAAATCGCGTTGAAGTACTACGCTGGTCGTCCGGTCATCGAGCGAATCGAGCGTGTAAGCCGTCCCGGGCTGCGCGTCTACCGCGGCAGGGATGCCATCCCTCAGGTGATGAACGGTCTGGGTGTGGCCATCGTGACCACACCCAAGGGCGTGATGACTGATCGCAAGGCGCGACAGACCGGCGTGGGCGGCGAAGTGCTGTGCTACGTGGCCTGACACAGGAGCTTGAGATGTCTCGGGTAGGAAAGATGCCTGTGGTGCTGCCACAGGGTGTGGACGTGCAGATCACGCCGCAGCAGATCACCGTCAAGGGTGCAAACGGGCTGTTGTCTCGCGAGAACAATCCTCTGGTGGTCGTCAAGCAGGTGGACCGACGGTTGGACGTCACGCCTGCCAACGACAGTGCCGACGCCAACACGATGAGCGGCACGATGCGTGCGCTGCTCGCGAACATGGTCAGCGGCGTCGGCAAGGGCTTCGAGCGCAAGCTGAACCTGGTGGGCGTGGGTTACCGCGCTGCGGCCCAGGGCGATCGGCTCAACCTCCAGGTCGGGTTTTCCCATCCTGTGTCCATCCAGATGCCGGTAGGTGTGAAGGTGGAGTGCCCGACACAAACCGAGATCCTGATCAAGGGTGCGGACCGTCAGGCGGTTGGACAGGTGGCTGCGGAAGTGAGGGCGGTACGCCCGCCGGAGCCGTACAAGGGCAAGGGGATACGCTACGCGAATGAGCGTGTGGTCCTCAAGGAAACCAAGAAGAAGAAGTAAGGAGCCGCCTCATGTCGAACAAGAAGGATCAGCGTCTGCGCCGTGCTCGCCAGACGCGTGCCAGGATCGCCAAGCAGCTCTGCCCTCGGTTGAGTGTGTTTCGCTCCAATCAGCACATCTACGCTCAGGTGATCTCGGAAGACGGCACGCGGATCGTGGCCAGTGCGTCGACTGCCGAGAAGGAAACCCGGGGCGAGATGGGCAACGGCGGAAATGTCGCTGCAGCCGCGGCCATCGGCCGTCGCATCGCCGAGCGTTCTCGCGCGGCAGGTGTGGACCGGGTGGCTTTCGACCGCGCTGGCTTTGCCTACCATGGCCGCGTCAAGGCGCTGGCCGAAGCAGCCCGCGAAGCGGGTCTGCAGTTCTGATCGTCACAGGCTTCGAAGGAAATCACGATGGCCAAGTTCCAACCGCGCGTCTCCGACGAAGGGCGTGACGACGGATTGAAGGAGAAGATGATTGCGGTCAACCGCGTGACCAAAGTGGTCAAGGGGGGTCGCATTCTGGGTTTCGCAGCGCTCACGGTCGTGGGTGACGGCGATGGTCGTATCGGCATGGGCAAGGGCAAGGCGCGCGAGGTGCCCGTGGCTGTCCAGAAGGCCATGGAGGCGGCCCGCCGCGGCATGTTCAAGGTGTCGCTGCGCAACGGGTCTGTGCCCCACAACGTCGAAGGCGAGCACGGCAGCGCCCGTGTGCTGATGGCGCCTGCCCCAGCGGGCACCGGCATCATCGCGGGTGGCCCGATGCGGGCCGTCTTCGAAGTGATGGGCGTCACCGACATCGTTGCGAAGAGCCACGGCTCGCGCAACCCTTACAACATGGTTCGTGCGACGTTGGACGCGCTCAAGCGCTCCACCACCGCTGGCGAGATTGCTGCCAAGCGTGGCAAGACCGTCGAAGAGCTGTTCAGCTGAACGTGTGCAGGGATCGGACATGACTGAGAAGAAGACCCTGAAGGTCACTCTGGTGCGCAGCCCCATCGGCTGCCGGGCGTCGCATCGTGCGACGGTCGTCGGCCTGGGCTTGCGGCGATTGAACAGTTCTGCTGTTTTGGAGGACACGCCTGCGGTTCGCGGCATGATCGACAAGGTGGCTTACCTGGTGAGGGTGCAGCAATGAATCTGAACAGCATCAAGCCGGCGGCAGGAGCCAAGCACGCCCGCCGGCGTGTGGGCCGGGGCATTGGCTCCGGACTGGGGAAGACGGCTGGTCGTGGTCACAAAGGGCAGAAGTCCCGCGCCGGCGGCTTCCACAAGGTCGGCTTCGAAGGCGGGCAGATGCCCCTGCAGCGTCGCTTGCCCAAGCGCGGCTTCAAGAGCGCGTCGCTGCGGCTGAACGGCGAGGTCACGCTGCGTGATCTCGAGCGCCTGGCATTGGACGAGGTTGACGTCCTGGCTCTGAAGCAGGCAGGTCTTGTCGGGCAGCATGTGCGTGTGGTCAAGGTGATCAAGGCCGGTGAGCTGACCCGCAAGGTCGTGCTCAAGGGAGTCGGTGCGACCGCTGGCGCGCGCAGCGCCATCGAAGCCGCAGGCGGCGTGGTCGGCTGACACCGGTCTGAATCGGGTAGCACGTGGCAACGAGCGCAACGCAGCTGGCGCGCAGCGGGAAGTTCGGTGACCTGAGAAGGCGCCTGGTCTTCCTTTTGCTGGCGCTGGTCGTGTACCGGATCGGGGCGCACATTCCTGTGCCCGGGATTGATCCTGGCCAGTTGGAAGAGCTCTTCAAGAGTCAGAGCGGCGGGATTCTGAACCTGTTCAACATGTTCAGCGGCGGGGCCTTGTCCAGGTTCACGGTCTTTGCGCTGGGCATCATGCCTTACATCTCGGCATCGATCATCATGCAGTTGATGACCTACGTGGTGCCGACGCTGGAGGCTCTGAAGAAGGAAGGTGAGTCCGGACGCCGCAAGATCACGCAGTACACCCGCTACGGAACATTGGCGCTTGCCATCTTCCAGTCTCTGGGAATTGCGTTGGCGCTCGAGGGCTCTCCTGGCTTGGTTCTGTCCCCTGGGTTCGGATTCCGCATGACAGCGGTGGTCAGCTTGGTGGCTGGCACGATGTTCCTGATGTGGTTGGGCGAACAGATCACCGAGCGTGGCCTGGGCAACGGCATCTCCATTCTCATCTTCGCGGGCATCGTCGCTGGCTTGCCCAGCGCCATGGGTGGGTTGTTCGAGTTGGTGCGCACCGGTGCGATGAGCATCATTGCCAGCATCTTCATTCTGGTGCTTGTGGTGTTCGTCACGTTTGCAGTGGTGTTCGTCGAGCGAGGTCAGCGGAAGATTTTGGTCAACTACGCGAAGCGACAGGTCGGCAACAAGGTATACGGTGGTCAGTCGTCGCACTTGCCGCTGAAATTGAACATGTCGGGCGTGATCCCTCCGATCTTCGCCTCCTCGATCATCTTGTTGCCTGCCACTGCGGTCGGTTGGATCGCCACCGGGTCGGCCGAGGGCGGTGTGGCCAGGTTTCTGAAGGATGCGTCTGCGCTGCTTCAGCCTGGGCAGCCGGTGTACGTCATCCTGTACGCCGCGATGATCATCTTCTTCTGCTTCTTCTACACAGCGCTGGTCTTCAACAGCCGGGAGACGGCGGACAACCTGAAGAAGAGTGGCGCTTTCGTCCCCGGTATCCGCCCTGGGGACCAGACCGCCAAGTACATCGACCGCATCCTCGGCCGTCTGACGTTGGTCGGCGCTATCTACATCACCGCGGTCTGTCTGCTGCCCGAGTTCCTCGTGCTCCAGTACAACGTGCCTTTCTACTTCGGCGGGACGTCCTTGCTGATCATCGTCGTGGTCACGATGGATTTCTGGGCGCAAGTCCAGAGCTACGTGATGAGCCAGCAGTACGAGTCGCTCTTGAAGAAGGCAAATTTCAAGGCCGGGTAGTCGGATGGCCAAGGATGACGTGATCCAGATGCAGGGCGAGGTGGTAGAAAACCTCCCCAATGCGACGTTTCGCGTGAAGCTCGAAAACGGGCATGTGGTCCTGGGCCACATTTCCGGGAAGATGCGGATGCACTACATCCGCATCCTTCCGGGTGACCGGGTGACCGTCGAGCTCACCCCGTACGATTTGAGTCGCGCGCGGATCGTGTTCCGCGCGAAGTGAATAGGTCAAGGAGAACACGATGAAGGTAGCCGCTTCCGTCAAGAAGATGTGCCGCAACTGCAAGATCATTCGTCGCCATGGTGTGGTTCGTGTCATTTGCACGGACCCTCGGCACAAGCAGCGCCAAGGCTGATCACTTCGGATCCTAGGAACCCACCATGGCACGTATCGCGGGTATCAACATCCCACAGCACAAGCACGCCGAGATCGGATTGACGTCGATCTATGGCATCGGCCGCACGACAGCGCAGAAGATCTGTGATGCTGTGGGCATCGCCTATTCCAAGAAGATCAAGGATCTGACCGACGGTGACCTGGAGCGCATCCGGGACGAGATCGGCAGGATGACGATCGAGGGCGATCTCCGGCGCGAGATGTCCATCAACATCAAACGTCTGATGGATCTGGGCTGCTATCGCGGAATGCGTCATCGCCGCGGGCTGCCGGTTCGCGGACAGCGTACGCGCACGAATGCTCGCACTCGCAAGGGCCCCCGCAAAGGCGCGGCTGCCCTGAAGAAGTGACCCTGACAGCGCCACACGAGGAACATATATCCCATGGCTAAGGCCCCCGTCAATACCGCGGCACGGCGCGTGAGCAAGAAGGTTCGCAAGAACATTGCGGATGGCATCGCGCACGTGCACGCGTCGTTCAACAACACGATCATCACCATCACCGACCGCCAGGGCGCCTCACTCGCCTGGGCATCCAGCGGTGGCCAGGGTTTCAAGGGATCGCGGAAATCCACCCCTTTCGCCGCCCAGGTTGCAGCGGAAGTGGCTGGGCGTGCGGCACAAGAGCAGGGGATCAAGAACCTGGATGTCCGCATCAAGGGGCCTGGTCCCGGCCGCGAATCCAGCGTGCGTGCGCTGGCTTCCCTCGGCATACGCATCAATTCGATCTCTGACGTCACACCGATCCCGCACAACGGTTGCCGCCCGCAGAAGCGTCGGCGGATCTGACGATCTTTTTCTGGCGCTGCATGCATGCATGTGGCGCGGTGCCTCGGTGGTCTTTGCCCCGAGGCCCCTCTTGGCGCTTGCCTTCGGTGCACGGGCTGAACACAGCCGCCGAAGTCCACTGTCCGGGCTCCCTGTTGCGCCAACAGGTTTCGGACTCGCACGGGACGTCTTGGATGTCGCCGTGTCAGTTTCTACACATCCATCAGGATCCTCAAAGTGGCACGTTTCATTGGACCGAAGGGCAAACTGGCCCGCCGTGAAGGCACTGATCTCTACCTGAAGAGCGCACGTCGTCCGCTGGCCGACAAGATCAAGCTCGAGAGCAAGCCCGGTCAGCACGGCCGCACCAGCGGTTCGCGGACGTCGGATTTCGGCCTGCAGTTGCGCGAGAAGCAGAAGGTCAAGCGGATGTACGGGCTGCTCGAGCGTCAGTTCCGGCGCTATTTCGAGGAGGCCGATCGACGCCGTGGCAACACCGGGGCGAACCTGTTGTCGTTGTTGGAGTCGCGGCTGGACAACGTCGTCTATCGCATGGGTTTCGGCTCGACTCGCGCGGAAGCACGCCAGTTGGTGTCGCACAAGGCGGTGATGGTCAATGGCCACGTCGTCAACATTCCGTCGTACTCGGTGAAGCCTGGGGACACCTTGTCCTTGCGTGAAAACGCGCGCAAGCAGCTGCGGGTCACCGATTCATTGAAGCTCGCCGAGTCTGTGGGTCTTCCAGGCTGGGTGCAGGTCGACGCCACCAAGATGGAGGGCGTGTTCAAGAAGGCGCCCGATCGGGATGAGTTCGGGGCGGACATCAAGGAAGCGCTGATCGTCGAGTTGTACTCTCGTTGATCGGGTTCTTCGCTGCGACGCCAGGCCCGGTGCGGGCTGGCGTCAGTTTCAAGCGTCTTGCCGGCCGGGCGCAAGTCGCATTGTCATCTGCCCGGCGCGGTCCATCAGCCTTATCGGTGTGACGAGCCGAGGGTATTGAGAGGAACACGAGTCCATGCAAACGAATCTGCTGAAACCCACCAAGGCCATCCAGATCGAGTCCCTTGGGGGGCATCGCGCCCGGGCGGTGCTCGAACCGTTCGAGCGCGGCTACGGCCACACCCTCGGCAACGCGCTGCGGCGCGTGCTGTTGTCCTCGATGGTGGGATATGCGCCGACCGAGGTGACGATCGCCGGTGTTCTGCACGAGTACTCCGCCATCGACGGGGTCCGTGAGGACGTGGTCCACGTCATGCTCAACCTCAAGGGCGTGGTGTTCAAGCTCCACAACCGCGACGAGGTGACGCTGGTGTTGCGCAAGGAGGGTGAGGGCCCGGTGCGCGCCGCCGACATCCAGACGCCGCACGATGTGGAGATCATCAACCCCGACCATGTCATTGCCCACCTGTCGCAGGGTGGCAAGCTCGACATGCAGATCAAGGTGGAGAAGGGCCGCGGCTACGTGCCGGGCAATATCCGCCGCCTGGGCGACGAGAGCACGAAGACCATCGGCCGGATCGTGCTCGACGCGTCGTTCTCGCCGGTCCGCCGCGTGAGCTACGCTGTTGAGAACGCGCGCGTCGAGCAGCGTACCGACCTGGACAAACTCGTGATGGAGATCGAGACCAACGGCGCGATCTCGCCGGAGGAGTCCATCCGTGCGGCTGCCAAGATCCTGGTCGAGCAGTTGCTGGTGTTCACGCAGCTCGAGGGTGCCGGTGTCGTGGACATCGGCGAATTGACGCGCCCCTCGGACGGCCCGGAGCCTCCGGCCATCCTGATGCGCCCGGTCGACGAGTTGGAGCTGACGGTCCGTTCCGCGAACTGTCTGAAGGCCGAGAACATCTACTACATCGGCGATCTGGTCCAACGCAGTGAGACCGAGCTGCTGAAGACACCGAACCTCGGCCGGAAGTCGCTCAACGAGATCAAGGAAGTCCTGGCCTCGCGCGGGTTGACGCTCGGTACCCGGCTCGAGGGCTGGCCGCCGAAGAGCCTCGAGCGGCGCTGACCTCGGCACACGTTTTCCTCTGTCCAACGCGCACCCCGGGTACCTGATACGGCCAGGGATATCAGAACCGCAAGGAGATTCAAATGCGCCATCGCAACGGACTGCGCAAGCTGAACCGCACGAGCCAGCATCGTGCGGCGATGCTTCGCAACATGTGCAATTCACTGATCCAGCATGAGGCCATCCGCACCACGGTGCCGAAGGCCAAGGAACTGCGCCGGGTGGTCGAGCCCCTCATCACGCTGGCCAAGCAGCCGACGCTGGCCAACCGCCGCCTGGCCTTCGACCGCACGCGCGATCGGGCCGTGGTCACCAAGCTCTTCGATGTGCTCGGTCCCCGTTACCTGAGCCGTCCCGGCGGCTACACCCGCATCCTCAAGATGGGTTTTCGCGTCGGCGACAACGCGCCCATGGCGTTCGTCGAGCTCGTGGACCGTCCCGAGCCTGCGGCCGTCGAGAGTACTGAGTCTGGTCAGGCAGACTGAGAATCTGTGCCATAATCTCTGTCTTCAGTCGCGGGGTGGAGCAGTCTGGTAGCTCGTTGGGCTCATAACCCAAAGGTCGCAAGTTCAAATCTTGCCCCCGCAACCAAATTCTCTGCCGGATTCGTTTGCCGGCAGTTGTATACAGCGCCAACCTGCAGGGTTGGCGTTGTTGTTTCCGGCCCTGCCATCTCGCGCCCGCTACACTCGCGGGTTCCGTCCGCCTGACGTTCACTTGCAGGATTTCCCACCGTGTTCATCTCCGACGCCTACGCACAGTCTGCTCCCGCCGCCGCTGGCGGAGCCGAGTCCACCCTGATCAGCTTGCTGCCGCTGGTGCTGATGTTCGTGGTGCTGTACTTCATCATGATCCGTCCCCAGATGAAGCGCCAGAAGGAGCACAAGGCCATGATCGAAGCCCTGGCCAAGGGGGACGAGGTGGTGGTTGCTGGTGGGTTGGTGGGGCGCATCGCGCGCCTGGGTGACACAGTGCTTCACGTGGAGGTCGCCGACGGTGTCGAGATCCAGGTACAGCGCCCCTCTGTCATCCAGGTCCTGCCGAAGGGCACTTTCAAGTAATCGTTCGTGACGTCCGGGCCTCGGCCCGGGCAGTGCCTGGCGCTGTCGTCCAGGGCAGGCCGGCCGGGTCACGGCCGACGTTGCAGGAGTCTGCATGAACCGCTATCCGTGGTGGAAGTACGCGATCCTCGCGGTCACCTTGTTGCTGGGCCTGCTCTACACGGCGCCCAACTTCTTCGGTGAAGCGCCGGCTGTCCAGGTCTCCAGCGGCAAGGTCACGCTCAAGCTCGAAGCGTCGATGACCGATCGCGTGGCCGACATCCTGCGCCAGGCCGACGTACGCGCGGATTTCGTGCAGTTCGACGGGCAGTCGGTGCGCGCGCGCTTTGCCGATACCGACACGCAGAAGCGGGCCAAGGACGCGCTGACCGCTGCGCTGAACCCAGATCCGGAACAGGCCTCTTACATCGTCGCGCTGAATCTGGTGTCTCGCAGCCCGCAGTGGATGGCGTCGCTGCGCGCATTGCCGATGTATCTGGGTCTGGATCTGCGCGGGGGTGTGCACTTCCTGATGCAGGTGGACATGCAAGCGGCCCTGACCCGGCGGGCCGATTCGCTGGCGGGCGACGTGCGTACGCTGCTGCGTGATCGCAATCTGCGGTACTCAGGGGTCTCCCGCGACGGAGACGCGATCCGGGTGCGATTTCGGGACACACAGACGGCCACTGCCGCACGCACCGTGCTGGAGCAGCAGTTTCCAGACCTGACGTGGGTCGACACGGTGGACGGCTTGGATCCGGTGTTGCGGGGCAGCTTGAAGGCCGAGGCAGCCCGTGCGGTGCAACAGCAGGCGCTGCAGCAGAACATCACCACGCTGCACAACCGCGTCAACGAGTTGGGGGTGGCGGAGCCTGTCATTCAGCAGCAGGGGCTCGACCGGGTCGTGGTGCAGCTGCCCGGCGTGCAGGACACGGCCAAGGCCAAGGACATCATCGGGCGCACCGCCACGCTTGAGATCCGGATGGTCAACGAGACGGCCGAGGGCCAGGCCGCACTGGCCGGCGGCACGGTCCCCTTCAACAGCGAGCGTTACCTCGAGCGCAATGGCGCGCCGGTGATCGTCTTCCGTCAGGTCGTGCTCACGGGCGAAAACCTGAACGATGCGCAGGCGGGCTTCGACAACCAGACCCAGGAGCCGGCAGTCCATCTCAGCCTCGATGCCAAGGGGGCGCGCATCTTCCGCGATGTCACGCGCGAGAACGTCGGCCGGCGCATGGCCATCCTGCTGTTCGAGAAGGGGCGTGGTGAAGTCGTGACCGCGCCTGTCATCCGTAGCGAGATCGGCGGCGGGCGGGTGCAGATCTCCGGTCGCATGACGACGCAGGAGGCCAATGACGTCGCGTTGCTGTTGCGTGCGGGCTCGCTGGCGGCGCCGATGGAGATCATCGAGGAGCGCACGATCGGCCCGAGCCTGGGCGCCGAGAACATCGCGATGGGCTTCGACAGCGTCACCTGGGGCTTTGTCGCCATCGTGGCGTTCATGTGCGCCTACTACCTGATCTTCGGGATGTTCTCTTCGCTGGCGCTGGGTTTCAACCTGTTGTTGCTGGTGGCGGTGCTGTCGATGCTGCAGGCCACGCTCACGCTTCCCGGCATGGCCGCGATTGCGTTGACGCTGGGCATGGCGATCGATGCCAACGTGCTGATCAACGAGCGCGTGCGCGAGGAGTTGCGGGCAGGCCTCGCGCCGCAGGCGGCGATCTCTGCGGGCTACGAGCGGGCTTTCGCCACGATCCTCGATTCCAACATCACGACGCTGATCGCGGGTCTGGCGCTGCTGGCCTTCGGTTCCGGCCCGGTCAGAGGGTTTGCCGTCGTGCACTGCATCGGTATCCTGACGTCGATGTTCTCGGCCGTGATGTTCTCGCGTGGGCTCGTGAACCTGTGGTACGGGCGGCAGAAGCGGCTGAAGGCCGTGTCGATTGGACAGGTCTGGCGGCCAGGCGCTGAGGGTGCGGCGCGAACGCAGATGGCGGACCGGACCGGCGGCGATTGACGAGAGGCACAGACCATGGAGTTTTTCCGTATCCGTCGGGACATTCCCTTCATGCGCCACTCGCTGGTGCTGAACTTGGTGTCCTTCGTCACCTTCCTCGCGGCGGTCTTTTTCCTGGTGAACCGCGGGCTGCATCTGTCGATCGAGTTCACCGGTGGCACGGTGCTGGAGTTCGAGTACGCGCAGTCCGCCGACGTCAACCGCTCGCGCGCGACGATCGAATCGCTGGGTTTCGGGGAGACGCAGGTGCAGACCTTCGGCACTTCGCGTGACATCCTGGTGCGCTTGCCGCTGCGCGGTGAGGTCAAGCAGGCCGAGGTCGCGCAGACGGTGTTCGATGCGCTGTGCCGGGCCGAGGGCGGCACGCTGTCCCAGCGTCAGTACGTGACCGAGCAGGGCGAGGCCGTCAGCCGCGCAGCCTGCGTTCAGGCCTCCGGTGCAGAGCCGCTCAAGCTCAACCGAACCGAGTTCGTCGGGCCGTCGGTCGGCGCCGAACTGGCCCGCGACGGCGCGCTGGCGCTGGCTTTCACCGTGATCGGCATCATGGTCTATCTGGCCATTCGCTTCGAGTGGAAGTTTGCCGTGGCCGGCATCGTGGCCAACCTCCACGACGTCGTGATCATCCTGGGTTTCTTCGCCTTCTTCCAGTGGGAGTTCTCACTGGCGGTGCTGGCGGCGGTGCTGGCGGTGCTGGGCTATTCCGTCAACGAGTCGGTGGTGATCTTCGACCGTATCCGGGAGACCTTCCGCCGGATGCGCAAGATGACGACGCCCGAGGCGATGGATCACGCGATCACACGCACGATCAGCCGCACCGTGATCACCCACGGCTCGACGCAGATCATGGTGCTGTCCATGCTGCTGTTCGGCGGCCCGACGCTGCACTATTTTGCGCTGGCCTTGACCATCGGGATCCTGTTCGGCATCTACTCGTCGATCTTCGTGGCCGCGGGCATCGCCTTGCGTCTGGGCGTCAAGCGTGAGGACCTGCTGAAGTCCAACCCGACGAAGGACAGGGATCCCAACGATCCCAACGCCGGAGCGGTGGTGTAAGGTTTCGCGCACGCCTGGTAGTGGCGCCTGCGCGGTGCAGATCACTGCCAGATCGGCCGGCGCGCGCCGACTGTCTCAGTGGATCAGGCGATCCTTCGGGTCGACGAACAACTCGTCGAGGATCAGTGCGTCCGGCTCCTCACCGAGGCTCCAGAACACCATCAGCACGATGATCTTGACTTCCTCGAGATCCATCGGGCCGACCCCGACGGCGGTGGCGCGGTCGACGACCATCTCGCGCATCGCGGCTGGCAGGACGCCAGCGGATTCGAGAAAGCTGATGAAGCCGATCGACTCCTCGCCGAGGAGCTCACGTTCGGCTTCGGTGTAGACACGCATGCTGTTCGCGTCCTGCGTGCCGCCCACGGCCTGTGCGCTCGTGGCGAGCCCGTCCAGCCAGTTCAGTGCTTCCTGGATTTCGTCGTTCTCGAACCCGACCGCCGAGAGCTTGCGCGACAACTGCCGGTGATCCGGACATGCGTCGGGCCGCCAGTAGTTCTCGTAGAGATAGACGAGCACATCGAACATGAACCCACTATACCCGAGGGATCCGGGGCGTGGCCGGTGGGGCAGTCGGCGGCTCCATCGGGTCAACGCGGGCCTTTTTCCGGCCTTGCGAACCTGCCCAGGTGCGGCGTCACGCCTGCTGCAGGCGCTGGAACAGGCCTCCGGGCAGCCGTGACACCTGCCCGCTCAATTCCAGTTCGAGCAGCCGGGTCGCCAGGGTGGCTGCAGGCCATCCGGTGCGGGCGCAGAGCTCGTCCAAGGTCGCAGCCTCGTAGCCGAGCGCGCGCAGCAGCGGGTCTTCGGCCGCCCGGGCTTCGGGGCGGGAGGCGGGCGATGCGGCGCTCTGCGGTGCGGGCACCGATGTTGTGGCGCTGCGCTGGGGGGCCAGCCCTCGTGTGCTGGGCGGGGCCGGCAGTTCGTCGAGGATGTCGGCGGCGCTTTCGACCAGTTTGGCGCCCTGGCGGATCAGCGCATGACAGCCACGCGACAAGGGTGAGTGGATGGAGCCGGGGATGGCGAAGACCTCACGCCCGGCCTCCGTGGCCAGCCGAGCGGTGATGAGAGAGCCGGACTGCAACGCCGCTTCCACCACCAGGGTTCCGCGCGCCAGGCCGGCGATGATGCGGTTGCGCGAGGGAAAGTTCGAGCCGATGGGAGGGGTGCCTGGCGGGAATTCACTGACCAGGGCACCCTGAGCCGCGATCCGCCGCGCCAGCGCGGCGTGTCCTTTCGGGTAGGTCAGGTCCAGCCCGGTGCCGACCACCGCGACGGTCATCGCGCCGGCCGACAGCGCGCCCTCGTGGGCCGACGCATCGATGCCCCGGGCGAGCCCGGAGACGATGGTCCACCCGGCCGCACCAAGGTGCGCCGCAAAGTCCTGTGCATTGCGCGAGCCCTGGGGTGTGGGCTGGCGACTGCCGATGACCGCCAGCAGCTGGCCTGCCAGGGCGTCGACCCGGCCCTCCACGTACAGCAGCAGGGGTGGGTCTTCGGTGCGCAGCAGGGCCTCAGGGTAGTCGGGATCGCCCAGGGCGATGGCCAGCCGCTGGGGGCCTGCGCGCCACCAGTCCAGCGCCTGTGACCAGCCCGCGTCCATCGTCGGCAGCCCCATGGTCAGGGCACGCGCGCGGGTCTCGCCGACCACGCTGCGCCACTGCGCCGGCGAGGCCCGGCAGACGATCTCAGGGCAGCCGAAAGCGCTCAGGAGTGCGCGCACGGCGGCCCGGCCGAGGGCGGGGCAGTGCACCAGCCGGTACCAGGCCTCGAACTCGTGCGCATCCTCGATCATCGTGCCGCCTGCGCAGGGGTGAGCACGAGCACCTCGTCGCCCAGATGTATCGCGTCTTGCGCATCGATGACCAGCGCTCGCGCGACGTGCAGATGCACTTGCGTGACGAGCAACTGTGCGTGCGCAGGCAGCGTGCCGTCACCGGGTACGTCCCGGCCTTCGCGCCGATGGGCGCTGAGCCGATGTCCCGGCGCCAGCCCATCGAGGCGTCCGCTGTCCAGCACCACGACGTCCCCGGTCCCCGCCACGCGCCGATCATCTGGGAGAGCGAGCACCGCCGCCCGAAGGCCTGTGGGCACAGGCTGTCCCGGGTGATGGGCGAGCGGGCGGTCTGCGAGCGGCAACAGGCGATCGCCGGCACTGACTTCGCGGCGCGCGTGGACGACCCGCAGGTGCATGGCGCCGGGTGTCGCAGACCGTCCTGGCGCCAGGCGCCGTGCCGTGCCGACGACCTGCACCTGATGTCCGAGTACCTGCCCGGTCGACGGATCGATCAGGGCCTGAGGCCCTCGCACGATCGCGAACAGATCCGCGTCTTGCGCCGCAGGTGGTTGTGCAAGCAGCAGATCGCCAGGCCCGATCAGCCGTCGACCGGTCAGCGCTGCCATGATCTGTGGCGCGCCCCACAGGGCGTCGGCATCGGTCAACCGCACCTCGGTGTCCGCGGCGTCTGTGGCGGCGGTCTTCGGCCAGGGGTCGGTCGGCCAGGGGAGGACGCGAACCTGGGGCGTCACCTTCACCGGCGCGGCTGGGACGGTCTGAGCATCGGTCGGCAGCCACGACGCGGCCAGCAGGCCGATCGCGCATGCAGGCCATGACCCAGCCGGGCGGGTTCGTCTGCGGTGTGGGCGTTGAGGGGCATTCATCCAGTGGTCGACCCGCTTGTGACGCATCCAGGGCCGGCGCCGCCGTGTGCAGGCCGAGGGTACTGCGGCCCCGGCCGCGGGCGCCAGTCGTTCGCGGCACCGCCAAGCCGATGCTCGGGGACAATCCGGCGTTGAAGGATGATTCTGCCGGTGACCTGCATCGACCGCAATGCGCCTGCCGGGACACGCGGAAACTTTTCGTGCTCCACTTCCTCTTCACACCATGGCCTTGCTCACGATCCTGACTTTTCCCGACCCGCGGCTGCACAAGGTGGCCGCGCCGGTGGCGGTCGTCGACGATCGCATCCGTCGCCTCGTGGATGACATGCTCGAGACGATGTACGACAGCCAGGGCGTCGGTCTTGCGGCCACCCAGGTCGATGTTCATGAGCGTGTGATCGTCATGGACACCTCCGACACCCGGGACAGGCCGCTGGTGCTGATCAATCCGGAGATCGTCGACCGCAGCCCGGCCCGCGTGGTGCGGGAGGAGGGCTGCCTGTCGGTGCCCACGGTCTACGACAAGGTCGAGCGTCATGAGCGCGTGACCGTGCGCGCGCTCGACCGCGAGGGCCGCACGTTCGATCTGGCATGCGACGACCTGCTCGCGGTATGCGTGCAGCACGAGATGGACCATCTGGCCGGACGCGTGTTCGTCGAGTACCTGAGCGCACTCAAGCGCGACCGCATCCGCACCAAGATGATCAAGCGGGCACGGGAAGCCCAGCAGGGTTGAGGACTGCGCGTGCTGAAGACGGACGGGCCTGACGTGCCGATGCGTGTGGCGTTTGCCGGCACGCCAGCCTTTGCCGCCCACGCGCTGCAGGCGCTGTTCGACGCGGGCCACGAGATCCCTCTGGTCCTGACCCAGCCCGACCGGCCGGCCGGCCGCGGCATGCAGTTGCAGCCGTCGGCGGTCAAGGAGTGCGCGCAAAGGCTCGGGCTTGTGGTGTCCCAGCCGCGGGGTCTGCGTCTGGACGGGCGCCATGCCGACGATGCGTCGCTGACGCGGCAGGCGCTCGACGACGCCAAGGTCGACGTGCTGGTGGTGGTGGCCTACGGGCTGATCCTGCCGCGCTGGGTGCTCGAGCTGCCCCGCCATGGCTGTCTGAACATCCATGCCTCGCTGCTGCCGCGTTGGCGTGGCGCAGCGCCCATCCAACGTGCGATCGAGGCTGGGGACGACCTGACCGGCGTGTGTGTCATGCGCATGGACGAGGGCCTGGACACCGGGGAGATCGTCCGCGCCAGCGCCGTACCGATCGCCCCGCACGACACGGCCGGCACCCTCCACGACCGCCTGGCGGTTCTCGGTGCGCGTGACATCGTCGAGGTGCTGGCCGATCTGGGCGCCCACGGCAGGCTGTCCAGCCAACCCCAATCGGCTGACGGCGTGGCTTACGCGCACAAGATCGAAAAGGCGGAAGCCGCGATCGACTGGCGCGAGCCGGCGGATCTCATCGAGCGCCGGATCCGTGCCTTCGACCCCTTTCCCGGCTGCGCCTTCATCTGCGCTGGTCAGAGCGTCAAGTTGTGGCGCGCGCGGGCGCACATGCAATGGTCGGGCCCCGCCGGCACCGTCATCGACGTCGGGCCCGGGCGTCTGGCAGTGGCTTGCGGTGCTGGCGCGATCGAATGCCTGGAGGTGCAGCGGCCCGGTGGGCGGCGCCAGGAGGTGGCGCAGTGGCTGCGTGCCTGGCGCGGCCCCCCGCCGGCGGCTGGCCTGCCGATCTGTGAAGTTGCCGGTGCCCCCGGATGAGTGTTCAAGTTCCGGTCCGGTCGCGCCGATATCGCTGATGAGTGTCGAGATGAAGCCGATGTCCAGCCCCTTGCCGCCCAGCACATGCCTGCATGCGCAGTGGACGCCTGCGCACGCACGAGCGAGCGGGGCCCAGGCCGCCGGCCGCCATGGGCTGCGGGTGTCCCTGCTGGCCCTGGCCCTGACCACGCTGTCCGGCTGCGACATGCTGGGCATCGAATCGGCCTCGCAGATCGCCGCACGCAAGGAGGCCGAGGGCCGGGCCATCGGCGGAGCCTGCCGTCACGCCGGGCGCGCGATCGAGGAGTGCTACTCGATGAACCGTCGCGCCGACAAGGCGGCCATCTTCGCCGGCTGGCGCGAGATGAACGACTACATGATCGAGAACCGGATGGACGAGGTCGCGCCCCGGCCGGCCGAGGACGTCGCGGCCTCGGACGTGGACGCACGCGCGACTGCCAGCCCACGCTGATCGCCCACGCCGATCGTCCGGACGGCCCCCGGGGACATGCGCGGCGCGCTGCACCCCCTGCGGCGACAATGCCGTCGATGACGGAACAGGACCAGGCCAAGACCGATCCGATCTGGCGCCATCCGGAATACCTGCGCGGGGCACGCGAGATGCTGCCCATCGTGCCGGGTGTGGCGGCCTGGGGGGTGGTCACCGGCGTGACCATGGTCAACAGCGGCATCGGCCTGCCGCTGGCGGTGGTCATGTGCCTGACGGTGTTCTCGGGGACGGCCCAACTTGCCACGCTGCCGCTGTTCGTCAGCGGTGCGCCGCTTTGGGTGATCTGGACGACCGCGGCCTGCCTGAACCTGCGCTTCGTGATTTTCAGCATGGGGTGGAAGCCTTACTTCCACCATCTGCCGCGCGCGATGCGCCTGCGGATTGCCTACTTCAGCGCCGACCTGAACTACATCTTCTTCGCCCGCCGCTTTCCCGACCCCAAGGTGGCGCCGGAGCAACTGCCGTATTTCTGGGGCGGCGCGCTGACCAACTGGGCGGCCTGGATGGGCGCGTCCCTGCTGGGCATCTATCTGGGCGATG
Source organism: Rubrivivax sp. (assembly GCA_049453935.1). GTDB lineage: Bacteria > Pseudomonadota > Gammaproteobacteria > Burkholderiales > Burkholderiaceae_C > Rubrivivax. The sequence continues at coordinate 24,494 of JBMTXX010000016.1, forward strand.
CGGTGCCGCTGTCCTGGGGCATCGGGTTCGCCGGGACGCTGGCGCTGCTGGGCATGACCGCCTCGCTGCTGGGTGGCCGCATCACCTGGGTCGCGCTGGGCGTGGCCGGCACCGCGTCGGTGGCGGCCTATGCCTTGCCGCTGAAACTCAACATCGTCGTGGCCGTGGCGGCGGCGGTGGCCGCAGGCTTGATCATGGAAGCCGCCGCCGACCGACGCAAGTCCCGCTACCGCGCGCCGGGAGACCGCGGATGAACCCCCGACACGGGCACCGATGCGCGCGCTGGGTACGGTGCGCAGGGGGGCCGGCATGGACCTGACCGAGGGCTTGATCGCGATCGCCGGCCTGACGGTGCTGACCATCGTCTCGCGCGGCTTCTTCTTCCTGATCGACAAGGACCTGCCCATGCCGGGCTGGTTGCACAAGGGCATGCGCTACGCACCACTGGCGGCGCTGGCCGCGGTGGTCGCGCCTGAGGTCTTCCTCGACCATGGCGAACTGGTCCAGACCTGGCGTGACCCGCGGCTGTGGGCCGCTGCCGCAGGGCTGGCCTGGTATGCGTGGCGCCGCGGCCTGCTGGGCACCATCGTCGTGGGCATGGCGGTGCTGCTCGGCTTGCGTCTGGGGTTGGGGTGGTGAGCACAGGTCGCGGGCGATTCCCTCACGGAAAGTTCAAACAGATCATGGTTAGCCCGATGCTGCCGGGCCTCTCAGGAGCGTAATCTCCGGGCACATGCGCCTCGATGCGCAGGAGGAGAGCCCGTGAACAAGCCTGAACTGAGTCCGGCCGAGAAGGCCCTGCGCGACGCTGCGCTCGAGTACCACCGCAGCCCCACCCGCGGCAAGGTGTCGGTCACCCCCACCAAGCCACTGTCGAACCAGCGCGACCTGTCCCTTGCCTACAGCCCCGGGGTGGCGTACGCCTGCCTGGCGATCGAGCAGGACCCGTCACTGGCGGCGGAGTACACCTCCCGCGGCAACCTGGTCGGCGTCGTCACCAACGGCACCGCGGTGCTGGGCCTGGGCGACATCGGTCCGCTGGCCGGCAAGCCGGTGATGGAGGGCAAGGGCTGCCTGTTCAAGAAGTTCGC
>JBMTXX010000017.1:0-25367 GCA_049453935.1 Rubrivivax sp.
TGATCGTGCGGCTGTCGGACTTCAAGAGCAACGAGTACCGCAAGCTGATCGGCGGCACGCGCTACGAGCCCGACGAGGAGAACCCGATGCTGGGCTTCCGCGGCGCCAGCCGCTACATCAGCGGCGAATTCAGCGACGCCTTCGGTATGGAGTGCGAGGCCATCAAGCGCGTACGCAACGACATGGGGCTGACCAATGTCGAGATCATGGTGCCCTTCGTGCGCACGGTGCGTCAGGCGCAGCGGGTGGCGCAGATGCTGGCAGATCGGGGCCTGCAGCGCGGGCACGAAGGCCTGCGTCTCATCATGATGTGTGAAGTGCCCAGCAACGCGATCCTCGCGGAGCAGTTCCTCGAGCATTTCGACGGCATGTCCATCGGCTCCAACGACCTGACACAGCTCACGCTCGGCCTCGACCGTGATTCCGGGCTCGAATTGCTCTCGCACGACTTCGACGAGCGTGACCCTGCCGTCAAGGCGATGATCTCGCGGGCGATCGCTGCGTGCCGGGCCACCGGAAAGTACGTCGGGATCTGCGGCCAGGGGCCCAGCGACCATCCTGACTTCGCCGATTGGTTGGCGCAGGAGGGCATCGTGTCGATCTCGCTGAACCCCGATTCCGTGGTCGACACCTGGCACCGGCTGGCGGGCGTGGAGGTCTGAGCCGCTGAGCGGTGGGCGGGCGCGGGCGCAACGAGGACGACATGCCGGCCTTGAACCGGGTGTTCTTCGGCTATCTGGCCGGTCTGCTGGGTTTTCTGGGCGTGCTGGCGATGCTCGAGCAGTCGGGCGTCAGCCGCGCGGTGATCGGCATCGTGTTTCTGCTGGCCCCCGTCGTGCTCTACGCCGGTATCGGCATCGTCAGCCGGACCAACGACGCCGAGGAGTACTACGTGGCCGGGCGTCGCGTGCCGGCGATCTACAACGGCATGGCCACCGGGGCCGACTGGATGAGTGCTGCCTCGTTCCTCGGCTTGGCGGGCACGCTCTATCTCACGGGATACGGCGGATTGGCCTTCGTCCTGGGCTGGACGGGCGGCTTCTGTCTCGTCGCCTTGTTCCTGGCGCCCTACCTGAGGCGCTTCGGCCAGTTCACGATCCCGGATTTCCTGGGCGCACGTTACGGCGGTCACGCCGCCCGGGGCGTCGGTCTGGCGATCGCGATCCTGTGTTCCTTCACCTATGTCGTTGCGCAGATCTACGGCATCGGTCTGATCACCACGCGCCTGTCGGGGCTGGCATTCGAGGTCGGGATCTTCGTCGGGTTGGGTGGCGTCCTGGTGTGTTCCTTCCTCGGGGGCATGCGGGCCGTCACCTGGACGCAGGTCGCGCAGTATGCGATCCTGATCGTCGCCTACATGATCCCGGTCGTCTGGCTGTCGGTCAAGCAGACGGGCAGCCCCTTGCCCCAGTTGACGTACGGCGTCCAACTGCAGCAGGTCAGCGATGTCGAGCAACGGCTGCTGCAGGACCCGAAGGAACAGGAGGTGATCGAACACTTCCGTCAGCAGGCCCAGGCCTATCGGGCCAAGCTGGCCGATGTGCCGAGCGCGCTGCGTGCCGAGCGTGAAGCGGCCGCAAGGCAGATGGAGCAACTCAAGCTGGCCGATGCGCCTGTGTCGGAACTGGAGGCGGCCGAGCGCGTGCTCGACGCCTTGCCGGTGGACGAGCAGGCGGCGCGTCAGACATGGACGCGCGCCTACGAGCAGGCACAGGCCCGCGCACAGGCCCTGGCGGGCATGCCCCGGCACGCGGCGCAATTCTCGGCCGACCCGACCGCCGGTGGAAACGACGACGCACGCGCCGCGGAGGAGTCCCGGCGCAATTTTCTGGCGCTGGTCTTCTGCCTGACGGTGGGCACGGCGGGCCTGCCTCACATCCTGACGCGCTACTACACCACGCCGTCCGTGCGTCAGGCGCGCCGATCGGTGCTGTGGTCGCTGGTGTTCATCTTCGCGCTGTACTGCACGGCGCCCGCGCTGGCCGTGCTGGTCAAGTACGAGGTCTTCAACGTGCTGGTGGGGGCGCCGTTCGATCAGTTGCCCTCCTGGATCAATGTGTGGTCCCGGGTGGATCCGAGTCTGCTGTCGGTGGTCGATGTCAATGGCGACGGCGTGGTGCAGCTCGGCGAGATCCGCATCGGTGGCGACATCATCGTGCTGGCGATGCCTGAGATGGCAGGGTTGCCCTTCGTCATCACCGGTCTCGTGGCCGCGGGCGGTCTGGCGGCGGCGCTGTCCACGGCGGATGGCTTGCTGCTGACCATCGCCAATGCGCTGTCTCACGACACCTATTTCAGGATGGTGAATCCCAAGGCGCCGACGTCTCGCCGCGTGCTGATCTCGAAGATCATCCTGCTGTTCGTCGCCGTACTGGCAGCCCTGGTGGCGGCGCAGAAGCCGGCAGACATCCTCTTTCTGGTCTCGGCAGCCTTCTCTCTGGCCGCCGCCGGACTGTTTCCGGCGCTGGTGCTGGGCATCTTCTGGAAACGCGCCACCCGGTGGGGCGCTTTGCTCGGCATGGTGTCCGGCGTCGGGGTGACCTTCTATTACATGGCCACGACGCAGCCCTGGTTGCGCGGCATCTTCGGCGTGGACTCACCGGTGTCGGAGCACATCTGGTGGGGCATCCAGCCCATTTCCGCCGGTGTGTTCGGGGTGCCGCTGGGTTTTGCCGTCATCGTGCTGGTCAGCCTGCTCACACCGCCCCCCGGTCCGGCGGCGCAGTCGCTGGTCGAGCGTCTTCGTTTCCCGGGCGCACCGGTGAATGGCGCGCCGCGGGCCGATGCCTGACAGCGCGGAGGATCTCGATCCATTGCCTGGGCTACAATCGTAGGTTTTCTTCTTGCCGCACCCGAGGACACGACGCGTCGGGGCGGCTTCCTTTCCAGGAATCCATGAGGAGTGTGCATGCGTCACTATGAGATCGTGCTGCTGATCCATCCGGATCAGAGCGAACAGGTTCCGGCGATGCTGGAACGCTACAAGACCTTGATCACCGGGACCGGTGGCAAGGTGCACCGGGTCGAGGACTGGGGGCGCAGGCAACTGGCCTACATGATCCAGAAGCTGGCAAAGGCGCATTACCTGTGCCTGAACATCGAGTGCGGCAACGAGACCTTGGCCGAGCTCGAGACGGGTTTCCGTTTCAACGACGCGGTTCTGCGCCACTTGACCGTGGCTCGCAGCAAGGCCGAGACCGCACCGTCGGTGATGATGAAGGTGGTCGAGCGCGAGGAATCCCGCAAGGCCGCACAGGAGGCACAGGCCTGATCGTGCGCGGTTGCGTGCGGCCGGACCGGGTTCGATGAATCGGCTGTTGCTCATGGCCCAGGTGGCCGAGCGAGGGTCGCTGCGGTACACGCCGGCAGGTTTGCCGGCCCTGGACCTGCAACTTCAGCACGAATCCGATCTGGTGCACGAGGGGCAATCCCGACGCGTGTCGGTGTCGATCAAGGCACTGGCCATCGGGTCGGTGGTGTCGGCGGTGTCCGGGCTGGACCTGGGATCCAAAGCCACCTTCGAAGGCTTCCTCGCCACCGCGCGCAACGGCCGCGGCTTGCTTTTTCACATTGCCAGCGTGTCTTGCTGACGCCGACGCCCTGGCCCGTCCACAGATCCAGTTCCAAGGAGCACAACATGCCCCCACCCCGTGGCAAAGGCCGGTCCTCGAAGGACCGCCGCCCCAAGCGCAACCAGCAGTCCCTGTTGTTCCGTCGCAAGCGTTTCTGCCGCTTCACCGTGGCAGGGGTCGAGGAAATCGACTACAAGGACGTCGACACGCTGCGTGATTTCGTCGGCGAGAACGGCAAGATCACGCCTGCGCGCCTGACCGGCACCAGCGCGATCTACCAGCGGCAGCTGACCACGGCGATCAAGCGCGCGCGCTTCCTCGCCTTGCTGCCGTACTCCGACCTGCACAAGGCCTGAGGAGACTGCCATGCAAGTGATCCTGCTCGAAAAGGTGGCCAACCTGGGCAACCTCGGTGACGTGGTGCGCGTCAAGGACGGCTACGCCCGCAACTTCCTGATCCCGACGCGCCAGGCGCGTCGTGCGACCGATGCGGCCATCAAGGAGTTTGCTGATCGGCGCGCAGAGCTCGAGCGCGTCGCCGCCGAGAAGCTTTCGGCCGCGCAGGCCGTGGGGGCGCAGATCGAAGGCCGCACCGTGCGGATTGCGCAGAAGGCCGGTGTCGACGGCCGGCTGTTCGGCTCCGTCACCAATCACGACATCGCCGAGGCGCTGGGCAAGGCGGGCATCGCCGTGTCCAAGGCACAGGTGCGCATGCCCAACGGTCCGCTGAAGACCGTCGGCGAGTACTCGGTCACGGTGGCCCCGCACACCGACGTCGTCTCCACGCTGACCGTCCAGGTCGTGGCGCAGGCCGACTGACCCGTCGCCGTTGCGCGGCGCGAGCCTCTGTCCGGCCCCTTCAAGGGCCGGCGGAGGCTTTTTTCATGGCGATGAGCCGTCTTCTGGCAGCGTGTCCAGGGCGGGACCGATGACCTCGCAGCAGGTGCGGTGGAGCTGCTGCACGAATGTGTTGGACGCCAGCAGGGTGGTGCTGGCGAAGTACACCCGCATCGGCTTGACCTCGCGCAGCACCACCTGTGCGATGTCCGGGTGCGCCATCGGGACCATCCAGCGTGGCACGACCGCATAGCCCAGCCCGGCCAGAACCAGTTGCACGATGCTGGTGCTGCCCGAAGCGGTGACACCGATCAGCGGTGGGTGGCCATAGACCGCCGTCAGGTGGTCGACGGCCCGCACCCGCACGGTCTGGCCGGTTTCGTAGGTGATCATCTCGCGGGCGGCGAAGTCGGCAATCTCCGGTTCTTCGGCATCTTCAGCGTGCCAGGCGCGTGGATAGATCAGGCTCAGGTGGTAGTCGCCGAGGGCTTGCTGCGTGATCGTCTCCTGATCGAAGAAGCGCTCGCTGACGGCCGCGTCGAGTTCGCCGTCCAGCATCATCCGCTCGAGCGTCGTGTCGCGCTCGAGGAAGGCCAGTCGCATCGACGGGGCGTGGTCCTTGAAGGCCGTCAGCACCTGGGGGAAGAAGCTGTGGAACAGCGCCTGCGGCACGCCCACGCGCAGCACCGAGCGCTGGTCGTGGAGCAGCAGAGCGATGCGCGACAGGATGTTGTCGAGCTCGATGCTCAGCGTGGCGTGCAGCGCCTTGCCCTGCGGGCTCAGGGCCACACGCCTGGCGCCGCGATCGGTGAGGACCAGAGGCGCGCCGTACAACTGCTCCAGACGACGGATCTGGTTGGCCACCGACTGGTAGGACAGGTTCAGCACCCGTGCCGCGGCCGAGAACGAGCCGTGCTTGACCACCAAGTGGAAGGTCTGCAGCAGCGTGATGTCGATTCTCGGGCTCGGTGGGCGCTCCGCTGGGGTTTTCACGTCGGCTCGACGCTGCGGCGTCGCAGGGTGTGGTGCTGGACGCAAGGCTACCGCAGGTGGCGGGCCAGGAAGGCCTGCAGCCGTTCCGTGCGCGGACGCGCCAACACCTCGCCGGGCGGGCCGGATTCGACGATGCGTCCGGCCTCCATGAACACCACCCTCGAAGCCACATCCGCCGCGAAGCCCATTTCATGGGTCACGAGTATCATCGTCATGCCTTGCGAGGCCAGGTCGCGGATCACGGCCAGCACCTCGCCGACGAGTTCCGGGTCGAGCGCGCTGGTGATCTCGTCGAGCAGCAGCACCTCTGGGTTCATCGCCAGCGCTCTGGCGATGGCCACACGTTGCTTCTGGCCGCCCGACAGGTGGTTCGGGTAGGCATCGCACTTGTCCAGCAGACCCACGCGGTCCAGCAGGGTCCGGGCCCTGCTTTCGGCCTGTGCGGGGGCTTCGCCCAGCACCACGATGGGGCCTTGCGTGACGTTCTGCAGTACCGTCCGGTGCGGGAAGAGATGAAAGTGCTGGAAGACCATGCCCACGCGCCGGCGCAGTTCGCCGGTGCCGATCAGCGCTCCGCGGCCCTTGAACGAGGCGCAGGCCTTGCGTCCGTGGAACAGCACCTCGCCTGCGCTGGGTACCTCCAGCATGTTCATGCAGCGGATCAGCGTGGACTTGCCCGATCCCGACGGCCCGATCAGCGCGAGCACGTCGCCTGGCCGAAGCGCCAGGTCGATGCCCTGAAGCACCTGCAGTGGGCCGAAGGACTTGTGCAGTCCCCGCACGCTGAGAACCGGTTCGTCTCGGTCGGTATCCATCGTCTTGACTTCCTGCTTGTGCCGGCCCGGGCCCGTGTCGGTGTGCCAGCCGTTCAATCGCCGCGGGCCAGGCGCTTCTCCACGCGATCGGCCCACTGCGTCAACGGGAACAGCATGGCGAAGTACATCACGGCCGCCAGCGTGTAGGCTTCCATCGGCCGATAGGTTTCGCTGTTGACCACCGAGGTCATGTAGGTGAGTTCGGCCACCGAGATCGCATAGAGCAGCGAGGTGTTCTTCACCTGGATGACCGACTGGTTGATGAAGGCCGGCAGCATCTTCTTCAGCGCCTGCGGCAGGATCACGTGGCGCATGATCTGCAGGCCCGACATCCCCACGGCGGCGGCGGCTTCACTCTGACCCTTGTCCACCGCGTTGATCCCGCCACGGAAGATCTCGGCGTAGAACGAGCCGACGTACAGCGACAGTGTCAGCAGCCCGGCGGCGGTGTTCGAGATCGAGTAGCCCGTCAGCATGGGCAGGGCGTAATAGGCCCACAGGATCTGCACCAGCAAGGGCGTGCAGCGGAAGATCTCCTGATAGGCGCGAGCGGCAATCCTCAACGCGCGCCAGCGCGACAGCCGCGCGAAACACGCGGCCATCCCGACGACGATGCCGATGGCGATCGAACCCACCGTGTAGGCGAAGGTCGTCCACATGCCTGAGACCAGCAGGTCGAAGGACTGCAGAACCGTGTAGAAATCCCACTGGTACATCGTCGGAGCCTCATCCGAAGTTGCGCGACCGCATCATGCGCCGCACCGGGCTTGCGCCGATGGTCCGATGTGGCGCCTGAAACCGGTCCGGCCGAGATCGTGCCAGCCCACGACACCGGTCCAGGATGGCGGGTCAGGTCGCCTGAGGTCGGGTAAACGCGACGGCCCCGCACAGGCGGGGCCGGAGAGTCGCAGGCAGCCGCGTGGGCCGCCCGTCGGTAGCCGCGAGGCGATCCCGTGGGACCGCCACCGTCGCGTGTTCGACCCCTCAGTTGAAGGAGAACCCTTCAGGCAGGTCGTCGAGCGTCACGCCGAAGGGCTCCAGACCCTTGACGATCCAGCCCTGGTTGTTGCCGACGCGGCGGTTGTAGTCGGCCCAGGCCGAGACGAACTGCTTCCAGGTGTCGTCGGTCTTGTAGTTCAGGCCGATCACCGAAGGGGAGGACAGCAGCGGCTGCGGCACATAGACCTTGCCCAGCGCAGCGTTCTTCTTGGTCATCACCATGCCGTTGAGCACGGTGTTGATCACGGCATCCGCCTTGCCGCTGGTCAGGGCGATCACGGCCTCGTCCCGCGTCTTGAACCGCAGGATCTTGGCCTTGGGCAGCACCTGCTTGGTGATCTGGTCCTGCGCCGAACCCATGTCCACCGCGATGGTCGTCGACGGATTGTTCAGGTCCGCCCAGGACTTGCCCTTCATCGACGCCTTTGGCGAGATGATGACGAAGCTGTTGTAGTAAGTGGGCGAAGAGAAATGGATGGCCAGTGCGCGCTTGGGCAGGGCGGTCAGCGCCAGTGCCAGATCGACCTTGCCAGACTGCACGTCGAGGATGGAGTTGGCCCAACTGGACTCGACGACCTCGAGCTTGACGCCCAGGTTGTCAGCGATGTCGCGCGCCATCTCCACGGCGAAGCCGCGCCACTCGCCGGTTCGCGGGTCCTTCGCGAAGTAGGGGTCTTCGTTCAGGATGCCGGCCATGCGCAGCGTGCCGCGCTGACGGATCTCGTCGATCTTGCTCGGCGTGGTCTGCGCCTGCGCCACCGGCAGCGCCAGCGCGCACGCCAGCGCGAGCAGCACGCCCTTGAATTGCTTCATCAGGTTCATCGAATCTCCTCCGACGGTCTCGCTCCGTCTGGTGATGTTGGGGGTTGTCAGGGCCCGGTCCAAGCCTGCGGGATATCGGTTGACTTGGACTTCGGGGGGATTATCCGGGTCCGAAGCCTTTGATCAATACAAATTTACGTTCAGCACATACAAGAAAAAACATATGTATTTCAGGTCATGCGGCGAGTTTGCCGTCATGTCGGGTGCGAGGGAGGGTTTTGTTGCCGGCGCGCGCGCAATCGGCTGCGCGCACGCTGCGACTGGCCCTAAGATGCCGCCGCCCGAGCCGGTCGTGCCATGCCCTCCCGTGTCTTCAATTCATCCTCGTCAGGTTTCGATGTCGTCGTGGCCGGTGCCGGTGTGGTCGGGGCTTCGGTGGCCTGGCATGCGGCCCGACGGGGGATGCGTGTGGCGGTGCTCGATGCGGTCGGCCCGGCAGCGGCGGCCTCCGGCGCCAGTGATGGTGCGGTTTCGGTGGCCAGCAAGCGGCCGGGGCCGCTGGCGCGGCTGGCGGGCGAGTCGCTGCGTTACTGTCGGGAGACGCTGTCGCTGCCCGGTGGCCCCCTGCATCGGGTCTTCGAGGTCCGCCCGAGCTACTTCTTCGCCACCGACGACATTGAGCACGAGGCACTCGACGGGCTGGTGGCGAAGCTGGGCGAGGTCGGCGCTGCCGTGCGCATCGGTGGCGATCACGCCCAACCGCGTCGCGTGCTGCCGATGCTGTCGCAGGCGGTGCGACGCCTGGTGGTCGTCGAGGGCGAGGGCCACATGTTGGGATATGCGGCGACCGCAGCCTATCTCGAGGCCGCCGATGTCGAGCGCGTCTGGCCGGCGGCGATCGATGGCTTTCGCGCCGGCGGGGCAGGTGTGGCCGTCGACACGACCGCGGGCACTGTGCACACGCGCCATCTGGTGCTGGCGCTGGGGTTGGGCACCCGCAAGCTCTTCCCTAAAGCGCCGTTGATCCCTCGCGCAGGCCAGCTGGCCATCACGGACGCGCGGCGTGCAGGCGCCGATGCGCTGCCCGGGTCGTTGACGGCGGCGGCGTACCTGGCGAGCAAGTCCATCGGGCGCTCAGCGCCTTCGCAGGTGCCCATCGTGATCGATCCCTTGGCCACAGGACAGGTGTTGGTGGGCAGCAGCCGCGAGCCCCACGAGGAACGGCTGCGGACCGATCTGTCTGTGCTGCGCCCGGTGTTGGAGCGGGCCGTCCAGGTCTATCCGGCACTGGGTGCAAGACGGCTGGTACGTGCCTTCGCAGGCGTGCGGGCGGCGGTGGACGACGGCCTGCCGCTGCTGGGGCCGTTGGCGGCATGCCCTGGCGTGTGGCTGGCCACGGGCTTCGAGGGCGACGGCATCTGCCTGTCGGCCCTGGCCGGTCGGGAGCTTGCGGCCATGATCGCCGGGGGATCGGCGCACGCGGATCTGGAATGCCTGGCGCCGGAACGCTACGGCCAGGCCTGGCAGGCGGTGGTGTCATGAGCAATGTGTTTCTGTGGCGCGGCGTACCGGTCCGATTTGAAGCCTGCGACACGGTGGCTTCGGCCCTGTGGCGGCAGGGCGTCACCGATTTCGGCGCGACGGCTCGCGGGGGATCGCACGCGGTGTTCTGCGGTATCGGTCAGTGCCAGGCCTGTCTGGTGATGGATCAGGACGCCCACGTCTTCGAGGCCTGCCTGCATCGCCCGCAACCGAACGCCCGCTTGTGCGGTGTCATGGATGCGTTGCCCGGCGCCGAAGACCTTTCGACACAGGCGGTGCCGGGCAGCGACGACGCCAGCAACGAGTGGCGCAGTCCGCGCGCATCCGCTCGATGAACGGCGATCGGGATGTGCTCGTGGTGGGTGCGGGGCTGGCCGGCACAGCGGCGGCCTGCGTCGCCGCGGAGAACGGTTGCCGCGTCCTGCTGGTTGATCACGCGCCCGTGGGTGGGGGGGCGGTCGCTCGCCAGCGCCTGGATCCCGAGAAGCCGGCGGTGGACGCCCCCCATGCCCGTCGCTGGCGCGGTTGGCAGCGGCGGCTGCAGGCGCTGGGCGATCGCGTCGAGGTGATGCTCAACGGCCAGTTTGCGGGCATCGATGCGCAGGCGGGCGCGACGGTGGTCGACGCGCAGCGCGGGCACCACCGCTGGATGCAGCCTCGGGCCGTCATCCTGGCCACCGGCGCGACGGAGAAGGTCGTGCCGCGGCCGGGCTGGCACCTGCCCGGCGTCGTGACGGCCGGGGGGCTGCAGGCGACGTTGAAGATGACGGGGAGGGTGCCGCCGGGCCCGGTGCTGCTCGCGGGTTCGGGTCCGCTGTTGCTGGCGGTGGCGGCGCAGCTTTGTGCGGCCGGGCGTCCGCCGGTGGCGGTGGTCGAGTCCGGTGATCCGCTGCGGCACTGGCCCCGCGCGCTGCGCCTGCCGTTGAACTACTGGCGTGAGGCGGCCGACTACCGCTCGCGCTTGTGGCGTTCGGGCGTGCCCTGGCTGGTCGGATCGGTCGTGCAGGCGATCGAGCGCAAGGACGAGGCGCTGCGGGTGACCCTGCGGCAGGGTGATCGCGTGCGGGCGTTCGATGTGGGTACGGTGGCGCTGCACGACGGCCTGAAGCCCAATGCTTACGGCCGCGTGCTGTCGGACGGCCTGCTGGTGCGGCGGGCTGGGGATTGCGCGGGGATCGGCGGCGCCTGGGCGGCCGATGCCCATGGCGCCTGCATCGGTGCGGAGGTGGCCCGTGCGCTGCATGGCGCATCGGTGGCGACCGTCCAGTGGGAGCGTCGCTTGCGCGTCCAGCAGCGCGCACAGGCCGTGCTGGCCGACGTCTTCGCCTCCGGGACGCAGGCCCACCCACTGCCGACCGATGACGCCACCGTGCTGTGCCGTTGCGAGCACCGCACCTTGGGCGATTTGCGCCGGCTCGGGCCGGCGCCGACGGTGCGCGAACTGCGCTTGCTGGGACGCTTCGGGATGGGGGCCTGTCAAGGGCGTTATTGCCTCGAGACCGTGGCGCAGCTGTGTGCGGCCTCCGGGGGCGATCTGGACGCAGCGCAGATCGCGGCCGATCGCTGGCCCTGGCGCCCCGTATCGATTGCAGCCTTGGTCAACGCCGAAGAGCCCTCGGCACCTTCCTGAGACCCCCGTGACCAGGAGATGTGTCGGCCGGCGTGCCGTCGAATGCAGGCGGTCGCAGCCGCCGCCGCGCTTGACGACGGTGAGGCAAGCCCCTGCGGAGCTGGCCGGACTGCGCGAAGGTGGGCCGGGTGGTTATCCGATCGGTACCAAGGGATACTCCCGAGGCGGGGGTTCGAGCCATTCTCTACACTGCTGAAGCGTATCGATGGTGACGAATTCGTTTCGTCGTGGGTTCCGCATCCGCCCGTCAGCGCATCCATGGACACACCCTTCTTCCTCCGACCACAGGAGCCCCAGATGACCACACGTTCCGACGACACCCGCCAGACCCCTCAAGTCGAGGCACCCGCAGAGGCCTCCCAGTCACGCCGGCGCTTCTTCGGCAAGGCGGCCACGGCGGCCGTGGCGGCGCCGCTGGCGGGTTTCCCGATGATTTCCGTGGCGCAGTCGCCGGTCGTGCTGAAGATGCAGGGGGCCTGGGGCCCGAACGAGCCCTTCTCGGACATGGCCAAACAATACGTGGACCGTGTCAATGAGATGGCCGGTGGGCGCTTGCGCATCGAGTATCTGCCCACGGGTGCCGTGGTGAAGACCTTCGAGATCATGGATGCGGTCAGCAAGGGCGTTCTGGACGCTGGGCATCAGGTGTCTGTGTACTGGTACGGCAAGTCGAAAGTGGCTTCGCTGTTTGGCACTGCGCCCGTCAACGGCGCGACACCCGAGATCGCGCTCAGCTGGATCCATCGCGGGGGCGGCCAGCAGTACTACGATGAACTGCTCAAGAAGTTGAATCTGAACATCGTTGGCTTCTTCGGTTTCCCGATGCCTTCGCAGCCTTTCGGCTGGTTCAAGAAGTCGCCGCCGAAGACCGCTGCAGAGGTGCGTGGCTTCAAGTACCGCACGGTGGGTCTGGCGGCAGACATGCTCCAGGAAATGGGGATGGCCGTTGCACAGCTGCCCGGTGGCGAGATCGTGCCCGCCATGCAGCGGGGTGTGATCGACGCGTTCGAGTTCAACAACCCCACGTCTGATCTGCGCTTCGGGGCGCAGGACGTCGCGAAGTACTACGCGATGGGCTCGTTCCATCAGGCCAGCGAGTTCTTCGAGATCATTTTCAACAAGACGAAGTACGACTCACTTGCGCCGGAACTGAAGGCCATCCTGAAGTACGCTTCGGAGGCGGCGTCGACGGCAAACACCGCGTTCGCCCATGATCAGTACTCGAAGGACCTGCAGGAGCTGATCGTCAAGCACAAGGTTCAGGTCTCCCGCACCACCAAGGCCGTCTATCAGGGCCAGCTCGAGGCCTGGGACAAGGTGGTCGGACGCATCGAGCAGGAAGACCCGTCGTTCAAGGAAATCAATGCATCGCTGAAGTCGTGGGCTCGCCGCGTCGGCTTCTACCACTTCACCAACGAGGCCGACTACAAGATGGCCTACGAGCACGTGCAGAAGATCAAGCTGCCGACCTGATCGCGCTTGGGTAGCGCGAGGGGCTGCTGGGAGTCAGACTCCTGGCGGCCCCTTTTTCCTGTGCCGGCTCGCTGCCGGTGTCACGTTCTGGCGTCCGCGGACTTCGCTTCCGCGAGGTGCCCATCGTCTGGAACGCCATGGATCACTGGATACGCGTCATCGATATCTTCAGCAAGCGCATCGGTCAGGCCTTCGCCTGGTGCGTTTTGGTGCTGACGGCGAGCACCTGCTTCGAAGTCTTCATGCGCTATGTGCTTCACAGCCCGACGGCCTGGGCTTTCGACATGAGTTACATGCTGTACGGCGCGCTGTTCATGATGGCAGGGGCTTACACGCTGTCCCGTGGAGCGCATGTCCGCGGCGACTTCATCTATCGCAAGTGGTCCCCGCGCACTCAGGCGCGCGTGGACATCGTGCTCTACATCCTCTTCTACTTTCCAGGCGTGTTGGCCATGGTCTTCACGGGAGCCGCCTATGGCTTCGAAGCCATGCGTATCCAGGAAGCGAGCGTCAACAGTCCGGCGGGTGTGCCGGTGTGGCCTTTGAAGATGCTGATCTTTGTCGGTGGCTTGACTTTGCTGGCCGCGGGAGTCGGTGAAGTCTTGCGTTGCTTCGTCTGCCTGCGCGACGGGCATTGGCCAGCCAGGGGCAGCGACGTCGAGGAACTCGAGGTTGTCCTGCAGAAGCAACACGCATCACCCGCCACCTCCTCGTGATCAGCCCCGTCAGTCACCGCGTGTCTGTCGGCTCAGGCCGCAGCGCATGCACCGCCCGCGCCACATCCTGCTGAGATTCCGCCCATGAGCGATCCCGCTATCGCCCTGCTGATGCTGGGCCTGTTCATCTGCGTCATCTTCCTTGGTTTCCCGATCGCCTTCACCTTGATGGCGATGGGTATCGGATTTGGCTACTACGCCTACTTCGTGCCCGACCAGGCGCTGTGGGACAACCGCATCTTCTACCTCTTCACGCAGAACACCTTCAGCGTGATGAACAACGATGTGCTGATCTCGATCCCGCTGTTCCTGTTCATGGGTTACATCATCGAGCGCGCGAACATCCTCGATCGCTTGTTCCTGAGCCTTCAGGTGGGCCTGCGTTTCCTGCCCGGATCGATGGCGGTGGCGGCTTTGGTCACCTGCGCGCTTTTCGCCACCGCCACCGGCATCGTCGGCGCCGTGGTGACGTTGATGGGGCTGATTGCGCTGCCCTCCATGCTGAAGGCTGGTTACGACCAGAAGCTGTCGAGCGGCGTGATCACGGCTGGTGGCACGCTGGGCATCCTCATTCCGCCGTCCATTCTGTTGATCGTCTATTCGGCGACGGCCAGCGTATCGGTGGTCAAGATGTACGCGGCGGCGTTGATCCCCGGGTTCATCCTGGCCACTTTGTACGTCGTCTACGTCATCACGCGCGCCGTTCTGAATCCTTCGTTGTGCCCGAAGCCGAAGGACCTGGTCGAGTATGGGGTGTGGGACAGCATCGTCCTGGTGCTCAAGGCCTTCGTGCCGCTTTTCGCGCTGATCATGGCGGTGCTGGGCTCCATCCTGTTCGGTCTGGCCACGCCCAGCGAGGCGGCTGCGATGGGCGCGCTGGGCGGCATCGTCCTGGCCATCATTTACCGCGCGTTCACCTGGGAGCGCCTGCGGGAAGCCGTCTACCTGACCGCGCGTACGTCCGCGATGGTGTGTTTCCTGTTCGTGGGAGCGGCCACGTTCTCGTCGGTGTTCTCCTACCTCGGCGGCGAGCACATCATCAAGGACGCGATGATGGGACTGGACCTGTCGACGGTTCAGTTCCTGCTGCTGACCCAGCTGATCATCTTCATCCTCGGCTGGCCGCTGGAGTGGAGTGAGATCATCGTCATCTTCGTGCCGATCTTCCTGCCCCTGTTGCCACACTTCGGGGTCGATCCGATCCTGTTCGGGGTGTTGATCGCCATCAATCTGCAGACGTCCTTCCTGACCCCGCCCATGGCGATGTCAGCCTACTATCTGAAAGGTGTGGCACCCAAGGGTCTGGAGCTGTGGACCATCTTCCGAGGGTGCTTCCCTTTCGTCGGCATGGTGATCCTGACCCTGGCGCTGACTTATGTCTGGCCATCGCTCGTGACCTGGCTCCCCGACGTCTTCTTCGGTCAGGCGCAGGAGATTCCTGTCGACCCGAATGACAGTTCGGTCGTCAATCCCGACATCTTCAAGACGTTCTGAACCACGCCCCGGAGCACTGCGGACGATGAACGCCTCGGAAACCGTGCAGGCTTTGACCGCCTGTGCCCTGCGTAACTGGCTCGTCGAAGGGAAGACCGACGTCGAGGAGTTCCACGGCCAGCAGTTGGCCTACGCACGCCTGGTGCAGGATCGACTGCATCCCTTTGCCAGCCTGGATGAGAAGGTGGTGATGCTGCAAGCCCAGCACCGCCTCGCCGAACGCCATCGCGGCAACCCGCCAGGGGACCTGTGGGGTGTGCCTGTGGCGGTCAAAGACATCATCGACACGGTCGACTTTCCCACCGCATTTGGCAGCCCGATCCACGAGGGGCGGTATGCGGTCGCCGACGCCACGGTGGTGCGCAGGCTGCGCAGCGCCGGTGCGGTGATCTTCGGCAAATCGGTCACCACCGAGTTCGCGACTTTCCATCCCGGCCCCACCCGCAATCCGCACGCGCCGGACCACACGCCCGGGGGATCGTCCAGCGGCTCGGCTGCTGCGGTAGCCGCGGGAGTCGTGCCGGTGGCCTTGGGCACCCAGACCAACGGCTCCGTGCTGCGGCCGGCGTCTTTCTGTGGGGTGTATGGTTTCAAGCCCTCGATGGGACTGTTGCCGCGTAGTGGTGTGTTCGAGCAGTCGCCGTCGCTCGATCAGCTTGGTGTGTTTGCACGTCACATCGACGACCTGGCGGTGATGGTCGAGGTCATGTCTGGCGACGACGGGCTGGATATGGCGTGCCGCGGTGTTTCACCGCGGCGGCTGCTCACCGTGGCGCGCGCTGAGCCCCCGGTGACGCCGAAATTCTGTTTCGTGCGTACGCCCTGGTGGGACCGTGTCGACGTGGAGGCCCGAGAGGCCTTCGACGCCTTCGTCGAGCTGATGGACGGTGTGGTCAGTGTCATGGAGCTGCCTGCGGTGGTGGACGAGGCCGTCGCTTGGCACCGCACCGTGCACGAAAGCGAACTTGCCTTTGCGATGCAGCGCGAGTACACGCACCACCATGACCGCCTGAGCCCCCGTCTTCGCCAGCAGATCGAGCGTGGCATGGCCATCCCGGCGTTGGATTACCTGGCCGCGCGTGAGCGCATCCCCCATGTGGCCGCGGCGTTCGACGAATATTTCGAGCGCGTCGATGCCATCCTGTCACCGGCCGCCCTGGGCGGTGCGCCGCGTGGGCTGGAGAGCACCGGCGACCCGTTGATGCAGACGGTCTGGACCTTCGCCGGACTGCCGGCGCTGTCGATGCCGCTTCTGACCCTCGCCGGTGGATTGCCACTGGGTGTTCAGGCGGTGGGCCCGATGCACCAGGACGGCAGGCTGTTGCGTGCTTGCCGGTGGCTGGTCGATGAATTCATCCGCAGGAGTCAGTCATGAGAGGTGTGGATCGGCTTGCCGCGTTGCTGGGCCTGCTGTTGATGCTGGCCTTCTTCGCCCCTTATGTGTTCAAGCTGCCACAGCTGGACATCACTCTGATCCTGCTGGGCGGCATGGCCCTGGCCATTGCCGATTTTGTGCGTTCGAAGTGAGTGCCTGACGTTTCTCGGGTCTGCTCGCGGGCAGGGTGTGCCGGCGACTCGGTCACTTGCGTAAGCGCGTGATCTTCGTTCCTTCGATGCTCAGGCTGGCCATCAGGCCTTGCTGGTCGGTGACGAAGGCGTAGGCATCCTCCTTCAGCGTCGTCGTGGACAGGCTGCGCGCCACGCCTTCGTTGACCACGACGACGCTGGGCCCGACCCCGACCTCCCAGCCCTTGGACTGGTCCAGATGCCGCAGCGCGGTGTCGTTCATCAGGAAGAGCACGTAGGCATAGGACTGCGCACCCGCCTGCCAGCCCCATGAGGCCGACGCACTGCTGTAGTAGCCGATGACCTGCCCGCTCTGGAGCATGACCCCTTCGCCGTAGCTGCCGCCAACGATCAGACCCGCCTTGACGATCTTGGGAAACACCAGGATGGCCTTGGCCTGTCGCCCGATGGCCTCGGCCACCGAGTTGTGCCGGTACAGCGTGCCCAGCGTGCGCGCAGCGTCCATCTCCAGATCTGCGGCGCTGGCCGCCAGAGCCAGCGACGGGGTCGTGGCCAGCAGGCCCCAGGTGCCCGCGGCCACCAATGATTCGTGGACATCGCGCCGGGTGGGGCCCGTGGCCGCCGTGGGCCGTCTGCGGCCGGAGAAATCGTCTGCGGATGGGCTGGTGCGGGAGGCGGACGGCGGTGTGATGGCGGCTTTCATGGGCGTGGAGCGGGCGGGTGGTGCGTCGGTGGGCAGATCACCTGATCGGCCGATGCATGCAGCCTACGGCGCCTGCACCAGTGCCGCGCTGAGCGCTCGCAAGAAGCCTGCCTGTGACTGCACGCCTTGGGGCGGCTGCGTCAGGCTTGCTGTGCGGTCGGACGGCGGTCGGGATCGTGACTCGGTGCGCGCACCGCCTCAGCCTGTCTGCGTGCGCCGGCCCGAGGGGGTCGATCGTTGACTTTGGAAATATCGGCCTCTAGACTCCAGCATCGCCGCGAGGTGGCGTTCTGCACCGGAGCACAGGTCCATGGCCGAGAGATCGTTCACCGAAGAAGTCCGCAAGCTGCGTCTCGGCGAAGGCGAGGTCTTCCGCGGTGAGGGCATCCTGGCAGTGACCAAGGCCCTGCTCGAATCTGGTGTGGCCTATGTCGCGGGTTACCAGGGCGCGCCGATCTCCCATCTGATGGACGTGCTGGCCGATGCGCAGGACATCCTGTCCGACCACGGCATCCATTTCGAGAACAGCGCCAGCGAGGCGACGGCGGCGGCGACGTTGGCCGCCAGCGTCAACTACCCGCTGCGCGGCGCTGCGACCTTCAAGAGCACGGTCGGCACCAACGTCGCCAGCGACGCTCTGGCCAACCTGGCGTCGGGTGGCGTCACCGGCGGCGCGCTGATCATCGTCGGCGAGGACTACGGCGAGGGCAGTTCCATCATGCAGGAACGCAGCCACGCCTTTGCGATGAAGTCGCAGATCTGGCTGCTCGACCCGCGCCCCAACCTGCCGTCCATCGTGCAGGCGGTCAAGGACGGCTTCGACCTGAGTGAGGCCAGCCACACCCCGGTGATGCTGCAGTTGCGGATCCGCGCCTGCCATGTCCACGGGCAGTTCGTCGCCAGCGCCAACCGTCGCCCGGCCTTCACGCTGCGCGACGCGATGGAGCAGCCCCGGCGCGACACCGCGCGCATCGTGCTGCCGCCGGCGAGTTTCGTCCACGAACAGGAGAAGGTGCGCGAGCGCTGGCCTGCCGCGGTGCGTTTCATCCGGGAGCGTGGGCTGAACGAGCACTTCGGCCCTGGCGGCAAGGAGGTGCTGGCCGCCGGTGCGCCCACGGGTGTCGGCACGCATGTCGACGCGCAGGCCGCAGGGGCGGCGCTCGGGGTCGGCCTGATCGTCCAGGGCGGGCACTACAACACGCTGATGCGGGTGCTGCTGAACCTCGGGCTGGCCGACCTGTTCGGGCGCAGCGCCGTGCCGGTCTACGTGATGAACGTGACCTATCCGGTCGTCGACGAGGAGGTGGTGGCGTTCTGCGCTGACAAACGCGCCGTGCTGCTGGTCGAGGAAGGGCAGCCCAACTACCTCGAGCAGAACATCGCGGCCGTGCTGCGCGCGGCAGGCAGCGACTGCGCGCTCCACGGCAAGGACTTGCTGCCGGTGGCCGGTGAGTACACGGCTGCCGCGGTGATGGGCGGGGTCTCGGCGTTCCTGCGCCGCCATGGTGTGATGCGTCCGCTTGAGGTGACAGCCGGGGCTGCGGCCATCGCCCCGGCCTTATCCCCCGCCGTATCTCTGCCCGCAGCCCCCGGGCCGGCCGTTGGCCAAGGCCGACCCGGCTCCGCGCCCGGCCGGACCATCCCGATCCAGTCTGCCCCGGTGGTACACAACCGCCCTCCGGGTTTTTGCACCGGGTGCCCGGAGCGGCCCATCTTCACGGCGATGAAACTGGTCGAACGCGAACTCGGGCCGCACCATGTCTCGGCCGACATCGGCTGCCACCTGTTCTCCATCCTGCCGCCCTTCAACGTCGGCAACACGACGATGGGCTACGGGCTGGGTACGGCGGGCGCTGCGGCCCTGAACGTCCCGGCGGGCAAGCGCGTCATCAGCGTGATGGGCGACGGCGGCTTCTGGCACAACGGTTTGACCAGCGGCATCGCCAATGCGGTCTTCAACCGCTCGGACAACCTGACCCTGGTGGTCGACAACAGCTACACCTCGGCCACGGGCGGGCAGGACATCTTGTCGTCCAAGGCCGCCAACCCCACGCGCAGCACCGGGCATGCGATCGAGCAGGCGGTGCGCGGCGTCGGTGTGAAGTGGGTGCGCACGGTCACCCGCACCTACGACCTGAAGGCGATGACGGCCGCCCTGCGCGAGGCGCTGACGACCCCGGAGAAGGGGCCCAAGGTGCTGGTCGCCCAGAGCGAGTGCATGCTCAACCGGCAACGCCGCGAGAAGCCAGTGCAGCGCCAGCGCATCGCCGCAGGCGAGCGCGTCGTGCGCGAGCGATTCGGCGTCGATGCGGACACCTGCACCGGCGACCACTCCTGCATCCGCTTGTCGGGTTGCCCGTCGCTGACCATCAAGCCCAACCCCGATCCGCTGCGCACCGACCCGGTGGCCACGGTGGTCGATTCCTGTGTGGGCTGCGGCCTGTGCGGCGAGGTGTCCCACGCGGCGGTGCTGTGCCCGTCGTTCTACAAGGCCCGCATCGTGCACAACCCGACGCGGTGGGACCGCTGGCGCCAGCGCCTGCGTCATGCCGTCATCGGCTGGCTGCAGTCGCGGGACGCCGCGCGCCAGGCACGCTGGGCTTTCTGACATGGACACGTCCCACAAGGAAACCCTGCACGCTGGCAGCGCGCCGTTGGCAGGGTCGGCCGAGGGCGCCGGGGTGCCGCGCCTGATCCGCATCGCCGTGCTGGCGATGGGCGGAGAGGGCGGTGGTGTGCTGGCCGACTGGCTCGTCGACCTGGCCGAGCATGCCGGTCATGTCGCGCAGACGACCTCGGTGCCCGGTGTGGCGCAGCGCACCGGCGCGACCATCTACTACGTCGAGATGCTCGTCGACGCCGGGGTGACCGCCCGCCCGGTGATGGCGCTGATGCCCTTGCCGGGCGATGTGGACATCGTCATCGCCTCGGAACTCATGGAGGCCGCGCGCGCGGTGCAGCGTGGGCTGGTGACGCCGGGACGCACCGTCATGGTGGCGTCGACGCACCGCGTTTATGCCATCGCCGAGAAGACGGCGATGGGCGACGGCCGGGCCGATGCCGATGCACTGCTGGCGTCTGCACGTGAGGCGGCGGCGCGGTTCGTCGGCTTCGACATGGCCAGCATGGCGGAGGCGTCCGGTAGCGTCATCAGCGCCGTGCTCTTCGGCGCCTTGGCGGCGACCGGGGCGCTGCCTTTCAGCCGCGCACAGTTCGAGGCCACCATCGAGCGTGGTGGCGTCGGTGTCAAGCCCAGCTTGCGTGCCTTCGCGGCCGCACACAGCCGCGTCACGCAGACGCCTGCTGCGCGCCCGGCCTCTGGTGCGCCCGCGCCGACGGGGATCCGTGTGCAGACGGTGTCGCTGGCCGCACCTGAGGCGTCTGCCGCAGTCGTTGCCGACCCCCCAGCGGCGTCGCCGGGCGTCGGCTATGCGCCACCCCGACCGAGCGATCCGGTGGTGCGTGCCCTGGTCGATCGCGTGGGCGCTTCGTTTTCTGCCCAGGCGCGGACGATGGCGCTGGAAGGGGTCCGCCGCATGCTCGATTACCAGGGCCCTGGGTGGGCGGCGGCCTATCTCGACCGTCTCGATACCGTGCGTCAGGCGCTGGCTGCCGATGGCGCGGCCGCGTCGCTCGGACCAGACCCGGACGCGCAAGCGCTGCTGAGCGAACTCGCGCGCCACCTGGCGCTGTGGATGAGCTGGGAGGACACCGTCCGCGTGGCCGAACTGAAGGTCCGCGCCAGCCGCTTCGACCGTGTGCGCAAGGAAGTGCGGCTGGACGAGGCGCAGGTGCTGTCCATCCAGGAATATCTGCACCCGCGCCTGCAGGAGATCGCGGAAACGCTGCCCGCGCCCATCGGACGGCACCTGCTTTCCGGCGGCTGGCTCGGCCGGTGGGTCGACCGGCTGGCGTCCAGCGGCCGGGTGGTCGAGACCAGTTCCCTGCGGGGGTTCCTGCTGCTGTGGGGCGTGTCGCGGCTGAAGCGCTGGCGTCCGAAATCGCTGCGCTGCGCCGTCGAGATGGCACGCATCGACGCCTGGCTGGCCGACGTGCGCGCGGCGCTGATGCAAGGGGATGTGGCCCTGGCCACCGAGATCGTGCGCTGCCAGCGTCTGGTCAAGGGCTATGGCGACACCCACGCCCGCGGGTGGCGCAATTTCGAGCAGTTGCAGGCCTGGTGGCGTGGTGGTTCGACGCGCAGCGCGCAGGGTCTCGCGGCGCTGCGCGCGGCCGCGCTGGCAGACGACCAGGGCCACGCGCTGGCCCAGGCGCTCGCCGCGTCCGATCCCGCGCAGTCTTGACCTGCGCCCTGGACCTCCGCCGCATGGACATCCATTTGCACTTCCCCCGAGGGCCCTGG
Organism: Rubrivivax sp.; assembly: GCA_049453935.1. Taxonomy (GTDB): domain Bacteria; phylum Pseudomonadota; class Gammaproteobacteria; order Burkholderiales; family Burkholderiaceae_C; genus Rubrivivax. The sequence goes on from JBMTXX010000017.1 coordinate 21,427, forward strand.
CTGGCCGCCGGTGCGCCGCAGCGGTGCGGCGATGTCCGTGGTGGTCGCCCGGCGCGGTCGCGGTGCCCCTGGAGTTGCCGATGAGCCGATACGCCCACCGTCCCGACGCCATTGCAGCGTTGGTCCGCGACACCGAGATCCACCGGGACTGCTATGTCGACGATGAGGTCTTCGGCCTGGAGATGTCGCACCTGTTCGCCAACACCTGGGTCTACGTGGGGCATGCCAGCCAGGTGCCCCGGCCGGGTGACTACTTCGCGACCACCGTGGGCGATCAGCCGGTCCTGCTGGTGCGGCACCAGGACGGCAGCCTGCACGTGCTGCACAACCGGTGTGCCCACAAGGGCGTGATGCTGGTGAACGACGGCTGCAGCGGCCACACGGGCCGTCATTTCCGCTGTCCCTACCACGCCTGGACCTACCGCACCGACGGCTCGCTGCTGGCCATGCCCTTGCGCGAGGGCTACGCACACCCGCACTTCGACGCCTGCGAGGCCCCGCAGGGCCTGGCGGCGGTGGGGGCGGTGCAGGTCTACCGCGAATTCGTCTTCTGCCGCCTGAACCCCCGCGGCATCGGCTTTGCCGAGTTCTTCGGGGAATCCTTGTCCACCCTGGACAACATGGTCGACCGCTCGCCCGAGGGTCGGCTCGAGGTGGCCGGTGGCGTGCTGCGCTACCTGCACCGCTGCAACTGGAAGATGCTGGTGGACAACCAGACCGACACCTGCCACCCGATGGTCGCGCACCAGTCGTCGGCCGGCACGGCCGTGCGGGTGTGGGAGCAGGCGCCGCCGGGCACCCCGAAGCCGATGGCGGTGGAGCAGTTCGCGCCCTTCGTCAGCCCCTACGAGTTCTTCGAGAAGATGGGCATCCGCGTGTGGTCGCACGGCCACGGCCACACCGGCGTGTCCGATTCCATCCACGCGGCCTACTCGCCGATCCCCGGCTACTGGGAGGCCATGGAGGCCGCCTACGGCGAGGTGCGCGCGCGTCGCATCTTGGGCGAAGTCCGCCACAACACGGTGTACTTCCCCAACATCATGGTCAAGGGCCCGATCCAGACGCTGCGCCTGTTCAAGCCGTTGGCCGCCGACCGCACGCTGGTGGAGAGCTGGACCTTCCGGCTGGTGGGCGCGCCCGACGCGCTGCTGGAGCGTACGCTGACGTACAACCGGCTGATCAACGCGCCGACGTCCGTCGTCGGGCACGACGACCTGGAGATGTACGAGCGTGCGCAGCAGGGCCTGAAGAGTCGCGGCGCGCAATGGGTCAACGTCGCGCGCCTGTACGACCCGGCCGAGCGCGACCAGTCCACCGCCGTCACCAACGGCACCAGCGAGTGGCAGATGCGCAACCAGATGCGCGCCTGGGCGCACTTCATGACCGCATCGATGCCCGGTGGCGCGTATGCGTCCGGGGCGAAGGGCCCGGGCGTGGCGGCCGCTGCCGTGCCGGGAGCAGCGCCATGACCCATCACACACAGGCCGGCGACGCGTCCGCGCCGACGCAGCGCGATCTCATCGACTTCGTGCTGCTAGAGGCGCGCTGGCTGGACGAAGGACGCTACGAGGACTGGCTGGAACTCTTCGCCGACGACGGCATGTACTGGATGCCCCTGTCGCCGGGCCAGACCGACACGCGGCTGCAGGCCTCGCTGATGCTGGAAGACAAGCTGCTGCTGAAGATCCGGGTCGAACGGCTGCGCGGGCCGCGCACCTTTTCGCAGCAACCCGCCAGTCGCTGCCATCACCTGCTGCAGGTGCCGACCGTGGAGTCGCGCGATGAGGCCGCCGGTGTCTACACGACGCGCTGCGCCTTCCATTACGTCGAGACCCGGCGCGACGAACAGCAACTGCTGGCCGGCTGGGCCCACCACACGCTGGTGGCCACACCGGCTGGCCTGCGCATCCGCCAGAAGCGGGTGGACCTCGTCAACTGCGACGCGGCCTTCGGCAACCTCCAACTCTTCGTTTGATGCACGCCGATCCGACGCTTGAACCCCCGTCGGCGGCCGATGCCGGTCTGAACAGCGTCGCCGACGCCTTCGAAAGTGCCGCGCGGCGCTGGCCCGAGGCCGACTTCGTGGACGTGCTGCCCGAGACGGCGGCCGTCTACGGCATCGGCGCCGGGGCGGTGCGCTATGCCGCGATGCAGTCGCTTGTCGTGGCCCAGCGGGCCGCCTATGCACGTGCCGGCTACGGTGCGGGGCACCGTGTGGGTCTGCTGCTGGACAACCGTCCGGCCTTCTTCCTGCACTGGTTCGCACTCAACGGCCTGGGGGTGTCGGTCGTGCCGATCAACGCCGATCTGCGCGCCGCCGAGCTGGAATACCTGGTCGGCCATTCCGAGATCGCGCTGGCGGTCGCGCTCCCGCATCGTCACGCCGATCTGTCGGCGGCGGCGCGTGCCGCCGGGCGACCTCTGGCGCTGATGGCCGGTGGTGGGTTGGAGGTCGCCGATCCGGTGCCGCCTGCGCCCTTCGGGTCTCCGGACGGCACGGCAGCGCCCACGCTCGCCACCGAGTGTGCGTTGCTCTACACCAGCGGCACCACCGGACGGCCCAAGGGATGCATCCTGCCCAACCGCTACTTCCTGCACTCGGGGGCTTGGTATGCCGCGGTGGGTGGCCTGGCGGCGCTGCGGATGGCGCATCCGGACGGGCAGGGCGGCTGGACCCAGGAGCGCATGCTCACCCCGCTGCCCCTGGTCCACATGAACGCCATGGCCTACTCGACCTTGGCCATGGTGCTGACCGGCGGATGTCTCGTCGTGCTGGACCGCTTCCACCCCGCCACCTGGTGGGACAGCGTGCGCGCGTCGCGCGCGAGCGTCGTGCACTACCTGGGCGTGATGCCCTCGATGCTGATGAAGGCGGCGCCGCGCGCAGACGACCGTGGCCATGCCGTGCGCTTCGGCTTCGGCGCGGGCGTGGACCGGGCACTGCACGCGCCGTTCGAGGCCCGGTTCGGCTTTCCGCTGCTCGAGGCCTGGGCCATGACCGAAACGGGTGCAGGCGCTGTCGTGATGGCGCACTGCGACCCGCGTCATGTGGGCAGCAACTGCTTCGGGCGCGAGGGCCCGGACGTTGAAGTGCGTCTGGTGGCCGACCACGGCGGCGAGGCAGGCGTGGAAGAGCCCGGCGAACTCTGGGTGCGCCACGCCGGGCCGGACCCGCGTGACGGCTTCTTCGCCGGCTACCTGAAGGATCCCGAGGCCACCGCCGAGGCCTGGGCGGAGGGCTGGTTCCACACCGGCGACATCGTGCGGCGAGATGCCGACGGCCAACTGCACTTCATCGACCGGCGCAAGAACGTCATCCGCCGCAGCGGCGAGAACATCTCGGCGGTGGAGGTCGAAAGCGTGCTCAACCAGCACCCTGCGGTGAAGGCCTGCGCCGTGGCCGCGACGCCCGACGCCGTGCGCGGCGACGAGGTGCTGGCGTGCATCGTCACGCATGCGCCCGTGCCCGAGGCCGACCGCGAGCGCCTGGCGCGCGAGCTGACCACCCACACCCTGGAGCGCCTGGCCTACTACAAGGCCCCCGGCTGGGTGGCGTTCTTGGACGCGTTGCCGCTCACGGCCTCCAACAAGATCCAGCGCGGCGAACTGAAGGCGAGGGCGCAGACCTTGCCGGGGCAGGGCGTCTGCGTGGACACCCGTGCGATGAAGAAGCGGCAGGGCTGATCGATGCACAGCAGATGCCGACGGAAGATCTTCTGCGCACCGCGCGCCCCGGCGGGACGGCGCTGAGATGGCCCATCTGCGTCGCCGCCAGGGTTACGAAGGCGTGGCCGTGTGCGTGCCTGTCACCGTCCCGTATGTGCGCTACTCCACACGCAGTGCCATGTGGTGGATCGGTCGCGCGGTGCGCGGGTTGCTGGACGCGAGCGGCCTGAAGAAGGACGACCTCGACGGGCTGACCATCAGCAGCTTCTCGCTCA
>JBMTXX010000018.1:0-25136 GCA_049453935.1 Rubrivivax sp.
CGCCGTCGCCGGCGCGCAGGGCTGCGACCTCGGCCGACAGGTCGAAGTCTTCGTGGCGGATCTCGACGCGTGTGCCCATGTCGCTCACCCTGCCCTCACCCAACCGTCACCCACCGGTCACCGGGGGGAAGAAGGCCACCTCGGCGCCTTCGCGCAAAGGTGCGTCGTCGGCGCACAGCCTCTGGTCGATCGCCTGACGCACTGCGCGGTCGCGGGCCAGATGCAGCGCATGGGCACCGCCTCTTGCGACCAGATGGTCTCGCAGCGCGCCGACGGTAGACAGGCCGTCGACGTCCACCGTCTCCTGCGCGCCGAGGGCCTCGCGCAGCGACGCAAAGTAACGCACCTGGACTTTCATGTCGTGGTCGGCTCCTCTTCCGCGCAGCGCATCGCCAGCGTCATCAGGACATCAGATCGCGCAGCGGCAGGAAGCGCACGAGCTCCCCGCGCCGCACGGCCTGCGACGGTGCCACGTCCACCAGGCCCTGCGCCCAGACGGTGGAGGTCAGCACGCCGGAGCTCTGGTTGGGGAAGATCTCGACCCCGCCTTCGGCGTCGAGCCGCGCGCGCAGGAATTCGCGCCGGCGATCGGGCCGCAGCCAGTCGAAGTGCGCCGGCAAGCGCAGCCCGGCGGCCGGATCGGTGGCCCCGCCGGGCTCGCGCCCCTGCATCACGCGCAGCACCGGCGCCACCGCCAGCAGGAAGGTGACGAAGCTCGACACCGGGTTGCCGGGCAAGCCCATGAACAGCGCCTCGCCGCCGTCGGCACGCCGCACCGCGCCGAAGGCCAGCGGCTTGCCGGGCTTGATCGCCACCTGCCACAGGTCCAGACGGCCTTCGGCCTGCATCGCCGGCTTCAGGTGGTCCTCTTCGCCGACCGACACACCGCCGGAGGTCAGGATCAGATCGCTCACCTGCGCGGCGTCGCGCAGCGCCTGCCGCGTGGCGTCCAGGCGGTCGGGCACGATGCCGAGATCCAGCACCTCGCACCCGGCCGCCTGCAGCAGGCCGGCCAGCGTGTAGCGGTTGGAGTTGTAGATGGCGCCGGGCTTCAGCGGCTCACCCGGCATCGCGAGCTCGTCGCCGGTGGAGAACAACGCCACCCGCGGGCGCGCGACCACCGGCAGCTGCGCGCAGCCCACCGAAGCGGCCAGGCCCAGGGACTGCGGGTCGAGGACGGCGCCGCGTGGCAGCACGACGTCGCCGCTGGCGATGTCTTCCCCCCGCCGGCGGATCCACTGCCCAGGCGACGGCACCGTCTCCACGCGGACGCTGCCTGCATCGACTGCGACGCACTGCTCCTGCATCACCACGGCATCGGCGCCTGCCGGGATCTGGGCGCCGGTGAAGATCCGCGCCGCCGACCCCGGCACCAGCGGCGTCCCCACGACGCCGGCCGGGATGCGCTGCGACACCGGCAGCACCACGCCGGCCGCGGTCACGTCGGCGCAACGCATCGCGTACCCGTCCATCGACGTGTTGTCCGCCGGCGGCACGTCCAGGCCGGAGCGGACGTCCGCCGCCAGCGTGCGCCCCAGCGCCGCCAGCGTCGGCACCGTCTCGGTGCGGGTGAGCACCCGCTCGCGCGCGACCTGCAGCAGTCGCGCCAGCGCCTCGTCGAGGCTGAGCATCGGGGGGCGGGCTTCAGGCATGGTCTGCGATGTAGTCCTTGACGCGCTGCACGTCCACCGGCACGCGCACGCAGCGATGGGGCAGATCCTCGATGTGTTCGAGCCCGGCGGGGCGGTCGGGTTCGCGGCCGATGGCCTCACGGATGGTGGCGGCGAACTTCGCCGGCAAGGCGGTTTCCAGCACGAGCATCGGCACGCCCGGTTGCAGGTGCTCGCGCGCAACCTTCAGACCGTCGGCGGTGTGGGTGTCGATGACCGTGCCGTGCTGCTGCCAGGTCTGGCGGATCGTGGCCAGGCGGTCGGTATGGGTGCTGCGCCCGGAGACGAAACCGAAGTCGGCGAGCTTCGCCGTGAGCGCGGGCTCGAGCGAGAAGCCGCCGTCGCGCGCCAGCGTCGGGCCGAACAGCGCCGCCGTGCGCGCGCCGTCCCGACCCAGCAGGTCGAAGACGAAGCGCTCGAAGTTGCTCGCCTTGCTGATGTCCATCGAGGGACTGGAGGTCTCGAAGGTCTCGGCGCTGGCGCGCACCCGGTAGGTGCCGGTGCGGAAGAACTCGTCGAGCACGTCGTTCTCGTTCGTGGCGAGCACGAGCTGGGCGATCGGCAGGCCCATCATCCGCGCAACGTGCCCGGCGCAGATGTTGCCGAAGTTGCCCGAAGGCACGGCAAAGCTCACTTGCGGCAGGTCGGCCGTCCCCGGCGCCGCCGCTGGGTGGGCGTCGGCCCAGGCCTGCGTGGCCTGGAACCAGCCGGCAAAGTAGTAGACCACCTGGGCCAGCATCCGCGCCCAGTTGATCGAGTTCACCGTCCCGATCTGCCAACGGCGCTTGAAGTCCAGATCGGCGCTGACGGCCTTGACGATGTCCTGGCAATCGTCGAAGACGCCCTCGACGGCCAGGTTGTGGATGTTGGCATCCTGCAGGCCGTACATCTGCGCCTGCTGGAAGGGGCTCATCCGCCCGTGCGGCGACAGCATGAAGACGTTGATGCCCCGCTTGCCGCGCATCGCGTGCTCGGCCGCACTGCCGGTGTCGCCGGAGGTGGCGCCGAGGATGTTCAGGCTCTGGCCGCGACGCGCGAGCTCGTACTCGAACAACGCGCCCAGCAACTGCATCGCCATGTCCTTGAAGGCCAGCGTCGGGCCGTTGGACAGCGCCTGGATCCAGACCCCGGGCTCCAGCGGGCGCAGCGGGACGATCTGCGGCGTGCCGAAGACGGCCTCCGTGTAGGTCTGCCGCAGCAGGCGGCGCAGATCGTCGGCCGGGATGTCGTCGATGTACAGCGACAGGATTTCGAAGGCCAGATCGGCGTAGGACAGCCCGCGCCACCGCGCCAGCGTGGCCGCATCGACGCGCGGATAGCGCACCGGCATGTACAGGCCGCCGTCCGGCGCCAGGCCCTCGAGCAGGATCTCGCAGAAGCGTCGCGGCGTGTCGTCGCCGCGGGTGCTGATGTAGTTCATCGCGGTCAGGCCAGTTCTTCCTTGCGCAGGCTGACGATCGGCGCCAGCACCGTGGGCAGGGCCTGCATGGCGGCGATCGCCTCGCGCATGCGGCCTTCGATGGTGCGGTGCGTCAGGATGATCACGTCGGTCTGGCTCTCTTCGGCGCCGCTCTCGCGCTGCAGCAAGGCGTCGATGGAGATGTCGCGCTCGGCCAGCAAGGCGGTGACACGGGCCAGCACGCCGGGACGGTCGGCCACGCAAAGCCGCAGGTAGAAAGCGGTCTCCACCGCCTCGATGGGCAGCACCGGCGTGTCGGACAGCTCACCCGGCTGGAAGGCCAGCGAAGGCACGCGGTGCGCGGGGTCGGCCGTCTGCAGCCGGGCGATGTCGACCAGATCGGCGATCACGGCGCTGGCCGTGGGCTCGGAGCCCGCGCCCTTGCCGTAGTACAGCGTCGTGCCGACGGCGTCGGCCTGCACGACGACGGCGTTCATCGCGCCCTCGACGTTGGCGATGAGACGGCTGGCCGGCACGAGCGTGGGATGCACACGCAGCTCGATGCCTTCCTCGCGCCGGCGCGTGATGCCCAGCAGCTTGATCCGGTAGCCCAGTTGCTCGGCGTAGCGGATGTCGGCGGCCTGCAGCCGCGTGATGCCCTCGACATGGGCGCGGTCGAAGCGCACCGGCGTGCCGAAGGCGATCGCGCTCATCAGCGTGGCCTTGTGCGCCGCGTCGACGCCCTCGATGTCGAAGGTCGGGTCGGCCTCGGCATAGCCCAGGCGCTGCGCCTCCTTCAGCACCACGTCGAAGTCCAGCCCCTTGCTGCGCATCTCCGACAGGATGAAGTTGGTGGTGCCGTTGATGATGCCGGCGATCCACTCGATGCGGTTGGCCGTCAGGCCTTCACGCAGGGCCTTGATGATCGGGATGCCGCCGGCGACCGCCGCCTCGAAGGCGACGACGACGCCCTTGTCGCGTGCGGCCGCGAAGATCTCCGAGCCGTGCACCGCGAGCAGCGCCTTGTTGGCGGTGACGACGTGCTTGCCGGCCGCGATCGCCTCGAGCACCAGCGCGCGGGCGATGCCGTAGCCGCCGATCAGCTCGACCACAACGTCGATGGACGGGTCGGCGATCACCGCGCGTGCGTCAGACACCACGCGAGTCGCGTCCCCGACGATGCCGCGCGCGCGCTCGACATCGAGATCGGCCACGACGGCGATCTCGATCCCGCGCCCGGCGCGACGGCGGATCTCGGCCTGGTTGCGCTGCAGGACCCGAAAGGTGCCGCTGCCGACGGTGCCGATGCCGAGCAGGCCGACCTGGATGGGTTTCATGGATGGGATCTCGTTGGGATGGGAACGAAGGGTCAGGAACCGATGTCGACCGGGCGGAGGCGCCAAGGCCGTGGCGACGAGCTCAGGCGTGTCGACGCCGGTAGTGCGCGAGGAAACGCTCGATCCGACCGAGCGCCTCGGTGAGGTCGTCCACGTTGGGCAGGAAGACGACCCGGAAATGATCGGGCTCAGGCCAGTTGAAACCCGTGCCCTGCACGACGAGGACCTTCTCCTCCTCGAGCAGTTCGTAGGCCAGCGCCTGGTCGTCGGCCACCGGGTAGACCCGAGGGTCCAGCCGCGGGAACATGTACAGCGCCCCGCGGGGCTTGACCACGCTGACCCCGGGGATCGCACTGAGCATGTCGTAGGCGAGATTGCGCTGCCGCGTCAGCCGGCCCTGGGGCGCAACCAGGTCGCGGATGCTCTGGTAGCCACCGAGCGCGGTCTGGATCGCCATCTGGCCGGGCGTGTTGGCACACAGCCTCATCGACGCCAGCATGTTCAGGCCCTCGATGTAATCCCGGGCATGACGTTTTTCGCCGGAGACCACCATCCAGCCGGCGCGGTACCCGCAAGACCGGTAATTCTTCGACAGACCGTTGTAGGTGACGAAGAGCACGTCGTCCGCCAGTGACGCGATGCTGGTGTGGGTCGCCCCGTCGTACAGCGTCTTGTCGTAGATCTCGTCGGCGAAGACGATCAGCTGGTGCTTGCGGGCGATCTCGACGATGTCGCGCAGCAGATCGTCCGGGTACAGCGCGCCCGTGGGATTGTTGGGGTTGATGACGACCAGTGCCTTGGTCTTGGGCGTGACCTTCGCCCGCAGGTCGTCCAGATCGGGCAGCCAGCCCGACCCCTCGTCGCAGCGGTAGTGCACCGGCGTGCCGCCGGACAGCGACACCACCGCGGTGTGCAGCGGGTAATCCGGCGCCGGGATCAAGACCTCGTCACCGGCGTCGAGCAAGGCGTTCATGCTCATCGCGATCAGCTCGGAGGCCCCGTTGCCGAGGTAGACGTCGTCCACCGAGACGCCTGCGATGCCCTTTTCCTGGGTGTAGTGCACCACCGCCTTGCGCGGCGCGAACAGACCCTTGCTGTCGGTGTACCCTGCGGCCACCTGCGACGGCAGGTTGCGGATCATGTCCTGGACAATCTCGTCCGGCGGCATCAAGCCGAAGGCGGCGACGTTGCCGATGTTCAGCTTGATGATCTTGTGGCCGTCCTCCTCCATCTGCCGGGCACGGTCGAGGACCGGGCCGCGGATGTCATAGCCGACGTTGGCGAGCTTGGCGGACTTGGCGATCGTCTTCAAGAGGCACTCCGGCGATACGGGCAGGCAATCCGCACCGCGAAACCTGGGAATTTGAACACATGAAGTTCCAACCAGACCATGCCGAAGGCGTCAACCTGATCGCCCGGCACGAGCCCGGCCGGGTGTGGGTGGCCGGCAGGATGCACGACGGCGGAGTCGTCGTGCCTTGGCAGGGCCCGGTGCTGCCGTGGCCGCTGCAGGACATCGGCGCGCTGGAGCGCGAGCATCTCGACGCGTTGCTGGCGCTGAAACCCGAACTGGTGATCCTGGGCAGCGGGCCGAAGCTGCGCTTTGCGGCGCCGCGCGTGCTGGCCGGATTGATGAGCGCCAGGGTGGGCGTCGAGACCATGGGCACCGCGGCGGCCTGCCGCACCTACAACGTGCTGGCATCGGAGCGCCGCAAGGTCGTGGCCGCCCTGATCAACGTCGCCTGAATCGATGCCGCCGGACGGGGCCGCAGGCCCGGAACGGCCCTGCACCGCACCGATCGCGCCACGCGAACCGTCACGCGCAAGGCCGTCGCTGACGGCCTGAAAAGGCCACCCGAGCGGGGCCTTTATAATCCGATGGCTTTGCCGGGTTGCTCCGGCGCCCGACCACCCAACGGCACGCCCATGACACCTTCGGTCAACAAAGCCCTCCCCGACTTCGAATCACCGGCCACCGGCGGCATGAAGGTGACACCCCAATCCCTGCTGGGCAAGACGGTGGTGTTGTACTTCTACCCGAAAGACGCGACACCGGGTTGTACCACCGAAGCGATGCAGTTCCGCGATCGCCACCACGAGTTCGCCGAAGCCGGTGCGATCGTGCTGGGGGTCTCGCGGGACAACATGCTCTCGCACGAGCGCTTCAAGAAGAACCTGAACCTGCCCTTCGAGTTGGTGGCAGACACCGAAGAAAAGCTCTGCCACATGTTCGGGGTCGTCAAGAACAAGATCATGTACGGCAAGAAGGTCAAGGGCATCGAGCGCAGCACCTTCCTGATCGACGCCGAAGGCATCCTGCGCATGGAGTGGCGCGGCATCAAGGTGGCTGGGCATGTCGACGAGGTGCTCGAAGCCGTCCAGAGCCTGAAGGCCACGGCCTGAGCCCCCGGGTGCCGAGTCGTTCCCACCGCGGGCCGCGCTGTGATCAGCGCGGCCCGTTTTCTTTTGAGTTGCCGCTTCGCCACTGCCCAAGCGCGATGCGCTGACCTGCGGATGCGCAGTGCGGCCCGCCCAAGACCTGACGAAATCACACCATGCCACTGCCCCGCCCACCGGCCCGCAAGGGCGACAGGATCGATGTCGACGCGCTGGCGTCTTCGCCTGACCCGAAGCCCGAGCTGACGGACCCCAAGAGAGCAACGGTGGCCGACGCGCGCCAACCGGCTTCCGGCGATGCGCCTGCGCGCTCGGGCGGCCGCCGCACGCGCAAGCCTGGTGCGCTGATGCAGGCCATGCCGCCTGCCGCTGCGCCCGCCGCTGCGCCGGCCAGCAGGCCATCCGGCGCGGCACCCCGTGCCGCCACACCCACCCCGAAGCCGGCCAAACCCGCTGCCAGACGGGCCGGCGCCGTCCAGGCACCGGCGCCCGACTCGCCAAGCCCACGCACGGCCAGCCAGGCGAAGCCCACCGCCGGTGCTGGCAAGATGTTCGTGCTCGACACGAACGTGCTGATGCACGACCCGATGAGCCTGTTCCGCTTCGAGGAACACGACGTGTTCCTGCCGATGATCACGCTCGAGGAACTCGACAACCACAAGAAGGGCATGAGCGAGGTTGCCCGCAATGCGCGCCAGGTCAGCCGAGACCTGGACACCCTGGCCAGCGCGGGCAGTCTCGACCCCGGCGAGGGCATCCCGCTGGCCAAGACGGGCCACCGCGAAGCCCAGGGCCGGCTGTTCTTCCAGACCACCTTGCTCGACATCCGCCTGCCGGCCGGGCTGCCGCAGGGCAAGGCGGACAACCAGATCCTCGGCGTCGTGCAGTCGCTGCGCGCCCAGCACCCTGGGCGCGAGATCGTGCTGGTGTCCAAGGACATCAACATGCGCGTCAAGGCGCGCGCGCTCGGCCTGCCGGCCGAGGACTACTTCAACGACAAGACGCTGGAAGACGGCGACCTGCTCTACACCGGCGTGCAGGCCCTGCCCGACGATTTCTGGGAGCGTCATGGCAAGTCGATCGAGACCTGGCAACAGGCCGGCCAGACTTGCTACCGCCTGAGCGGTCCGCTGGTGCCCGCCCTTCGCGTCAACGAATTCGTCTACTTCGAGGCACCCGGCGCACCGTCTCTGCATGCACGCGTGAGCGAGATCACCGGGCGCTCCGCCGTCCTGCGCACGCTGCGTGACTACACCAGCCCTCGCAACGCGGTGTGGGGCGTCACTGCGCGCAATCGCGAGCAGAACTTCGCGATGAACCTGCTGATGGACCCGGACTGCGACTTCATCACGCTGGCGGGCACGGCGGGCACGGGCAAGACCTTGCTGACCCTGGCGGCCGCCCTGGCGCAGGTGCTCGACGACCGGCGCTACAGCGAGATCATCGTCACGCGCGTGACCGTGCCGGTGGGCGAGGACATCGGCTTCCTGCCCGGCACCGAGGAAGAGAAGATGGGCCCGTGGATGGGCGCGCTCGACGACAACCTCGAGGTGCTGGCACGCAGCGACCGCGGGGCCGGCGAGTGGGGGCGCGCCGCCACGCAGGACCTCGTGCGCAGCAAGATCCGCATCAAGAGCCTGAACTTCATGCGCGGGCGCACCTTCCTGAACAAGTTCGTCATCATCGACGAGGCGCAGAACCTCACGCCCAAGCAGATGAAGACCCTCATCACCCGCGCCGGTCCGGGCACGAAGATCGTCTGCCTGGGCAACCTGGCGCAGATCGACACCCCTTACCTGACCGAGGGCTCGTCGGGCCTGACCTATGCGGTGGACCGCTTCAAAGGGTGGGCACATTCAGGCCACGTCACGCTCGCGCGCGGTGAGCGCTCGCGGCTGGCGGATTACGCGTCCGAAGCGCTCTGAACCTCACCGCGCGACCGGCGACGCCGCCGTGCGCGCCCAGGAGCCGCCAGCGCCGGGCGGCGCCCTTCATGGCTCGTCCCGTACGCGCTTGAACGTCGCAAAGCGCGGCAGCCCACCGGCGGTGCGCCCACGATAGGTGTAGGTGACGGTGGCGCCGAGCGGCACCGGATCGCTGCGCTGCGCATCGGTGAAGCCGGAGCCGATCTCGAAGACACGTCCCTGCCGGTCGCGCACCCGCAACGCGCCCAGGCGCCCGGCGTGGCGGCCCCGCCCGGGCTGATACCCGATCACCGCGGCCTCGGCGTCTTCTTCCGGCTTCAGCTTCAGCAGCACGGGGCTTCGGCCCGTGGTGTAGGGCGCGTCGGCCCGGTGCAGCATCAGGCCCTCGCCACCGGCGGCCACGACCTGGTCGAGCAGCGCCCGCAGGGCGGCGTCATCATCGACCGCACGCTGCGGGACAACCTGGAAGCCGATCGTCGTCTGCGCCCGGGCCAGGTGCTGCAGGCGCTCGATCCGCGCGGCGAAGGCGCCCTCGGCGCCGGGCGCCTCGAACACCATGTACCGGATCGCACGCCACTCGGCGTCGTCGGGGCGGTGCCGTCGTACCGCCGCAGATAGCGCCTCGAAGCGGCCCCGGCCCATCCACAGTTCGCCGTCGAGGGCAACGCTTGGCAAACGCTCGAGGAACCACGCTGGCGCGGCGATGCGACGACCGCTGCGGGAACGCAGCACACACCCATCCCAGAAGCCACGCACGCCGTCGAGCTTCTCGCTGACCAGCCAGCCTTGTGGATCCAGACCGTCAGGCGCGGTCTGCGCCTGCAGCAAGGCAGGCGCTTCGGGCGGCGTGGCGGCGCGCGTCGCCGGCGACGCCGCCGCAGCACACACTGAGGTGGCCTCGACGGCTGGCGCCAGCAGCATCGCCACCGCGCCCGCCAGCACGGACCGCCTCGCCCGACACGTCGCCTCGCCGGTCACGGCTCTGACCGCGACAGCACGCACAGGGGCAGGTGCAAGATCAGCCGACACCGCAGACGACGCATCGCCTGCGAGCGCCGCGCGCAGGCGCCCAAGGGAACGGAACGGGACCATGAGGAACTCCATCGGCAACGATGGAGCCAGTCTCGCGTGGGCCGCCCGCGACCGACACCCCCATGCGGGGGGTGCTGGAGAGGGGCCACACACCAAGCGCAGTGCTCACGGCGCGGCGCCGGTCCAGCGCCCGCGAGGGCCTGGACACAGCACCCGAATGCGCCGGACGCGGCCTGTGCGTGCCTGTGCGTGCCTGCGGGTGCCTTTGAATGCCTGAGAGTGCCCGTCAGCGCACGTCAGCGCACGTCATCGAGCCGGCGACACCAGGTCCCGGATCTGCTGCAGCGCGGTCGGGTCCTCGATCGTCGTCAGGTCGCCTGGATCGCGGTGCTCGCACACCGCCTGGATGGCGCGACGCAGCAACTTGCCCGATCGCGTCTTGGGCAGGACGTTGACGAAACGCACGCGCGCCGGCCGCGCCACGGCGCCGAGTTGACCGTCGACGAGCTTCATGATCTCGCCCTCGAGCTTCAGCGCCTCGACATCGGTGGCGGCCTTCGACGCGTCCTTGAGCACCGCGAAGGCCATCGCCACCTGGCCCTTCAGGCTGTCGGCCACGCCGACCACCGCCACCTCGGCCACGTTCGGGTGGCTGGAGATGCTCTCCTCGATCTCCCGCGTGCCCAGACGGTGACCGGCGACGTTGATCACGTCGTCGGTGCGGCCGAGGATGAAGAAGTAGCCGTCCTCGTCGCGGATGCCCCAGTCGAAGGTGCTGTAGAGCTGGCGTCCGGGAATGCTGGACCAGTAGGTCTTGACGAAACGCGCGTCGTCGCGCCAGACCGTCTGCATGCAGCCCGGCGGCAGCGGGCCCTCGATGACGACCACGCCCTTCTGATTGGCCCCCGTCAATTCCTCGCCCGTGTGCTCGTCGACCAGCTTGACGTCGTAGCCGTACACCGGCTTGCCCGGCGAGCCGAACTTGCTGGGTGCGGCTTCCACGCCGTTGCAGATGGTCAGGACGGGCCAGCCGGTCTCGGTCTGCCAGTAGTTGTCGATGATGGGCTTGCCCAGCGCATCGGCGATCCAGCGCGCCGTGGGCTCGTCCAGCGGCTCGCCCGCCAGGAACAGCGCGCGCAGCGACCCCAGATCGTGGCGCGACAGGGCGGTCGGGTCCTGCTTCTTGAGCACGCGCACGGCCGTGGGCGCGCTGAACATCGAGGTGACCTGGTACTTCTCGACAAGTTGCCACCAGATGGCCGCATCAGGCCGGGTCGGCAGGCCTTCGTAGAGGATGGTGGCCATGCCGGCGATCAGCGGGCCGTAGACGATGTAGCTGTGGCCGACCACCCAGCCGATGTCGCTGGTGGAGAAGTAGGTCTCCCCCGGCTGGCCGAGGAAGATGTGCTTCATGCTCGCCGCCAGCGCCACGGCGTAGCCGCCGGTGTCCCGCTGCACCCCCTTGGGCTTGCCGGTGGTGCCACTGGTGTAGAGCGTGTAGCTGGGGTGGGTCGACTCGACCCAGACGCAAGGCACCTTCGCGCCCAGGTGCTGCTGGCGCGCCGCCGCGTAGTCCACGTCACGGCCCGGCACCATGGGCATCGGGCTGAGCCCGCGGTCGACCATCAGCACGCGCTCGGGCTTGTGCGCCGCCAGCGCGATGGCCTCGTCGAGCAGGCCCTTGTAGGGCACGACCTTGCCGCCGCGGCTGCCGGCATCGGCGCTGACGATGACGCTGGGCTGGGCATCGTCGATGCGGCTGGCCAGGCTGACGCTGGCGAAGCCCCCGAAGACCACCGAATGCAGCGCGCCGATGCGCGTGCAGGCCAGCATCGCGAAGACGGCCTCGGGGATCATCGGCATGTAGACCAGCACGCGATCGCCCTGCTTGACGCCCATGGACTGCAGGATCGCCGCCATCTGCTCGACCTCGGCCTGCAATTGCGCGAAGGTGTAGACGACCTCCCGGTCCACTTCGGTGGAGACCCAGATCAACGCCCGGCGATCAGGGTGCGTGGCCGCATGGCGGTCGACAGCGTTGTGGCACAGGTTGGTCGTGCCGCCGACGAACCAGCGCGAGAACGGCGGCGTGCTGGCGTCGCAGACCTGCGTCCAGGGCGTGTGCCAGTCGATCAGCGCCGCCTGCTCGGTCCAGAACGCATCACGGTCCTCCAGCGATCGGCGGTGAAAGTCCTCGTAGCCCATGCCCGTCTCCTGTGTCGAACGATCCTGTACGCGTGCCCTGAACAGGGCGCCGAGACTTTGCGTCAAGGGTCTTGCGGGCCGCTGACGTGGGCCGGTCAGGCCTGCGGGGCTTGACGCAGGTCAAGCCCGAGGGGGAACGTCGCGGGTCAGTCGATGCGCACCAGCAGGCGGCCGCGCACCTGCCCGGCCATCAGCCGCTGTGCGCCTTCGAGCACCTGCGGCAGGCCGATCTCTTCGACCATCCGCTCGAGCAGCGCGGGGTCGAGATCGCGCGCCAGACGGTCCCAGGCCTGCACACGCAAGGCCTTCGGCGCCATCACGCTGTCCACCCCCAGCAGCGCCACACCGCGCAGGATGAAGGGCATGACAGTGGCCGGCAGGTCGGCACCCTGCGCCAGACCGCAGGCCGCCACGGCGCCGCCATACCGCACCTGCGCGCAGGCGTTGGCCAGGGTGTGGCTGCCCACGGCGTCGACCACCGCCGCCCAACGCTCCTTCTGCAACGGCCGCCCCGGCGCGGCCAGTTCGGCCCGGTCGATCACGCCTACAGCGCCCAGGGCGCGCAGGTAATCGGCCTCCTGGGGTTTGCCGGTGGCCGCCGTGACCCGGTATCCCAGGCGGGACAGGAGCGCCACCGCCACCGAGCCGACGCCCCCGGTGGCCCCGGTGACCAGCACCTCGCCATCGGCCGGCTGCACGCCATGGCGCTCCAACGCCATCACACAGAGCATGGCTGTGTAGCCGGCCGTCCCGATCGCCATCGCCTGGCGCGGGGTGAAGGCAGCAGGCAGCGGCACCAGCCAGTCGCCGCGCAGGCGCGCGCGCTGCGCCAGACACCCCCAGTGCGTCTCGCCCACCCCCCAGCCGTTGAGGACGAATCGATCCCCGGGCGCCCAGCCGGCATGGTCGCTGGCCAGCACCGTGCCGGCGCCATCGATGCCGGGCACCATGGGCCACAGGCGCACCACCGGCGATCGGTTCGTCAGGGCCAAGGCGTCCTTGTAGTTCAGCGTCGACCACTCCGGGCGCACCAGCACGCTGCCGGCGTCGACCACCGGCAGTCGCCCTTCGTCGATCTCGGTCACCTCGGCCCGAAAGCCTGCCTCGTCCTTGTGCAGCAGCACGCCCTTGAACATCTGTGGGTCCTCCAGCCAGGCCGGCCGCACCATCGCCGCCAGCCCCCGCATTGTCACGCCCGCACCTGCCGGCGGCACAATGCCGGCATGGGCGACAACGTCATTCCTCTGGCCGATCTGCGTTATGCAGCCGTCACACCCCGCGTGCCGGCGGCGGCGCCTGCGCCTTCCGGGCTGCTGTCGGACCGACTGGGCCGCCCGCTGCGCGACCTGCGCATCTCGGTGACCGACCGGTGCAACTTTCGCTGCAGCTACTGCATGCCCAAGGAAGTGTTCGACCGCGACTACCGCTTCCTGCCGCAGACCTCCTTGCTGACCTTCGAGGAGATCACCCGCGTGTCGCGGCTGTTCGTCGCGCACGGCGTGCGCAAGCTGCGGCTGACCGGCGGCGAGCCGCTGCTGCGCAAGCATCTGGAAACCCTGGTGGGCATGCTGGCCAGCCTGCGCGACGTGGACGGCCAGCCGCTGGACCTGACATTGACGACCAACGGCTCACTGCTCGAGCGCAAGGCCCCAGCGCTGGCGGCTGCCGGGTTGCGACGGGTGACCGTCAGCCTCGACGCACTGGACGATGCGATCTTCCGGCGCATGAACGACGTCGACTTCCCGGTGGCCGACGTGTTGCGTGGTATCGACGCCGCCATCGCCGCCGGCCTCGGGCCGGTCAAGGTCAACATGGTCGTCAAGCGGGGCACCAACGACCACGAGATCGTGCCGATGGCACGCCACTTCCGCGAGCGCCACGGCAGTGCCGTCGTGTTGCGCTTCATCGAGTACATGGACGTCGGCGCCACCAACGGCTGGCGCATGGACGAGGTCCTGCCGTCTGCCGACGTCGTACGCCGCCTGTCCGAGGCCTTCCCGCTCGAACCGATGCCGGCCAGCCAGCCGGGTGAGACGGCGCAGCGCTGGCGCTACCGCGATGGCGCCGGCGAGATCGGTGTCATCTCTTCGGTCACGCAGGCCTTCTGCGGCGACTGCAACCGCGCGCGGCTGTCCACCGAGGGCAAGCTCTTCCTGTGCCTGTTCGCCCATCGCGGACACGACCTGCGGGCCCTGCTGCGCGGGCAGTCGCCACAAGGTCAACCCTGGTCCGACGAGCAGATCGCCGCGGCCGTCGGCCTGATCTGGTCAGAGCGTGAGGATCGTTACTCGGAACTGCGGGGCGCGATGGCGGCAGACACCGGATCGGGTGAGCGGCGCATCGAGATGCACTACATCGGCGGTTGAAGCCGCTGACCGTGCTGACGCTGAAGCCGCAAGCCGCAAGCCACAAACTGCAAATCTCGCCGGGATGAGACGCCGGCTCGGGCCGCGCGACCGGTCACGCAGCCGTTGTGGCCCGCACGGCCAGTCAATCGTCCCTGTCGCGATGCAGACGGCGTCTGGCCCTGCGCAGCGCCAGGTAGACGGCCAAGGCGACGAATGGCACCGACAGCCCCGTGGCCAGATTCGGGTCCAGCGGCAACCCAGCCGCCTCCAGCGCCTTCGCACCGTAGCCGATGAGGCCGGCGACGTAGTAGGCGATGGCCGCCACGGACAGGCCTTCCACGGTCTGCTGCAGCCGCAGTTGCAACCGAGCGCGACGGTCCATCGAGGCCAGCAGGTCCTGGTTTTGCCGCTCGCGCGCGATCTCGACCCGGGTGCGCAGCAGCCCGCTGGCCTGCGAGATGCGTTCGGACAGGTCATGCAGACGCTGGCTGACGGTCTGACAGGTGGCCACCGCCGGCCGGAAGCGGCGGGTCATGAACTCGTCGATGGTCTGCAGCCCTGGCAGGCGGCGCTCGCGCAACTCGGCGATCCGCGCCGTCACCAGGTCGGCGTAGGCGCGGCAGGCACCGAACCGGAACTGACTGGCCGACAGACCACTTTCGATCTCGGCAGCGAGCCGGGTCAGGTCATGCAGCAAGGCCTCGTCGCGTTCCGCGTCATGGTCTGCAGAACCGATGCCATCGGTCAGCGCCGCCAGGGACTGCTCGATCACCAGCAGGCGTGGCGACTGCCGGCGCGCGATCGGCAAGGCCAGCAGCGCCATCATCCGATAGGCCTCGATTTCGAACAGCCGCTGCATCGTACGACCGGCCTGATTGCGGGTCAGCCGGCGGTCGAGCAGCAGCACGCGCCCGTATCCGTCCGGGTGGACCTGGAAATCCGTGAACGCCAGCCCGGCCCCCTCGGCGACCTCCGAGCCGATGACGGCATGGCCGCCGAAGATATCGGTCAGGGTCTGGCTGTCAGGCACCGGCGCGTCAGGACCGAGCCGCAGCACCGTGCCGTGCAAGGCCGCCATGGTCGCGCCCGGGATCTCGGCCAGCCAGCCCACCGGCAGCGCGGACGCGGCGGGCGCATCGAAATCCACGCCGTCCGCGCCGTCGGCGAAGAAGGTGTAGCTCGAGAACTCACCGTGGCGTTCCCACTTCAGTCTCAGCGCGCCGATCACGGCACGGAAATGCGTCGCGCCCGGCAACGGCGGGGCCACGCCGTGCCGCTCGCAAAGACCCGTCAGGTGCAGCCGCTCACGTTCGCGCTGCGCGGCGTCGACCAGCAAGGCGATGTGCGTGGCACGTGCAGGCGTGTCGATCGGCTCCGGTGGCCGCGCGTGGACCTCTCCAGCCAGCGCGAGTCGTTCGGGATGGTCGACCGGCAGCCGCAGCATCCGATCAATCACCTGCAGCGCCGGAGACCGCCACAGTCGAGGCCACGGCAGCGACCGGTACGGCTGCAGGCAGGCCTGGGCCGTCGGAGGCAGAGGCATGCGCCCCAGCACCTGCGGAGGCACTTGTTGGAGCTGCCTGGGGCTCGTCGTCAGGGACGATGATCTCGCCCGGCACACGGCGTCGGGCGAACAGCGTGTAGATCGTCGGCACGACGAAGATGGTCAGCAAGGTGCCGAACGACATGCCGCCGACGATGACCCAGCCGATCTGCCGCCGGCTCTCGGCGCCGGCACCAGTGGCCAGCGCCAAGGGCAAGGCACCCAGCACCATCGCACCGGTCGTCATCAGGATCGGACGCAGACGCAGGCTCGCCGCCTCCACCGTGGCCTCCATGACTTCGCGGCCTTGCTGGCGCAACTGGTTCGAGAACTCGACGATCAGGATGCCGTGCTTGGTGATCAGCCCCACGAGCGTGACCAAGCCGATCTGCGAGTACACGTTCAAAGTGCCTCCTGACCACTGCAGCGCCGCCAGCGCGCCGACCATGGACAAAGGCACTGCCAGAAGGATCACGAAGGGATCGACGAAGCTCTCGAACTGCGCAGACAGGACCAGGAAGATGAACAGCAGTGCGAGCAGGAACACGATAGCCAAGGCGCCGCTGGCGTCACGGAACTCCCGGCTCACACCGTTGAGCTCGGTGGCATAGCCGGGCTGCAGGACACGGCCGGCGGCCGCCTCCATGAACTCCAGCGCTTCGCCCAGGGAATAGTCGGGTGCGAGGTTGGCGGTGATCGAAACAGAGCGCCGCTGGTTGAAGTGGCGCAGTTCGCGCGGGCTCACGGTTTCTCGCAACTTGACGATGGACGACAGCGGAACCATGGTGTCTCCACGGCCGCGCACGAACAGCCGTTCGATGTCGTCCGGCGTCGCGCGGCCGCTGGCCGTCGTCTGCACCAGCACGTCGTACTGCTCCGCATCGCGCTTGTAACGGGTGACCGCGCGCCCGCCCAGCATGGTCTCGATCATCCGGGCGACCTGGTCGACGTTGACGCCCGCGTCGGCGGCGCGCTCACGATCGACGTCGATGAAGATCTCCGGGCTGTCCATGCGCAGGTCGACGTCGGGCGCGATCAGGCCCGGGTTGCGCGCCATCTCGGCCACCATGGCCTGGGCGGCCTTCGCGAGGTTCTCGTAGCTGTCGCTCGAGACGATGACAAAGTTCACCGGCCGGGAGCGGAAACCCTGTCCCAGGCTGGGCGGCGTGATCGGGAATGCGCTGACACCGGGCAGACCGGCGATCCGCCCCTGGAGTTCGCGTGCCAGTTCCTGGGTCGAGCGTTCACGCTCCTCCCAGTCGACGGCACGCAGCACGACAGAGCCTTGCGAGACGGTGGGGTTACCGGCCACGACGAAGTTGCGGTCGAACTCCTTGTAGCCACTGGCGATGCGCTCGATGGCCTGGATGTAGCGCCCGGTGTACTGCAAGGTCGAGCCGTCCGGCGCGCTGACGTTGACCAGCACCACGCCGCGGTCCTCCATCGGCGCGAGTTCGCTCTTGGTGGTCGTGTACAACCACCAGCTCCCGGCACCGGAGGCCACCATCAGCAGGACGACGATCCAGCGTTGTGACAGGACGCCTCGCAGCACGACCGTATAGCCATCGGTCAACTTGACCAGCACGCGCTCCATCATGCGGTCGAAGCGGCTGGGGTTGGGCTCATGGCGCAGCAGCTTGCTGCACATCATCGGCGTCAGGGTGAGCGCGACGAAGCCCGAGACGATGACCGCGCCGGCCAGCGTGAGGGCGAACTCGATGAACAGTCGCCCGGTGCGGCCCGGCGTGAAGGCCAGCGGTGCGAACACCGCCGCCAGTGTCAGCGTCATCGCGATGACGGCGAAGGAGATCTCGCGCACGCCCTTGATCGCGGCCTTGATGGGTGTGAGCCCCTCTTCGATGTGCCGGAAGATGTTCTCCAGCACGACGATGGAGTCGTCGACCACCAGGCCGATCGCCAGCACCAGGGACAACAGCGTCAGCGTGTTGATGCTGAAGCCGGCCAGCGCCATCATCGAGAACACACCAATGAGACTGACCGGGATCGTCACGAGCGGAATGACGGAGGCCCGCAAAGTCCGCAGAAAAACGAACACCACCAGCGCCACGAGCACGACCGCCTCGGCGGTGGTCGTGTAGACCGCCTTGACGGAGCGGTCGATGAACACCGAGTTGTCGTTGGCGATCACGAAATCCATGCCCGGGGGCAGATCCTGCTTGATCTTGGGCAGGAGTTCCCTCACCTCTTCGGAGATGGTCAAGGGATTGGCCGTGGCATTGCGGATGATGCCGGCCGACATCGACGGCACACCGTTGAGCCGGACGATGGACCGATCGCTGGCAGGCGCCTGCTCGATCCGCGCCACATCGCCGAGCCGCACCGTGTAGCCGTTGATCACACGCAGCGCGATCTGGCCGAACTGCCGCTCGGTGTTCAGGTCGGTGCGCGAGGTGACGTTGAATTCACGCTGCGCACTCTCGATACGTCCGGCGGGCACCTCGAGGTTCTGACGCCGCAGCGCGTCCTCGACATCCTGGACAGTCAAGCGGTAAGACGCCAGACGCTCTGCATCCAGCCACACGCGCATCGCGAACCGGCGGTCGCCGAAGACCTGCACGTCGGCCACACCCTGGACCGTCTGCAGACGCGGCTTGACGATGCGGTTGATCGCGTCGGTGATCTCAAGCGACGACATCGTCGGGCTGGTGAAGGCGAGCCAGATCACCGGGAAGGCGTCGGCCTCGACCTTGGCGATCACCGGCTCGTCGACCGAAGACGGCAATCGCCCACGGATCCGCGATACGCGGTCGCGGACGTCGGCTGCCGCGTTGTCAGGGTCCTTGCTGAGCTTGAAGCGCGCCGTGATCTGACTGCGCTCGGCTCGCGAGATGGAGGTCAGGATGTCGATGCCGTCGATGCCGGCGATCGAATCCTCCAGCGGCTTCGTGACCTGCGACTCGATGATCTCGGCCGACGCGCCGGGCAGTCGGGTGTTGACCGTCACGACCGGCTCGTCGATGCGCGGGTATTCGCGCACCGACAGGTTCTTGAAGGAGACAACGCCCAGCAGGACGATCAGCAGCGACATCACGGTCGCGAAGACCGGGCGCCGTATCGACAGTTCGGACAGCACCATGGCTCAACCCCCCGAAGGACGAGAACCCGACTCCACACCGGAAGGCCGACCACCACCCTCTGGACGAGACCCACCGTTCCACGACCGGCCACCTTCCGGTCGCGCACTGCCACCAGGAGACCCTCCGGCTTCAGGCCGACCTCCCCCAGCGGGAGGCGCACCGCCAGCAGGCCCCGCTCCGCCCGAACCCTGACGGGGCCCGGATTCAGGGCGACCACCGCCGCCAGCCCCAGGACGCCCTGCGCCGATGCGGTCGACATCGACGACGCGCACCGGAATCGTCTCGCCGCGCATCAGGCGGGCCTGCCCTGCGATCACGACCTGATCCTGAGCCGACACGCCTTCGAGGATCTCGACCTTTCCAGGCGTGCGCATGCCGATGGTGACTGCTGTTCGCCGCGCCAGTTTGCCCCCGTCGGGCCCGTCTTCGACACGGAAGACCACTTGACGACCGGCGAACGGCACCAGCGCCTCCTCGGGGATGACCACCGCCGCATCCCGAACGGCCAGCACCGTCCTTGCACGGGCGAACATGCCTCCGCGCAACATGCCATCCGGGTTCGACAACCGCGCCCGCACCAGGATGGACCTGCCGTTGGTGTCGAGCTGCGCATCGATCGCTTCGATACGCGCCGCAAAGGACCGTCCGGGCATTGCATCGAGTTGAAGGTCCACGGTCTGCCCCCCCTTCAGCCGAGACAGATAACGCTCGGGCAGACGGAAATCCACCATCAGCGAGGACAGATCCTCGATCACGACGATCTCTGCGCCGTCCTTGACATAGTCGCCCACGCTGACGCTTCGGATGCCGGCGATCCCGTCGAAAGGAGCGCTCACTCGCATACGGCCGACCTGCGCCTGCGCAAGCGCGACTTGTGCCAAGGCGACCTCGAGCGCCGCGGCGTTCTGGTCCACCGCACTCTGGCTGACAAAGTTCTGGGCTGCGAGATCGCGGCTTCGTTGCAGGTTGGTACGAGCAATCGCAGCCGCGGCCTCGGCTTGCTTGAGTTGCGCCTGCTGCAGCGTGTCGTCAAGTTGCAGCAGGAGTTGACCTTTGCGCACCCGCTGACCGTCGGTGAAGCCCAACTCACGGATGCGGCCGCTGACCTCCGGCCGCAGGGTCACGCTCTGCCGCGCCTTCAACGTGCCGACTGCCTCCGAGTCCTCTTCCAGGCGCTGCACCTCGGCGCGAGCCACCTCGACCCCTGGAGGGCCACCGGGCCCCCGCTGTCCACCGGCAGCAGGCGCGCCAGGGCTACCGCCACCCGATCCGGCCCCCCCCTGGGGTCGCCCGCTGCCCTGACCCCAGGACCCACCCGGCCCAGCAGCCCCGCCGGCAGCTGCACTGCCACCCGGCCCTCCACCCGCGCCTGGGCCACCCCCACTCGGGCCACCCCCGCCAGGCCCACCAGCCCCGCCAGACACCCCAACCGTGGAGGCGGTGTAGACGTTCTGGTACCACCACGCGCCACCGCCGGCCACACCGATGCCGACGATCGCCACGATCAAATATTTCTTGATAGCCATAAGAGCACACTCCGTCGCGCAATGTAGCGCCCCGGAAGAGCTCGACCCTCTACTTTCCGGGATATCCGATCAGGACACTTTGCCCAATGCGGCGTCCACGCCACGGTTGGCCAACCTGTCCGCTCTTTCATTGCCCAAATCACCGGAATGTCCACGCACCCAACGCCATTCGATGTCGTGCGCGCTGGCCAAGTTATCCAGCCGTTGCCAAAGTTCGACGTTCTTCACCGGCTTGTTGTCGGCGGTGCGCCAGCCACGGCGCTTCCAGTTGTGTATCCAGCTCGTGATGCCGTTGCGGACGTATTCGCTGTCCAGATGCAGCGTCACGCGACAGCGCTGGCGCAGCACCGCCAGGGCCTCGATGACGGCCGTGAGTTCCATCCGGTTGTTCGTCGTCTGTCGCTCGCCGCCGAAGATTTCGCGCTCGAGGTCGCCGCTGCGCAGCCAGGCGCCCCAGCCGCCTGGGCCGGGATTGCCCTTGCAGGCGCCGTCGGTGTAGATCACGACGTGTCTGGAATCGGTGGTGGTCGTCGCGGTGGCGGTGATGGTGGTGGCCATGAAGGGATCAGGGGTTGTCGGAATCGAACCGGGATCGGGATCGGACATCGCCGAGCCCAGCACAAGCCTGCGTCAGGATCGACCGCCTGGGCCGGTGTCCTGCGAAGGCGAAGACCACTCACGGTGCGACTGGCTGGCGGCCACCACGGTGCGCGAGGCGCTGGCGTAGCGGGCCTGGCGCCGGGCCAGCCCTACCAGTCGCATGCCGCGCACGCGCTTGACCGCCTGCAGCGCGTATACCGCACCGAACACCGGCCACCAGCGCTGGCCGGTCGCGTCCATCCAGCGAAACCGGTCCAGCCACTGCCGTTGCGTCAGTGGCGGCCGGAAACAGCCGAAACGCGCGCCCTCGACTTCGAAACCGAGCAGGCGCAACCAGTCACGAAGCCGGCGGTAGGCGATCGCCTCACCCACAGGGCACGCAGACCCGCTGCGCGCCCCGACACCCGCCGTGGCGACGGCACCGTCGTGCCGCCAGGGCTGCCGCAGCCTCCAAAGGCTGTAGGGATTGAAGCCGAAGATCAGCACCCGCCCCTCGGGCACCAGCACACGCTCGACCTCCCTCAGGGCCAGATGGGGATCGCGCGCCGATTCCAACGCGTGGGCCAGCACGACGAGATCCAGGCTCTGCCCTGCAAAGGGCAGCGCATCGAACTCGCACAACAGATGAACGCGGCCGTCGTCGAACGATCCATCCGGAGTCCCCGACACGGCCTGCTCGCGGGCCTCGACGGCCAGCCAGCGATGCGGCATACGATTGGCCTGCAAGGCATCGAGGGCCGGCAGGCCCAACTGCAACGCGTGGAACCCGAAGGCATCTGCCAGAAGGGCCTGCGCGCACTCCCGCTCCCACGACAGGACATCGGCTCCTGCGGGACCGGTCCACCAGGCCGGCATTCCTATAATTTGCTCCACCCTGCCCATGCGCCTGACCCTCTCCGCCCTCCCCGCATTTGCGGACAACTACATCTGGATGATCGACGATGGCCGTGATGCGGTGGTGGTCGATCCCGGAGACGCGAATCCCGTGCGTTCCGCGCTGGAGCAGCGCGGCCTGCGACTCACCGGGATTCTAGTGACGCACCACCACCGGGACCACGTCGGAGGACTGCAGGCACTGCACCCGGTGCTCGAAGGCGAGGTCTGGGGGCCTGCGGGTGAAGTCCTGCCGGAGCCCGTCGTCCGCTGCGCGCAGGGTGACCGCATCGACCTGCTGGGCGGGCCGTGGGACGTCATCGACGTGCCCGGACACACCGCCGGGCACATTGCCTTCTTCGGCGGCCACGCCCTGGGCGACCCTATCCTGTTCTGTGGTGACACCTTGTTCTCGGCCGGGTGCGGGCGCGTTTTCGAAGGCACGCCGGCGCAGATGCATGCCTCGCTGAGCCGCCTGGCCGCGCTGCCGGCCGCCACG
The DNA here is from genome assembly GCA_049453935.1 of Rubrivivax sp. GTDB lineage: Bacteria > Pseudomonadota > Gammaproteobacteria > Burkholderiales > Burkholderiaceae_C > Rubrivivax. Next base: position 22,453 of record JBMTXX010000018.1, read on the forward strand.
CGTGTGTGCTGTGCACACGAATACACCGTGTCGAACCTGCGGTTCGCGGCGACGGTGGAGCCCGACAGCGCCGCCATCCAGCAGCACATGGCGTGGTGCATGGCGCAACGCGCGCAGGGACTGACCACACTGCCGTCGACCATCGGCATCGAGCGCGGCATCAACCCCTTCTTGCGATGCGACGAGCCGGCCGTTCGGTCAGCGGCGGCATCACAGGGGCCGATCGACAGCCCGGTGGACGTCTTCGCCCGGCTGCGTGAATGGAAGAACCGATCATGAAGCGCTGGACACGCCGAGCCGTCTGCACCTGGCTCGTCTCGGCGACAGCGATCGCGGGCATGAGCGCGTGTGCCGGAACCCCGACGGCGGCCCAGGACCCGGACACCCTGGCCGTCTGGGCGGGGCCCTCGGCGAATCGCGGGCTGGGCGTTGACGCGGTCGAGACGGGCGCCGAACTGGCTGCGCAGGCCGAACCGGACGATCATCTGTCGCCCCGCCACGGCGCGGAACTCGTGACGGGGGAAGGTACGCTCAGAGCCGACGTGGCGCCATCAGGGCCGGTCGGCGTGGCGGTACAGCCTGCCTTGTTGATCCGAGATCCCGCGGTGGCAGGGGTCGAGACTGCGGTTCAGCAGCATGATGCGCCGGCGGCGCAGATGACGCACGGTCTCCTGCCCGTGTCCATGCGACAAAGCGCACCAGCAGCGGACCACTTGGCCGACCTGCCATCGCTCGAGTCGCCCCGTGAAGCGGGCGCGCATCCAGCGGCGCTGACGTCCATCGAAGGCGTACCGCTCCAGGACTCGGCCATGGTGCCAGCCTCACCCGAAGGCTCTGGCTCGCCCGTCGGGCTCGCACTGCCCGAAGGGCCAGCCTTGCCCGAAGAGGTGGGCGCCGCAGTCGCAGCGCCAGCACCAGCTCCCGTGCCGGTGGACCTGTGGGGCCGCGTGCGAGGCGGTCTGGCCATCGCCGACCTCGACGGACCACTGGTGCGCCAGTGGGAGCGTTGGTACGCCGAGCGCCCCGATTACTTTCAGCGCATGACCGAGCGCGCCGGCCGCTACCTTTTCCACATCGTGGAGGAGGTGGAGCGTCGAGGCATGCCGGCCGAGCTGGCCTTGCTGCCCTTCATCGAAAGCGCCTTCAACCCGCAGGCCCTGTCGGTGGCCAAGGCCTCGGGCATCTGGCAGTTCATGCCCGCCACCGGCAAGGACTTCGACCTGACGCAGAACCTGTTTCGGGACGATCGCCGACATGTGCTCGCATCCACGGATGCGGCGCTGAGCTACCTGCAACTGCTGCACGGCATGTTCGGCGACTGGCACCTGGCACTGGCGGCCTACAACTGGGGGCAGGGCAACGTCCAGCGGGCGCTGGATCGCCAATCCAAGCGCAGCGCCGACCGGCCGACCTACGAGCAGCTCTCGATGCCGGCCGAGACGCGCAACTATGTGCCGAAGCTGCAAGCCATCGAGAACCTCCTGCGCGACCCGGCAGCCTTCGGTCTCACATTGCCACCGCTGGAGAACCACCCCTACTTCCTGACGGTGACGATCGACCGGGACATCGACGTGGATCTGGTCTCTCGCCTGGCCGGCCTGTCGAAGGACGACTTCCACGCCCTGAATCCTCAGTTGAACAAGCCGGTGATCCTGGCCGCGGCCACGCCGGAGATCCTGCTGCCTTACGACAATGCGCAACGGTTCGAGGTGGCTCTGGCGGCGCACAACGGGCCTCGCGCAAGCTGGACGGCGTGGGTCGCCCCACGCACGGTCCACCCGCGCGACGCCGCACGACAGACAGGCCTGAGCGAAGCGCGCCTGCGTGAGATCAACCGCATTCCCAAGGGCATGCTGATCAGGGCCGGCTCGACGCTGCTGGTGCCGCGGCCGCAGGAACGGCAGTCGGATGTGAGCCCCGTGCTGGCAGACACCGCGCGCATCTCGCTGGCACCCGACGGGCCACGCCTGCAGCGCAAGGTGGTGCGCGCGAAGGCGCAGGGCGAGCGCCTGAACGCGCTGGCCAGCCGGTATGGCGTGTCGGCGCGCAACGTCGCCGCCTGGAACGGGCTGCCGGTCAACGCCGTGCTCAAGCCCAGACAGACGGTGGTGCTGATGCTGCCGGCCCGAGCCTCCAAGAATGCTGCAAAGCAGACCCCGGCGCCGACGGCGAAGAAGCCGGCCGCTGCGTCAGTGGCCAAGCGTTGAGGCCTGCGCCGAAGTTGAAGCCTGCGCCAAGCGCAGCCCTCGAGGCCTGACCCGTCCGGTCGCCGCGCTCAAGCCCAGACGGGCGACAGGAACAGCGCCACGCAGGTCAGCAGGCCCGCCAGCCAGACAACACTGCGCAAAGCCGCCCGATCGGCGACATAGGCGGCGATGTAGGCCACCCGCAGCGCGATGAAGGACCAGGACAGCATGTCCACCATGGCCTGCGACGCGCCGACCATGTGGGACACGAGCACCGCGGCGATGAACAGAGGCAAGGCCTCGAAACTGTTGGCCTGCGCCGCGTTGGCGCGCGCGCGCCGTCCGGTCTGCCGCGCCAGCCAGGCGCGCGGGTCGGCGTTGTCGTAGCCCCCTTGCGACCGGGGGGTCGTGAACGTCCCGGACTTCGCCAGGCCGGCACAGACGATCGGCAGCAGGCAGGCCACGAGCAAGGCGTAGTGAGAGAGCGTCATGAATTCC
>JBMTXX010000019.1:0-24720 GCA_049453935.1 Rubrivivax sp.
GCCGAGCCCGTATCGGCACAACCGCTTCTCGCTGACGCCGATCTGGTGCTACCGCCGATCGCGGGACCGGCTGCCTTACGGTGCCATCCGCCGGGTGCGCGACATCCAGCAGGACATCAACAAGCGGGCGTCGAAGGCGCTGTTCATGTTGAACAGCAACCAGATCCTGGCGGAAGAAGGGGCGACCGAGGACTGGGAATCGCTGCGCGACGAGGCCGATCGACCTGACGGCGTGGTGGTCTATCGCGCCGGGCGCAAGTTTTTACAGTTCGCTTGCTGAAGAATCAAAGCGCTCTTCTTTATTGAGCGCCTCCGATCGACAGGAGCCCCTTCCCCACATCCGGCACCTTGTGCCCGGCGGATCCGCCCCGACCTTCAGATGATCCGCGCTTCTGGAGGTGTCACCGTGCCCGTACGTCCTTGGTCGACCTTGAGGCCCCTGGCTGTGGTCTTGATGTGGGCGGCTGTCCACGCCGCGGTGCCGGCTGCGACGTTGGTGCGGGATGCCGTTCAGGCATCCGCAGTTCGGGATGCAACGGGATCCACGGTGCGGGCTGAAGACGTGAGGGCGACCGACCTTCGCGAGGTCCGCCGCCTCGAAGGCGTCATCGAATACGCCTTGCCCAACGGCCTGCAAGTGCTGCTGCTGCCCGACGACGCCAAGCCCACCACCACGGTCAATCTGACGGTGCGGGTGGGCAGCCGGCATGAGAACTATGGCGAGACCGGGATGGCGCATCTGCTGGAGCACATGCTGTTCAAGGGGTCGCCCCGGTATCCGCAGCCCTGGGCGGAGTTCGGGCGGCGCGGGTTGCGGGCCAATGGCACGACGTCGGCCGACCGCACCAACTATTTCGCCACCTTTGCGGCCAGCGACGACACCTTGCGCTGGCTGATCGGCTGGATGGCCGATGCGATGGTGCACAGCCATGTGGCCCAGGAGGATCTCGACACCGAGATGACGGTGGTGCGCAACGAGATGCAGATGGGCGAGAACAGCCCAGGGCGCATGCTGATGCAGCGCACGCTGGCGGCGATGTACGGGTGGCACAACTACGGCAAGTCGACGATCGGTGCGCGCACCGACGTGGAGGGCGTGGACATCGAGCGCCTGCGCGCCTTCTACCGCACCTGGTACCGGCCCGACAACGCCACGCTGATCGTCACGGGGCGGTTTGACGGGCCGGCGCTGCGTGGCTGGATCGCCGAGCACTTCGGTGCGCTCGCGCGGCCGACGCAGCCCTTGCCTGTGCTGCCGACGCTGGACGATGTGCAGGACGGCGAGCGTGAGGTGGTGCTGCGCCGCCCTGGTGGATCGCCCACGCTGGTGCTGGCCTACCACGGCGTGCCGGCGGCGCACCCCGATCAGGCCGCGCTGGAACTGCTGAGCGCCGTGCTCGGCGACGCGCCCGCCGGGCGGCTGCATCGTCGGCTGACCGAGCAGCGCCTGGCGACCTCGACCTGGGGCTGGGCGGCGGCGATGCACGATCCGGGCTATCTGATGTTCGGCGCGCGGCTGTCGCCTCAGCAGGACGTGCAGGCCGCGCGCGCGGCGATGCTGGAGGTGGTGGAGTCCGCCGGGGCGCAGCCCGTGCCGGAGGAGGAGCTCGAGCGTGTGCGCCGTCGCTGGCTGAACGCCTGGGACGATGTGCTCGGCCGGCCGGAGCGGATGGCGTCGGTGCTGTCGGAGGCCGTCGCCCAGGGCGACTGGCGGCTGCCCTTCCTGATGCGGGACCGCATCCGCACCGTCACCGCCGCCGATGTGCAGCGGGTGGCGGGTGAGCGGCTGCTGCCGGCCAACCGCACGCTCGGGCGTTTCGTGCCGACGCCCGCGCCCCAGCGTGCGCCGGCGCCTGCCCGGGTGGATGTCGCCGCGCAGGTGGCGGCGCTGGTCGACGGCGGGGATGCCGAGCAGGTCGCGCCTTTCGTGGCCACGCCGCAGGCGATCGAGCCACGCGTGCTGCGCAGCCGCATCGGTGGGCTGGAGGTGGCGTTGCTGCCCAAGGACACGCGCGGCGCGGTGGTGCGCGGCACGCTGCGGCTGCGCATCGGCGACGCCGAGTCGCTGCGCGGCCAGGGCAGCACGGCCGACCTGATGACCGCGCTGCTGGAGCGGGGCACCGCCACGATGACCCGCCAGCAGGTGCAGGACAAGCTCGACGCGCTGCGCGGTGACCTGTCCTTCGGCTTTGGCATGGGCGTGCTGAACGTGGGCTTCGAGGCCCGGCGAGACACGCTGCACGAGGTGCTGGGGCTGGCGCTGGCGCTGCTGCGCGAGCCTGCGCTCGACGCCACCGCGCTGGAGGAGGTGCGCAGCCGCTGGCTGGCGTCGCTGTCTGCGGCGCGCACCGAGCCGGGGGCGCTGCTGTCCGATGCGCTGGACCGCCATGCCGACCCGTACCCGAGGGGCGACCTGCGGCATGCGCGCAGCGTCGACGAGGTCGAGGCCGACCTGCGGGCCGTTCGTGTGGAGGACTTGCGCGCCTTCCACGCCCGCTTCATCGGGGCGGGGCAGGGCGTCTTCACGGCCGTGGGCGATTTCGACGCGCCGGCGCTGCAGGCGCTGATCGCCCGCGAGCTCGCGTCCTGGCGCGCGCCGCAGGCGCCGGCACGCATCGCGCAGCCGCTGCAGCCGCTGCCACCCACGCGCATCGTCATCGACACGCCCGACAAGGCCAACGCCAGCCTGCGCATGCGCCAGGTGCTGGCACTCAACGACCGCGATGTCGACCACCCTGCCATGGTGCTGGGCACCTATCTGCTGGGCCAGGGCGGGCAGTCACGCCTGTGGAAGCGCATCCGCGAGCGTGAAGGCCTGTCCTACGACGTCGGCGCCTGGGTGCAGTGGAACCCCTGGGAGACCGGCTCGCTGTGGCAGGCGCGTGCCATCGCCGCACCGAAGAACATGGCGGTCGTCGAGGCGGCGCTGCGCGAGGAGATCGCCCGCGTGCTGCGCGATGGCTTCGATGAGCGCGAAGTGGCCGAGGCGAAGGAGGCGCTGCTGGCGTTTCGCCGCCTGTCGATGGCGCAGGACGGCACGCTGGTGGCGATGCTGGCCAGCCAGGCCGAGCAGGGCGACACGATGGCGCGTACCGCTGCGTTCTTCGACGCGCTCGGTGCGCTGACGGCCGAGCAGGTGAACGCGGCCATGCGGCGCCACCTGCGGCCCGATCAGTTCGTCGTCGGCGTGGCGGGAGACTTCGGCGCTCGTTGAGCGCGGGGCGGCGTCAGTCGCCCTCGTCGATGCCGTATTGCCGGTCCAGCCGGTCCATCCGGCGTTCGTAGATCCAGATGATGGCCACGTAGACGACGAGCGAGCCTTGCGCCGCGGCCCAGAAGCTGAAGGGCCAGCCGAAGAAGGTGAAATTCAGCTCGCGCGCGAAGTAGGCGATGCCGAAGGTGACCGCCAGCCACAGCGCGAACAAGGCCGCCGTCAGCCGGCGCGTCTGGCGCCAGTAGGGGTGGGGGCGGTCTTCTTCGGCCATGGTGTGTGCGGCGCGGGCGGTGTGCGGGCCTCGAGCGGTGACCTCGCGTTTTGCGATGTTCGATGCGGCAGCGGCTCAGGCGATCAGGCGATCAAGCCGCATGGCGCCCGAGCTCGATCTTGGCGATCGCGTTGCGGTGCACCTCGTCCGGGCCGTCGGCAAAGCGCAGCGTGCGCGCATGCGCCCAGGCGTAGGCCAGCGGGAAGTCCTGGCACATGCCGGCGCCGCCGTGCACCTGCATGGCCCAGTCGATGACCTGCAGCGCCATGTTGGGGGCCACCACCTTGATCATCGCGATCTCGGCCTTGGCGGCCTTGTTCCCCGCCACGTCCATCATCCACGCCGCCTTCAGCGTGAGCAGGCGGGCCTGCTCGATCATGCAACGGGCCTCGGCGATGCGCTCCTGGGTGACCGTCTGCTGCGCCACGGTCTTGCCGAAGGCCACGCGCGCGCTGGCGCGCTTGCACATCAGCTCCAGCGCGCGCTCGGCCAGGCCGATCAGCCGCATGCAGTGGTGGATGCGCCCGGGCCCGAGCCGGCCCTGCGCGATCTCGAAACCGCGCCCTTCGCCCAGCAGCACGTGGCTGGCCGGCACGCGCACGTGGTCGAAGTCGACCTCCATGTGGCCGTGCGGCGCGTCGTCGTAGCCCATCACCGACAGCGGGCGCAGCACCCGCACCCCAGGCGTGTCCATCGGCACCAGGATCATCGTCTGCTGCTGGTGGCGCGGCGCGTCCGGGTCGGTCTTGCCCATGAAGATCAGGATCTTGCAGCGCGGGTCACCTGCGCCGCTGGTCCACCACTTGCGGCCGGTGATCACGTAGTCGTCGCCGTCGCGCTCGATGCGTGCGCTGATGTTGGTGGCGTCCGAAGAGGCGACCGCCGGCTCGGTCATCGCGAAGCCGCTGCGGATCTCGCCGGCCAGCAGCGGCTCGAGCCAGCGCGCCTGGTGCTCGGGCGTGCCGTAGCGCACCAGCACCTCCATGTTGCCGGTGTCGGGGGCCGAGCAGTTGAAGACCTCCGGCGCCCAGGGCACGCGGCCCATGATCTCGGCCAGCGGCGCGTATTCCTGGTTGCTCAGGCCGGCGCCGCGCTCGCTGTCGGGCAGGAACAGGTTCCACAGGCCGTGCGCGCGGGCCACCGGCTTGAGATCCTCGATCACCTTCAGCGGCTGCCAGCGGTGGCCGGCGCGCGTGTTCTCCTCGATCTCGGCCCACCAGCGTGGCTCGGCGGGGTAGATGTACTCGTCCATGAAGCGGTGCAGCCGGGCCTGCAGATCCTTGGTGCGCGGGGAGTAGTCGAAGTCCATGCGGTGTCCTGTGCGGGTGTTCGAGGAGAGATCGGTCGCGGTGTGCGGGCGGTGCGCGGCGTTGGGGCGGGCGCTGTCGGTGTCGGGGTTGGGCTTGCGGTGGCGTCCGGGCGTCGGCAGATCACATCCGGCGGGCGAAGGACCACCCGAGTTCCGCCAGGGGCCGGGCCTGCGCACCGGCCTCGTGCGCCTGCGCGCTGGAGGCGATGCCCTCCAGCGCCCGTCGGGCGATGCCCTGCAGGATCGCGGCGATGCGGAACAGGTTGTACGCGATGTAGAAGGGCCAGTCGCGCAAGACCTCGTCGATGTCGGTGCGGCCGGTGCGCTCGCAATAGCGGCGCAGATAGGTCTGTTCGTCGGGGATGCCCAGTGCGGCCAGGTCCAGCCCGGCAATGCCGCGCCCCAGCGTGTGCGGGATGTGCCAGGACATGCAGTGGTAGCTGAAGTCGGCCAGCGGGTGCCCGAGCGTCGAGAGCTCCCAGTCCAGCACGGCGCGGGCGCGGGGCTGGTCGGGGTCGAAGATCAGGTTGTCCATGCGGAAGTCGCCGTGGACGATGGCCACCTGGCTGGCGTCGCGTGCGCCAGCCGGGATGTGATGCGGCAGCCAGTCGATCAGCCGGTCCATGGCCTCGATCGGCTCGGTGACCGAGGCCTGGTATTGCCGCGTCCAGCGCGCGATCTGGCGCTCGAAGTAGTTGCCCGGCCGGCCGAAATCCGCCAGGCCCAGCGTGCCAGGGTCGAGGCGGTGCAGCTCGGCCATCACGCGGTTCATCTCGTCGTACAGCGCGGCGCGCTGCGCGGCTTCCAGGCCGGGCAGGCCCTGATCCCACAGCACGCGGCCTTCGACGTGCTCCATGATGTAGAAGGCGCGCCCGATGACGGATTCGTCCTCGCACAGCGCCAGCATGCGTGCCACCGGCACGCCGGTGCCGGCCAGCGCGCGCATCACGCGGAACTCGCGCTCGATGGCGTGGGCCGAGGGCAGCAGCCGGGCGACGGGGCCGGGTTTGGTGCGCATCACCCAGCGGCCCGTGGGGCTGCGCAGCAGGTAGGTGGGGTTGGACTGCCCGCCCTTGAACTGCTCGACCGCCAGCGGGCCGTCGAACCCGCTCAGGTGCTGCGCGAGCCAAGCCTGCAATGGCCGCGGGTCGAAGGCGTGGCTGGCGGCCATGGGCCGGGTTCCGGTGGAGGTCTCCATGAAGGGCGGGATGGAGGTGGGTGGAAGCGGATGACCGACGATTGTGCATGCAGCATGCGGGCGCGCCGGTGCACCGATCGTGTGCCGATCCGCCGCCGGCGTCGCACCGGGGGGTACGCGCGCTGCGCCGTGCTAGAGTGATTTGCCCCATCGATACGAACAATCCGCGCTGTAGCGCTGCACCCACGAGCCCTGATCGCGCATGACACTGCGCCCGATGCCCCGCTGGTCCTGCGCGATCGCGTTGCTGCTGGTCCTGCCCTGTGCATGGGGCCTGGGTTTCGGGCCTGCGCCGCAGGCGGCCGTGCTGGGGCGGCCGCTGGACGTGTCGGTCTTGCTGCGGCTGGATCCGGGCGAGACGCTGCCCGTCGCCTGCGTGCGCGCACAGGTCCAGGCGGGCGACATCCCGCTGCCGGCCGACCGCGTGGTCTGGACCTTGTCACCCGCGGGGCCGCTGCAGGCGGTGCTGCGGGTTCGCACGACGGTGGCCATCGGCGATCCGGTCCTGGACGTCCTGGTGTCGGCGGGCTGCCCGCCCCGGGTGTCCAGACGCTACACGCTGCTGGCCGACCCGCCGGGGCATCCCGTCCCGCCGTTGCCGATGGCGCGCGAGGGCCGCTTCGAGCCCGCCCCAGACGCTGGGCCTGCGCCCGTCACCGCTGCGGCCACGCCGGTGCCCGCTGCACCGCGCGCGGTGCTGGCACGGGCGCCCGCGACTGCAGCCGCGCCCACGGCGGCACCCGCGCCTGCGCCGGCGCCCACGTCGACAGCTGCGCCACCGCCCTTGACGGCGACTGCGCCAGCGCGCTCGACGGCGCCCTCGACGGCGACTGCGACGTCCAGCGCGTCAGGCCCGCAGTCGGACGCCAGTGCCAGCCCGCCGTCCCAGGCCCGAGGCGCGGCATCGCGGGGCAGCGATCCGGCCGCGGGCGTGGCGGGTGCATCCATTGCCTCTGCACGGCTGCGGCTCGAGCCGCCGACGCCTGCGGCCGCGCCCGCAGCCCCTGCGGCGGCATCGACGGTGCAGGAAGCGGCGCAGGACGCCGCGCAGGCGCCGGATGCGCTGGAGGCGGCGCGTGAGACCGTGATCGCCGCTCAGGAGCAGGCGGCGGCCGCCCACGCGCGCGCCGACGCCATGGAGAAGCGCCTTCTGGCGCTGCAGAGCGAACTGCGCCGGCAGGGCGAGCAGGCCGACGCGCTGAGACTGGCGCTCGAGCGGGCGCAGGCGTCGAGCGAGCGGGCCTGGTGGGCGCTTGCCGCGGTGGCGCTCGGGCTGCTGCTGGCCCTTTGGGTGTGGATCCGCGTCCGTTCGGGCGGTGCGGGTGATGCGGGTGATGCGGGTGATGCAGGTGATGCAGGTGATGCAGGTGATGTGGTGGATCTGGGCGGGCGCAAGCGGTGGTGGGGCGCGCGCGCCGAGCCGACGCCGATGCAAGGCCTGCTCGACGGGCCTGTCGAGCCGGTCTTCGCCGCACAGGTGCCAGCGGGTGAAGTGTCATCGCCCAGCGCCGCCCCGTCCGATGTGCCCGCCGCGCCCCAACCTTCGGCAAACCCGCTGACGCCCGCATCCGTGGCGGCAGTCGACGCGCTGTCCGGCGTCCCGGCCCGCCCGCATCCTCTCGAGGAGGACCCGGAGGCGATGTCCGAGCGCACGCGCCTGATGCCGTCTGCCACCGCGCAGGGCTCCGCACCCTTGCAGGCCGTGTCGATGGAGGAATTGCTCGAACTCGAGCAGCACGTGGAGTTCCTCGTCGTGCTGGGGCAGGAGCGCGCAGCCGCGGCGCAACTCACGGATCACCTGCAGCGCACGGGTGGCGCCTATCCCTTGCCTTACCTGAAGCTCATGGAGATCCAGCGGCGGATCGGCGACGAGCAGGGCTACGAGACGCTGCGTGCGCAGTTCAACCAGCGCTTCAATGCCGTCGCCCCGGCGTTCGGGGCGCAGGTGCAGGTCTCGCGCGGGCTGGAGGACTACCCGGCGAGCCTGGTCCAGATCGAGCGCCTGTGGGGACGACCGGTCGACGCCATGGCCTTGCTCGAGAACCTGTTGTTCCGCAACCGTGACGGCGAGTTCTTCGACCTCGCGGCGCTGGGGGACGTGGTGTTCCTGTACACCCTGGCGCGGGACCTGGAGCGCCATGCCGGTGCCTCGACGCTGGAGGTGGACGTGCTGCTGATGCTCGAGGAGGAGGCGGCGGCGCCACCGTCGACGACGCAGCCGACCCAGTCTCAGGCCATCGAATGGTCGTCAGTGGATGTGCCGATGATCGAGGAGGCGCCGTCCGGCGGGTCCGGGGCGGTCGCACCGCCGCGCATCATCAAGTCCGCCAGGCTCTGACCCGACGGCGGTGACCCGACGCCCGTGACCCAATGCCTGTGACCCGTCCGGCAGCGGATCCGACCGGCGCCGGTTCGGACCTTCAAAGTTTGGCCAGCCGCTCCAGCGCCTTTTCCAGGGTTTCGTCCTTCTTGGCGAAGCACAGCCGAGCGATCCCCTGGTCGAAGCCGTCCTCGTAGAAGGCCGACAGCGGGATCGCCGCCACGCCGACCTCGCGCGTGAGCCACTGGCAGAAAGCGGCTTCGGGCAGATCGCTGACCTGGTCGTACTCCACGCACTGGAAGTAGGTGCCTGCGGTGTGCAGCGGCCGCAGCCGCGTCTGGCGCAGGCCGTCGAGGAACAGGTCGCGCTTGCGCTGGTAGAACGCCGGCAGCCCCAGGTAAGGCTCGGCGTCGGCCATGTAGGCGGCCAGCGCGTGCTGCATCGGCGTGTTCACCGTGAACACGTTGAACTGGTGCACCTTGCGGAACTCGGCCATCAACGCCGCGGGCGCGGCGACATAGGCGATCTTCCAGCCCGTGACGTGATACGTCTTGCCGAAGCTCGAGATCACGAAGGCGCGTTCGGCCAACTCCGGGATGGACGCGGCGCTGACGTGCGGCTGGCCGTCGAAGACCATGTGCTCGTAGACCTCGTCGCTGATCAGCAGCGTCTGGGTCGGTGCCAGCAGGGCGGCCAGGCGCTGCATTTCCTCCCGGGTCCACACCGTGGCGCTGGGGTTGTGCGGGCTGTTCAGCAGCAGAGCCCGGGTGCGCGGGGTCAGGGCCGCGGCAATCGCGTCGAGGTCCGGGCGGAAGGTGCGTGGCGTCAGCGGCACGCGCACGACTTTCGCGCCGGCCAGATCGAGGTTGGGGATGTAGCTGTCGTAGCAGGGCTCGAGCACGATCACTTCGTCGCCCGGGTTCACGCAGCACAGCACGGCCGTCAGGATCGCCTGGGTGGCGCCGGCGGTGATCGTGATCTCGGTGCCCGGGTCGTAGTGACGGCCGTAGAGCGCTTCGACCTTGGCGGCCACGGCCTCGCGCAGCGCGGGCACCCCGGCCATCGGCGGGTACTGGTTCAGGCCGGCGCGCATCGCCCGATTGACCTCGTCCAGCAGGCGCGGGTCGCATTCGAAGTCGGGAAAGCCCTGGCCCAGGTTGACCGCGCCGACCTCACTGGCCAGCGCGGACATCACCGTGAAGATGGTGGTGCCCACCTTGGGCAGGCGGGAGGCGAGGGCAGGCGTTCCGGTGGCATTCATGGCGATAGGAGGCGGTTCGGGGGTTGCGAGAAGACGGCCTGTGGTCAGCGGTAGCGTACCAGCCACCAGAAAGAGGCCAGTGAGACGAACAGGTACAGCGCGCCCGGTGCGGCGGCGGCGATCCACGGCGTCCAGTCACGCAACTGGCCCAGGTGGCTGCTGAGGTGGTTGGACAGCACGAAACTGATCCCGAGCATGATGCCGCCGAAGACCTTCAGGCTGACCCCGCCGCTGCGCGCGTGCAGGTAGGCAAAAGGCAGGGCCAGGGCCGCCATCACGATGCAGCTCAAGGGGTAGAGGGTGCGCGTCCAGAAGCGGATCTCGTACACCTGCGCCGCCTGCGACTGGCTGGCCAGGTGCCGGCTGTAGCGCCACAGATCCGGGGTGGACATCGTCTGCAGCGGCATGACGGCGGCGGCGACGACGGCGGGTGTCAACGTTCCGCGCCAGGAGAACGCCGCGATCTGCTGCAGCCGCACGCCCAGGCGCGCGGGCGCGGCTCCGGGCACGGGTGCTGCCGCATCGGCGTCCGGCAAGACCGCCGGTGAGGGCGGCGTCGCGGCCATGGGGGTTTGTGGCCAGTCGGTCACCTGCGCGTCGAACAAGGTCCAGTTGCCGTCCGGCGCGACCTGCGCGCGTGCGGCCTCGACGCGCCGCACGAGGCGGCTGCTGTCGTCGAATTCGAAGATGCGTACCCGCAGCAGGTCCCCGTCAGGCGAGGCCGCGCCGACGTGGATCGCCGATTGCCGCACCTGCGGCAGCGACCCTGTGGAGTCCTTGATCCAGGCGCCTGCGTTGCCGATCTGGATGTCCGCGCCGGTCTGGCGTGCGGCGGCCAGCACCGACGCACGCTCGGCCTGCGGCACCACCCATTCCCCGAGGGCGAAGGTGAACACGCTCGCGACCACGCCCGGCCACAGCAGCAGCCGCAGGGCGCGCCCGGGGCCCAGTCCTGCCGTGCGCAGGATCGTGAACTCGCTGGCCTGCGCCATGCGCGACAGCGCGTAGATCGTCCCGATCAGCAGCACGATGGGCGCGAGCTCGTACAGGTGACCCGGCAGGTCCAACGCGGCGCGCGTCGCCGCCAGCGCCATCGTGCTCCCCCGCCGGCCTGCGGCCGACAGTTCCTCGACAAAATCGATGAAGAAGAACAGCGCGAGGAAGGCAGCCGTCACCAGCGCCACCGAGCTCGCGATGTCCCGATAGAGCAGCCGGCGCACGGTTTTCACGGCGACCCTCCCGGGGAGGCCGGGGCCGGCCCGGGGACACCACGGCCCCATCTCGACGCGCGCCAAAGCGGTGTCCGCCATGCGATGGTCGTGGCGTTGTCGCGCCACCAGATCAGCGCCCAGGCGATCGCCAGGCCGCTGCCGTGCACACCGAGCAGCGTCAGCCACAGGTCGCTGCGCCCGCTGGCCACCCAGGACTGCGACAGGTTGACCAGATTGAACACCAGCACGAAGGCCAGCAGCGCGAACAGCAGGTTCCAGTTGCTGATGCGCCGCGGGTGCACGTGTGCCAGACCGATGCCCAGGAGCACGAGGTTGACACTGGCCAGCAGCAGCCCGAAGCGCCAGGCCAGTTCGCCGTCGCCGGCCGCGCTGCGCTCGCGCAGCAGGTCCCAGGTCGGGATCGCCTTGACGGGCGGCGCGGTCGCCACGCGCGGCCCGGCCTCGTCGATCCAGATGCGATAGCTGTCGAACCGGGCGATCGAGCGCTCGCCCGATGCCGTGTCGGTCTCGGCGCGCTGCCCCTGTTCGAGCACGACGTAGCGATCCCTGCCGATGACCTCGAGGCGGCCGTTGCGGGCGGAGGTCACGCTCTCGCGGTCGCCCTCGCGCACGACGACGAAGACGGTCCGCGCCTGGGTTCGTCCGTCCTGCGCGTCTCGGTCGACGAAGAAGACCCGGTTGCCGTCAGCGGACGCCTGGAACAGCCCGGGGGACACCCGGGCGAGGTCGGAACGCTGCTGGTAACGCTCTCGAAGTTCGAGGCTCTGCCAGTTCAGCCAGGGCCACGCCCCGAGCAGCAGCAGCCCCACCAGCACCAGCATCGGCGCCATCGTGGCCATCACGGGGCGGACGAAGCGGTTCAGGCCGATGCCGCTGGAGAACCACACCGGCATCTCGCTGTCGCGGTACATGCGCCCCAGCGTCAGCACGATCGCGATGAAGGCCGACAGGCTGACCATCGTGGCCAGGTGGGACAGCGTCGTGTACGCGAGCAGCAGCACGATGTCCTCGGGTGCGACGCCCCCGCGCGTGGCCTGACGCAGCGTGCGCACCAGCATCATGGTGAGCACGATGGTGAGGATGACCACCAGCGTTGCGGCAAAACTGCGGGTCAGCTGCCTCTTCAGGGCTCGATCGAATAACATGAATGATGTCAGGATCCGGGTGAATTATGGACTTCCACATCCTCTGCACGGCCCCCGAGGGCTGGTCTGGCATCGAAACCGATGCGCTCATGGTGGTGCTGCCGCCTCAGGAGTCGATCTCCGCCTTGGACCGCGGCCTTGCGGCGGCGCTGAAGGCCGCGCGTGACGCGGGCGAGATCGAGCCCAAGGCCGGCAAGTCCGTGCTCATCCATCGGCCGGCGCGCGTCAAGGCCGCGCGACTGCTGTTCGTCGTGGCGGCCGATCTGTCTGCGCGGGCCTTCCTCAAGGCGGCGCAGGCCGGGCTCGGGCAACTGCGCCAGGGCGGCTCGCGTGACGTCGTGGTCGCCCTCGCAACCGCCGAGGGGCCGGCGCCCGAGCATGCCGAGGCGCTGGCGCAGGCCGCGCACGAGGCGGTCTACCTGTACCGCCACACCAAGCCCAGCGCACCCCCGGCGCCGGCGCTGCAGCGTGTGGGTCTGGTGGCGCCGGCGGCGCGGCAGGCGGAGCTGCAGGCCGGGCTGGTGCGCGGTGACGCCGTCGGTGCCGGCGTGACGCTTGCGCGCGAGCTGGCCAACCGCCCGGGCAACCACTGCACGCCCAGCCATCTGGCCGAGGAGGCGCAGCGCCTGGGCAAGGCGCACGGCCTGAAGGTCGAGGTCCTCGACCGCAAAGACCTTGAAAAGCTCGGCATGGGCTCTTTCCTCGCGGTGGCGCAGGGGTCTGACCAGCCACCGAAGTTCATCGTCGCGCGCTGGCAGGGGGCAGGGCGCAAGGACGCGCCCATCGTCCTGGTCGGCAAGGGCGTCACTTTCGACACCGGCGGCATCTCCTTGAAGCCCGCGGCCGAGATGGACGAGATGAAGTTCGACATGGGCGGTGCCGCCAGCGTGCTGGGCACGCTGCGGGCGCTGGCGCAGTTGAAGGCGCCGGTCAACGTCGTGGGGCTGATCGCCGCCACCGAGAACATGCCCGGCGGGCGCGCCGTCAAGCCGGGCGACGTCGTCACGACGATGTCGGGTCAGACGGTCGAGATCCTCAACACCGATGCCGAGGGCCGGCTGATCCTGTGCGACGTGCTGACCTACGCCGAGCGCCTGAAGCCTGCGGCGGTGGTGGACGTCGCCACGCTCACGGGCGCTTGCGTGATCGCCCTGGGGCATTTGCGCAGCGGGCTGTTCTGCCCGGATGACGCGCTGGCCGACGAGCTGCTGCGCGCCGGTGAGCAGGCGCTCGACCCCTGCTGGCGCATGCCGGTGGACGAGGACTACGCGGAAGCGCTGAAGAGCAACTTTGCCGACATGGCCAACGTGGGCCCGCGCGCCGGCGGAGCGATCACCGCCGCGATGTTCCTCAAGCGCTTTGCCGGCAAGTTCCCTTGGGCGCATCTGGACATCGCCGGCACGGCCTGGAAGTCGGGCGCGGCCAAGGGGGCGACCGGACGGCCGGTGCCGCTGCTGACCCGGTTCGTGCTGAGCCGCTGCGCGAAGTGAGTCGGCGCGCGCGCGTCGTCAGCGCCGGTGCATGGCATCGGCCATGACGACCGTGGCCTTCCACACGGGTGTGGACGATGCGGTCGGCTATGCGTGCAGGCTGATACGCAAGGCACAGCGACAGGATGATGGGCTGCGCATCCGGGTCGAGGCGCCTGCGCCTGCGCTGGAGCAGCTGGACCAGGCCTTGTGGGTGTTCGACGCGCAGTCCTTCATCCCGCACGTGCGCCTGCGCGGTGAACACGCGCCCCCGGAACGCCTGCACCGCACGCCAGTCTGGCTGGCTGAACATGGCACGCCCTGGCCGGCCGGGGTGCCGGCGCCGCAGGTGCTGTTGCGCTGGGGGCTGGAAGACGCCGCCGCCGATGTCCAGGCCTGGCAGCGCGTGATCGAGATCGTCGGCACGGAGGCCGCCGATCGGCAATCGGCCCGTCGCCGCTGGCGCAGTTACGAGGCGTCTGGCGCCCAATTGCAGCATCACACGGCCTAGCACTTTCCCTGTGCGCAGCAGGCCTGCTTTTCGGGTATCGTGCGCGCGTTCGAGGGGTTTGCCTCGACCTTTTGTCTTCCATTTCCAGGAGTTCTTCATGAAATTCGGTTTCAGCCTGATCGGTGTCGCCGCGATGGTGGTCGCCGGCACCGTCTCTGCCCAGGACCTGGTCGTGCGCATCGGTCACGTCGGCCCGACCAGCGGTGGCATCGCCCACCTCGGTAAGGACAACGAGAACGGCGCCCGCATGGCCATCGACGAGCTCAACGCCAAGGGCGTGATGATCGGTGGGCGCAAGGCGCGCTTCGAACTGCTCGCCGAGGACGACGCTGCCGATCCGAAGCAGGGCACGGCCGCGGCGCAGAAGCTCGTCGACTCGAAGGTCAACGGCGTCATCGGCCACCTCAACTCCGGCACCTCGATCCCGGCCTCCAAGATCTACAGCGACGCCGGCATCCCGCAGATCTCGCCTTCGGCGACCAACCCCAAGTTCACCCGCAACGGCTACAAGACCACCTTCCGCGTCGTGGCCGATGACGTGCATCTGGGTGGCACGCTGGGCCGCTATGCGGTCGGCACCGTCAAGGGCCAGTCGATCGCCGTCATCGACGACCGCACCGCCTACGGTCAGGGCGTGGCTGACGAGTTCGAGAAGGGCGTGAAGGCTGCCGGTGGCAAGGTCGTCGGTCGCGAGTTCACCAGCGACAAGGCCACCGACTTCACCGCCATCCTGACCAGCCTGAAGGCCAAGCGTCCCGACGTCGTCTTCTTCGGCGGCATGGACGCGGTGGCGGGCCCGATGCTGCGCCAGATGAAGCAGCTTGGCATCAACGCCAAGTTCATGGGCGGCGATGGCATCTGCTCGGGTGAACTGCCCAAGCTCGCCGCCGGCACGATGGGTGACAGTCAGGTCATCTGCGCCGAGGCCGGTGGTATCGACCCGAAGGACGCGGCAGCCGTCAAGAAGATGGAAGATTTCCGCGCGGCGTTCAAGAAGAAGTTCAACGCCGACGTCCAGATCTACGCCCCGTACGTCTACGACGCCGTCAACGTGATGGCTGCTGCGATGGTCAAGGCCGGCTCGACCGACCCCGCCAAGTACCTGCCGGTGCTGGCCCAGACCGACGGCTACGATGGCGTGATCGGCAAGATCGGCTTCGACAGCAAGGGCGACATCAAGAACGGCGCGCTGACCCTGTACACCTACAAGGGTGGCAAGAAGGAATCGCTCGGCGTCGTCCGCTGAGCGGTTTGAACCCGCTCCGGGCGATCGGATCGCCCGGGGTGGTGAAAGGTCTGCGGTCTGGCGCGCGTCGGCGCCGGACCTGAGCCACGGGCTGAGAGGGGCGCCGGCACCGGCGATCCTCCAGCCCTTTGTCCTTGAACTGAACACCCCAGTCCGCACCGTGGCGGACCTTGCCATGGCCAGGACCCGAAAAGACACGTCTACCGAAGCGCCCGCACCGCAGGCCGCTGGCCCGCGCGTGCTGAAGAAGTACCCCAACCGGCGCCTGTACGACACGCAGACCAGCAGTTACATCACGCTGGCCGAGGTCAAGCAGATGGTGCTGCAGGGCGAGCCCTTCGAGGTGCGTGATGCCAAGACCGGCGAGGAACTGACGCGCAGCATCCTGCTGCAGATCATCCTCGAGGAGGAGACCGGCGGTGTGCCCATCTTCACCACGCAGATGCTGGCGCAGCTCATCCGCTTCTACGGCCATGCGATGCAGGGCGTGATGGGCGCCTACCTCGAGAAGAACCTGCAGACCTTCGTCGAACTGCAGAACCGGATGGTGGCGTCCAACGGTGCGCTGTACGGTACCGCCCCCTTCACGGCCGAGGCCTGGTCTGCGTGGTTGCAGGGTCAGTCGCCGGCCATGATGCAGAACCTGATGGGCGAGTACTTCGCGCAGTCGAAGTCGCTCTTTGCGCAGATGAACGAGCAATTGCAGAAAAATTCCGCCGGTCTGTTCGGCGCCATGCCCGGCTTTCCGCCCCGCCATGAGTGAACACGCCTTGACACCGGTGGCCGCGCCGGCCATCGGTTTTGTGTCCCTGGGCTGCCCGAAGGCGCTGACGGACTCCGAACTCATCCTGACCCGGCTGAGCGCCGAGGGTTACCGCACCAGCAAGACCAGCGCCGATGCAGACCTGGTGATCGTCAACACCTGCGGCTTCATCGACGCCGCCGTCGAGGAGAGCTTGGCGGCCATCGGCGAGGCCCTGGCCGAAAACGGGCGCGTGATCGTCACGGGGTGCCTGGGCGCGCGCAGCGACGGCGAAGGTTCCAATCTGGTGGCCACGCGGCACCCGAAGGTGCTGGCGGTCACTGGCCCGCACGCCACCGACGAGGTGATGCAGGCGGTGCACCGGCACCTGCCCAAGCCGCACGATCCCTTCGTCGATCTCGTGCCTGAGATCCGGCGGGAGTTCCGGGGCGAGGCCGGCATCAAGCTGACCCCCAAGCATTACGCCTACCTGAAGATCAGCGAGGGGTGCAACCATCGTTGCACCTTCTGCATCATCCCGAGCATGCGCGGCGACCTCGTCTCGCGCCCGGTGGGTGACGTGCTGAACGAAGCGCGCGCGCTGTTCGAGTCCGGCGTCAAGGAACTGCTGGTGATCAGCCAGGACACCAGTGCTTATGGCGTGGACGTCAAATACCGCACCGGTTTCTGGGATGGCAAGCCCGTCAAGACCCGCCTGACGGAGCTGTGCGAGCAGCTCGCAGCGCTGGCTGAGGCCCACGGAGCCTGGGTGCGGCTGCACTACGTCTATCCCTACCCGCACGTGGACGAACTGCTGCCGCTGATGGCCGACGGCCGCATCCTGCCCTACCTGGACGTGCCGTTCCAGCACGCCAACCCCGACGTGCTGCGGCGCATGAAGCGCCCCGCCAGTGGCGAGCGCAACCTCGAGCGGCTGGCGCGGTGGCGTGAGGCCTGCCCGCAGATCGTCGTGCGCTCGACTTTCATCGCCGGCTTCCCCGGCGAGACCGAAGCCGAGTTCGAGTCCCTGCTCGATTTCGTGCGTGAGGCAGGCATCGACCGCGCGGGCTGCTTCGCCTATTCGCCGGTGGACGGCGCCGCGGCCAATGCGCTGCCCGGGATGTTGCCGCAGGCCGAGCGCGAAGCCCGGCGCGAGCGCTTCATGGCGGTGGCCGAAGCGGTGTCGGTCGAGCGCCTGCGAGCCCGCGTCGGCCACACGATGCAGGTGCTGATCGACCACGCGCCCGCGCTCGGGCGGCGGGGCGGGCGCGGCCGCAGCTACGCCGATGCGCCCGAGATCGACGGCGTCGTGCACCTTTTGCCGCCGCAGAAGGCCTCCCGCACGTTGAAGGTCGGTGAGTTCGTGCAGGCGCAGGTCGTCGGCACGCAGGGCCACGACCTGATCGCGCAGCCGCTGTGAGCGATGCAGGGGCGTTTTGCAAACCTTTCGTTTCGTCCTCAGCCGCCCCGCCGGTGTGCCGGCCATGACCGGCTCGAACTGCCCGGGCCCGATTTCCGAACGACTGACACCACCCACCGCCGATGACCTCTGCTGAATCCTCCGACGCACGCTCGGGTGCCGACCCCATCACCACCCAGGTCCATCACCCCTACGTCCCGCCAGCGGGCTTCGCGGCCTTTGCGCCGGCGGTGCACAAGGCGTCGACCGTGCTGTTCTCCAGCCTCGAGGCGCTGCGAGGCCGCGCAGCCACTGGGCACCAGGGGTACTCCTACGGCCTGCATGGCACGCCCACGACCTACACCCTCGAGCAGCGGATCGCCACGCTGGAAGGCGGCTTGCACTGCGTGCTGGCGCCCAGCGGGCTGGCGGCGATCACGGTGGTGAACCTGGGGCTGCTGAAGGCCGGCGACGAGGTGCTGCTGCCGTCCAATGTCTACGGGCCCTCGCGCGAGCAGGCCCGTACGCTGTTGGCGGGCTGGGGCATCGGCCACCGTCTCTACGACCCGATGGACGCCGCTGGGCTGGCGGCGATGATCGGCCCGCAGACCCGCCTGGTGTGGGTCGAGGCGCCTGGGTCGGTGACCATGGAGTTCCCCGACCTGTCTGCGCTGGTGGACGTGGTGCGCGCCGCAGGCGTGGTGTGCGCCCTGGACAACACCTGGGGCGCCGGGCTGGCTTTCGACCCGTTTGCGCTCGGGGTCGACATCTCGATGCAGGCCTTGACCAAGTACCCCTCAGGCGGCGCCGATGTGCTGATGGGTTCCGTCGTCACCCGTGACGCCGCGCTGCACGAGAAGTTGTTGCGTGCGCACGGCGTGCTCGGCCTCGGTGTGGCCGCCAACGACTGCGAACTGATCCTGCGCGGCCTGCCCTCGGTGCGCCTGCGCTACGAGGCCCACGACCGCGCGGCGCGTGAGCTGGCCGAGTGGCTGGGCACCCAGGCCTGCGTCAGCCGCGTCCTGCACCCGGCCGTGGCCGGCGCGCCCGGCCACGAGCATTGGCGTCGCCATTGCCGCGCCGCGGCCGGGCTGTTTTCGGTGCTGTTCGACGAGCGCTACAGCGCCGCGCAGGTGGACTGTTTCGTCGAGTCCTTGAAGCTGTTCGGCATGGGCTTCTCATGGGGCGGGCCGATGAGCCTGGCGGTGCCCTACAACCTGGTGGCCATGCGCGGTGCCGAAGCGGCGCCGCGCGGACACCTGGTGCGGTTTTCCATCGGTCTGGAGGCGGTGTCCGACCTGAAGGCGGACTTGGCGCAGGCCATCGCGCGGGCCTTCGCTTCGGCCTAGGTCGCGGTGCGCCGCGCGGTGGCGCCATCCGTCAGGGCTGCTTGGCGTGGCACCTCGACCGGCGCCACAGCGACGTCGTCACTCCCGCGCGGGTGACGACACCTTGTGGCGCATCAGGCGCTGCTTTTCGCGGTCCCAATCGCGCTTCTTTTCGGTTTCGCGCTTGTCGTGCTGGGCCTTGCCCTTGGCCAGCGCGACTTCGGCCTTGACCCTGCCAGCCTTGTAGTGCAGGTTCAGCGGGATGAGCGTGAAACCCTTCTGCTCGACCTTGCCGATCAGGCGACGGATCTGGTCGCGGTGCATCAACAGCTTGCGTGTGCGGTCAGCCTGCGGGTTGACGTGGGTCGAGGCTTCACGCAGGGCGTTGATCCGGCAGCCGATCAGGAACAGTTCGCCTTCGCGGATCAGCACGTAGCCATCGGTGAGCTGCACCTGCCCGGCGCGGATGGCCTTGACTTCCCAGCCCTCGAGGACGATGCCGGCCTCGAACTGCTCGTCGATGTGGTATTCGAATCGCGCGCGACGGTTCTCGGCGATGTGTGCGGTGGTGGCCATGCGCCGAGAGGATACCCCTTGCCTACAATCGAGCCATTGTATGAAGCAGGTCAAACGGTCGGTCCTCTTGTGGTATTCCTCGCGGGAGATGTACGACCTCGTCACCGCCGTCGACGCTTACCCGCAGTTCCTGCCCTGGTGTGACCGTGCCGAAGTCCTTGAGCAGCACGCCGACGGCGTGACCGCGCGCGTCGGCCTGGCCTATGGCGGCGTCAAGCACGCCTTCACGACGCGCAACACGCACGTCGCGGCCGACCAGGTGGCGATGCGGCTGGTCGACGGCCCGTTTTCGTTGCTGGACGGGGTCTGGGCCTTCCGGCCCATCGGCGCGCCCGGTATCGACCGCCCGGCCTGCAAGGTCGAACTCGATCTGCGCTATGCCTTTTCCAGCCGCGCACTCGAACTCGTCGTCAGCCCCGTCTTCGACCGCGTGGCCAACACCCTCGTCGACAGCTTCGTCACGCGCGCCGAGCAGGTCTACGGCCCACGATGATCGCGGTCGAGGTCGTCTACTGCCCGGCGCCCGGGGCGTGCGATGTCGTGAGCCTGCGGCTGCAACAGGGCGCCACGCTTCGAGGGGCGATCGAGCTGAGCGGACACCTGCAGCGCCATGCCTTGAGCGTCGATGGGCTGGTGGCCGGGGTGTGGGGCCGGCGGCAACCGCCCGACCATGTCCTGCGTGACGGCGACAGGGTGGAGATCTATCGCCCGCTGCGCGTCGACCCGAAGGAAGCGCGGCGCCAGCGGTATCGGATCGGACAGCGCGCGCGCGTGCCGGCCGACGCCTGAGCGCGGGTGCCGCCCACGCCGGGATGGTGGCGTGGCGGTGGCGCGATCGGCCTTTGCACGACGGCGCATTCCTATAATCCTTTTTTGTTCCGGAGCTTTCTGCCATGCGCCTGCTCGGCAAAGCGCTGACCTTCGATGACGTGCTGCTGGTGCCGTCGTACTCGCGGGTCCTGCCGCGTGACACCGATCTCTCGACGCGGCTGTCACGCAACATCCAGCTCAGGCTGCCGCTGGTGTCGGCGGCCATGGACACCGTCACCGAGGGCCGCCTGGCGATCGCGATCGCCCAGGAGGGCGGTGTGGGCATCGTCCACAAGAACCTCAGCCCACGCCAGCAGGCGGCCGAGGTCGCGCGGGTCAAGCGCTATGAATCCGGCTTGCTGCGCGACCCGATCACCATCGCGCCCGATGCCACCGTGCGTCAGGTGATCGAACTGCAGCGTCAGCACGGCTTCTCGGGCTTCCCGGTGCTCGAGGGCAAGACGGTGGTGGGCATCGTCACCAATCGCGACCTGCGCTTCGAAGCCCGGCTGGACGCCCCGGTGCGCGAGGTGATGACCCCGCGTGAGCGCCTGGTCTGGGTCAAGGAGGGCGCCACGCTGGACGAAGGCAAGGCGCTGATGCACCGCCACCGGCTGGAGCGCGTGCTGGTTGTCAACGACGACTTCGAGTTGCGCGGTCTGATGACGGTAAAGGACATCACCAAGCAGACGAGTTTCCCGAACGCCGCGCGCGATGCGCGCGGACAGCTGCGCGTGGGCGCGGCCGTCGGCGTGGGCGAGGGCACCGAGGAGCGTGTGGAGTTGCTCGTGCGCGCAGGCGTGGATGCCATCGTCGTCGACACCGCGCACGGCCACAGCCAGGGCGTGATCGAGCGCGTGCGCTGGGTCAAGCGCAACTTCCCGCAGGTGGACGTGATCGGCGGCAACATCGCCACCGGCGCCGCCGCCACCGCGCTGGTGGAAGCGGGTGCCGACGCGGTGAAGGTGGGCATCGGCCCGGGCTCGATCTGCACCACCCGCATCGTCGCCGGCGTGGGCGTGCCGCAGATCACCGCCATCGACAACGTGGCCACCGCGCTGCGCGGCAGCGGCGTGCCGCTGATCGCCGACGGCGGCATCCGCTATTCGGGCGACATCGCCAAGGCGGTGGCGGCCGGCGCGAGCACGGTGATGATGGGCGGCATGTTCGCCGGCACCGAGGAGGCGCCGGGCGAGGTCATCCTCTACCAGGGGCGCAGCTACAAGAGCTACCGCGGCATGGGCTCGATCGGCGCGATGCGCGATGGCTCGGCCGACCGCTACTTCCAGGAGAACGACGAGGCCACCAACCCGAACGCCGACAAGCTCGTGCCCGAGGGCATCGAGGGCCGGGTGCCCTACAAGGGCTCGATGGTGTCCATCGTCTACCAGATGGCCGGCGGTCTGCGCGCAGCGATGGGTTACTGCGGCTGCGCGACGATCGAGGACATGCGCAGCCGTGCCGAGTTCGTCGAGATCACCGCCGCCGGCATCCGTGAGAGCCACGTCCACGACGTGCAGATCACCAAGGAAGCGCCGAACTACCGCAGCGATTGAGCGTCTGGCCCGCGGCTGACGCCCTTTCTGCCTGTACCTGAAGGCTCTGGACGTACCTGTGACCTCCACCCCTGCCGCTGCGCCCGCGCCGCAGGCCGCCGCGATGCGCTTCATCATGCTGGCGGTCGCCATCGACATGCTGGCCGTGGGCATCATCGTGCCGGTCCTGCCGATGATGGTCGGACGCTTCACCACCGACCCCTCCGAGCAGTCGGCCTGGTACGGGGTGGTGACGGTGTCGTATGCCCTCGCGCAGTTTGTCGCCGCGCCACTGCTGGGCGCGCTGTCCGACCGCTTCGGCCGTCGTCCGGTGTTGCTGCTGGGCTTCTTCGGGCTGGCGATCAATTTCTTCACCACCGCGCTGGCGACGTCGATCGCGATGCTGGTGGCCTCTCGCATCATCGGCGGGGTGATGCAGGCCAATGCGGCCGTGGCCAATGCCTACGTGGCCGACATCACCCCGCCGGAGCAGCGCGCCCGACGCTTTGGATTGCTGGGCGCGATGTTCGGTCTGGGCTTCATCCTCGGGCCGGTGCTGGGCGGGTTGCTGGGCGGCATCGATCTGCGCTTGCCGTTCTTCGTCGCCGGCACACTGGCACTGCTGAACCTCGCGTACGGGTGGTTCGTGCTGCCCGAGTCGCTGGCGCCTCAGAACCGTCACGCCGTCGACTGGCGCCGCGTCAATCCGCTGAGCGCCTTTCGTCAACTGGCCGCGCTCAAGGGCGTGGGATTGCTGATGGGCGTGCTGGCAATGACGGCGCTGGCGCAGTTTGCGCTGTACACCATCTGGGTGCTGTACGGGCAGTTCCGCTTCGGCTGGGGGCCGACCGAGAGCGGGTGGTCGCTGTTCGCGGTGGGGATGGTCTCGGCGGTGGTGCAGGGCGGCCTGCTGGGCCGGCTGCTGCGCGTGTTCACGGCGCAGCGGCTGGCGATGCTGGGGCTGGCTTCGTCCACGACGGCCTTTGCCTTGTGGGGCCTGGCCACGCAGCCGTGGATGATGTACGCGGTGATCGTCGCCAATCTGCTCGGCGCCACGGTCACGGCGGCGTTGCAGAGCCTGGTGTCGTCTGCGGCCGACGAGAAGACCCAGGGCCGCACGATGGGCGCGGTCAGCAGCCTGAACAGCCTGGCGGCCGTGGTGGCGCCAGTGTTTGCCGCCCCGCTGCTGGCCAGTGTGTCGCACCTGCCGGCGCAGGATTGGCGTCTGGGCCTGCCGATGTTCTTCTGCGCCGCCCTGCAGGGCGCGGCGCTGCTGCTGGCGGTGCTGCACTTTCGCCGCCGCTCCACCGAGGCGCACGCCGCATGAACCACGACAAGATCCTGATCCTCGACTTCGGCAGCCAGGTCACGCAGCTGATCGCGCGCCGCGTGCGCGAGGCCCACGTCTACTGCGAGATCCACCCGAACGACGTCTCGGATGAGTTCATCCGCAGCTTTGCGCCCAAGGGCATCATCCTGTCGGGCAGCCACGCCAGCACCTACGAGGACCACCAGTTGCGCGCGCCCCAGGCCGTGTGGGACCTGGGCGTGCCGGTGCTGGGCATCTGCTACGGCATGCAGACGATGGCGGTGCAGCTGGGTGGCACCGTCGAGTGGAGCGACCGGCGCGAGTTCGGCTACGCCGAGGTGCGCGCGCGCGGCCACACGCGGCTGCTGCAAGGCATCGAAGACTTCAGCACGGCCGAGGGCCACGGCATGCTGAAGGTGTGGATGAGCCATGGCGACAAGGTCACCACCTTGCCGCCCGGCTTCAAGCTGATGGCCAGCACGCCCAGCTGCCCGATTGCCGGCATGGCCGACGAGGCGCGCGGCTACTACGCGGTGCAGTTCCACCCCGAGGTCACGCACACGGTGCAGGGCAGGGCGCTGCTCGAGCGCTTCGTGCACGGCATCTGCGGCGCGCGGCCTGACTGGGTGATGCGCGATCATGTGGCCGAGGCCGTGGCGGCGATTCGCCAGCAGGTGGGCGACGAGGAGGTGATCCTGGGGCTGTCGGGCGGGGTCGATTCCAGCGTCGCAGCCGCCTTGATCCACCGCGCCATCGGTGAACAGCTCACCTGCGTCTTCGTCGACCACGGCCTGCTGCGCCTGAACGAGGGCGACATGGTGATGGAGATGTTCGCCGGGCAGTTGCACGCGCGGGTGATCCGCGTGGATGCGAGCGAGCTCTTCCTGCGCGAGCTTTCCGGCGTGGCCGACCCCGAGGCCAAGCGCAAGATCATCGGCCGCCTGTTCGTCGACGTCTTCAAGGCCGAGGCGGCCAAGCTCAAGGCCGGTGGCGGCGGCCACGAAGGCGAGGGAGCAAGTCGCGCCGTCAAAGGCGAGGGCGTGAGTCGCGCCGTCAAAGGCGCGACGTTCCTGGCCCAGGGCACGATCTACCCCGACGTCATCGAGAGCGGCGGCGCCAAGACCAAGAAGGCCACCACGATCAAGAGCCACCACAACGTGGGCGGCCTGCCCGAGCAGCTGGGCCTGAAGCTGCTGGAGCCCCTGCGCGACCTGTTCAAGGACGAGGTGCGTGAACTCGGCGTCGCCCTCGGCCTGCCGCCCGAGATGGTCTACCGCCACCCTTTCCCCGGCCCCGGCCTGGGCGTGCGCATCCTGGGTGAGGTGAAGAAGGAGTACGCCGACCTGCTGCGCCGCGCCGACGCCATCTTCATCGACGAACTGCGCGCCGCCATCGACCCCGCCACCGGCAAGAGCTGGTACGACCTGACCAGCCAGGCCTTCGCCGTCTTCCTGCCCGTCAAGAGCGTCGGCGTCATGGGCGATGGCCGCACCTACGACCACGTCGTCGCACTGCGCGCCGTCCAGACCAGCGACTTCATGACCGCCGACTGGGCTGAGCTGCCCTACGCGCTGCTGAAGAAGGTGTCCTCGCGGATCATCAATGAAGTCCGGGGGATCAATCGGGTGACCTATGACGTGAGTTCGAAGCCGCCGGCGACGATCGAGTGGGAGTAGGGGGCGGCGCTTCGGCCTCCCGCAGGTGCGAAGGTGGGGTGCGCTTCAGGCCCGAGGCCGGCGCCGGCAGGTACCAGTACCGCAGGTACAGCGCAAAGGCCGCGTGCTCCCCCGACTTGGCCTTGCCGTAGGCCCAGGCGAGCAGCACGCCGGCGGCGCAGCCGGTGAC